>JBKHCS010000145.1:0-6730 GCA_046541715.1 Spirochaetaceae bacterium
TGCGACCAGAATGACGGTGCATCTCCTCCTTCCCGATTTCTTTGGTTCCATGTTTTCTCTCCGAGTTGGTTTAGGCGGGGGATCGATGGTAATAGAATGGACAAAGCAGACCCGCCAAAGCATTTCTATACCCGAAGATACAAAATGTCAACTATTTTGTAATACCTGACTGTGTCACTATGATACACCAACCAAGGAGGCGTGGGAGGCCGCACAAAGCGCTGTGGGCTGTAGGAGGAATCCGTACGACAGCGCTCCGGGAGCCGCTTAGATCACCTCCCCGAAGGAGGGCTCCCACTGTTGTACCAGGGCCCGCATCACCTTGGAGGTTACCGCCGGGTCTTTGGAGGCGAGGGCCTGGGCTTCCTCGAGGCTCTCCACCCGGAGGATAGACATCCCACCGGCTATGTTCGCAAAAGGACCTCCGAGCTTGAGGCGCCCGTCCCGGGCGAGGGATAGCTGATAGGCCTTATGCGCCTCCAATTCCTGTTCCCGGGCCGGTCGTCCCTTCTTCCACTCGGGTCCGGCGGTGTAGAAAACAACGGCGTACATGTGTGCTCCTTGCTATCCCAGCATAGCAAAATTGCTACTGTTTCACGAGGGGTTTCCACTGGTAGAATGACCTCTCTCAGGAGGGGTAATGGCTGGAAGCTCCCGCGGGTATAGCGTACAAGATCTGTTCTCGAAGGCCTCTGCGGCCCTCCGTCGCGGTAGAGATTCCCTGTCCCCGGGCAACCGGAGCGGCGCCGCGGAGGACTCTTCCCGCGTCGTATCCGCCGTCTATTCAGAGGAGGAACAAGAGAACGAAGGTACCAGCCGTATCCGAACCCTCGGAACTTTCGGCGGGGTATTCACTCCGAGTTTTCTCACAATTATCGGCGTCATCATGTACCTGCGCTTTAGCTGGGTATTGGGAAACGCCGGGCTTCTTCAGACCATCGCCATCGTGGTCCTGGCCAACAGCATAACGTTCATTAGTGCTCTCTCCGTGTCGAGCATCGCGAGCAACGAGAGAATGGAGACCGGGGGTGCTTACTTCATGGTGTCCCGGGTACTTGGTTACGAAGCTGGGGGCGGGATTGGGCTACCCCTTTACCTCAGCCAAGCCTTGTCGATTGCCCTCTATGTTATTGGCTTTGCCGAGGCGTTTACCGCGGTTACACCCCGATGGTCAGTGACAGCCGTGGCTATCACGACCATGCTGCTCTTGGCGGTACTCGGTCTCGTCGGCGCGCGCTTCATGATTCGCCTGCAGTACGTCATCCTCGCGATCATCCTCGCGAGCTTCGTGTCGATCGCCTTCGGGTTCGAGTTTCGTCACACGAATCTGACTCCGTCCTACGGCGAAGGTCTCGGGTTCTGGGCCGTTTTCGCCGTGTTCTTTCCTGCGGTAACCGGAATCTTAGCGGGAGTATCGATGTCCGGGGACCTAAAGGAACCGGCTAAGAGCATTCCCCGGGGAACACTCCTGGCGGTAGCTGCCGGTTTCGCCGTCTATATTCTGGTCCCGGTCATGCTCGCCTTTTCGGTCGCTCGGGAAGACCTCGGGGCCTCCACGGCTCTCCGGGACGCATCGAGGTGGCCTGTCTTGGTCACCGCCGGTGTGATGGGCGCAACCTTGAGCTCCGCCATCGGATCGCTCCTTGCGGCGCCGAGAACCCTCCAAGCGCTCGGCATCGACGGGGTGATCCCGAGATTGTTCGGAAAAGGCGTCGGTCCGACTAGGGAGCCATTGTTGGCTCTCCTGGTATCGATTGGCCTCGCGCTCACGGCTATTCTCCTCGGAAGCCTAAATGCCGTGGCCGAGGTTCTCACGATGTTCTTCTTGACGACGTACGGCGTCCTGAACCTTTCGGCGGGCATGGAACGCCTTGTGGACAACCCCTCCTTCCGTCCGGCGATTCGCGTTCCCTGGTGGGTTAGTTTCCTCGGCGCCGTAGGCTGCGTCGCCGTCATGTTTCTTATCAACGTGGTCTCCACCGTTGTAGCCCTCGTGGCGGTGGTCGCAATATACGTCTACCTGGGTTTGCGCAAAAAGCTTTCCGCCGTCGCCCCGGCCGTACATGGCGGAGTCTGGGAAGGTTTCTGGACGGCTGTATTCTTCGGTGTTTCCCGCCGCCTGGCAAAACGCCGAAGCGCCTCGGGAAAGAACTGGCGTCCCCTAGTCCAGGTCTTTGCCTCCGACACGGAGTCCCACCGAACACTGATGGAGACAGGCGCTATGCTGACCCGGAGAGGCGGAGCCCTTGCGATCTACGGGATGGTCGAGAGAGGCCGGGGAGATACAAGGGAACAGCGCCGGGCGTTGGACCAGGAGCTCGAAAGCTTCTCCGAGGGCCTTCTACAACCGAACACCTTTCCCCACGTGGTGGAAACCGCGGCATTCTACGACGGGGTCGTTGTAGCCTCCCAGGCGGCTGCATTCGCCGGGGGTGCCTACAACTCCGTTATGCTGGGTCTTCCGGCCCCTTCGGGCCGGGATCGAGACTTCGCGGCGATGATGGAGCGGCTATCCGAAATCGACCGAAACATTCTTTTGCTGAAGAAGGCACCCCGTCCCTGGACTGCGATTCGCGGACCGATAGTCGTCTGGTGGGGCGGCCGGGAGAACAACGTTCGCCTGATGCTCGTCCTTGCGCACCTGCTTCAAGGCGGTGTGACTCCTCCTCCGGAAATCCACCTCGCGACGATAGTCTCCGAGCCGGAGCAGAAGGATGCTGCGAAGGCCCGCCTGGTAGCCACCATAAACGATTTGCGGCTTAAGGCGGTACCGAAGGTGGTCTTAAACCAAGACCGACGGTCGATTCCCGAAGTATTGGCGGCGGAGTCGTCGGATGCCGCCCTGGTTCTTCTCGGGATGGCAAAACCGGATAGCGAAGAAACCAGGCGCTATCTGCCTCGATTGCGGGAAACTGCAGCCGGAATAGAAAGTGTGCTCTTCGTTCTGAACAACATACCCGAAGTCGAGTATATCTAGCGGGCGGGCGGGCCGGAGCCGAGGAGAAGGTCACGAAGGGCTCCGGCGATCTTTGCCCCTCCGGCTCCGGAGGGCTCGATGCCGTTGACGTAGTCCCCCGGGTCGGTGCAGACAGTCCGAAGATCGATTACCGGCAAACCGTAACGGTTCGCCAGGCGATAGATCGCGTCGTCAAAGAGAGACACCGCTACCGGGGCTACGTCGCCGTAGGGAGCCGGGAGGTCGCCGTTGTAGATGGTACAGACCGCGGTTCGCTCGTTAAGCCTCAGAAGCGCCTTGAGGAGCGTCTCGTAGTCTGTGGCAAAACGGTCTATCGCTTCGCCGAATACGGTGAGCACCTCGGCGTAACTTGCAGCCTCCGCGACCAGAAGCTCCTGGTGGCCAAGGGCGTCGTTTCCGCCGGTAGAGAGGACGAGCCAATCCGCTTCCTCGGGTATCCCGGCCAGCTGCTCGTGCACGTGGCGCGTTAGACTACCGTCTACCGCTAAGAGGGTAACCTTCCAACCGGATCCCAACTCTTGACCGAGACGGGCTTGTACACCGGGATCCGGCGCGGCGTAGGCGGCGTTGTCAAACACAGAGTCTCCTACTAAGGCGACGTGGGGCATGGCTCTCCTCCGGGCCACAGAATAGCACATGCGCCCGGAAAGCGGTATGTGGGTGTATGATAGAAGAACCATGTCGTCGAAGGTTGTTTACTACTCGATCTACGGAAACTGCCGTTTCGTCGCCGAGGAACTTGCCGGACGGCTCGATACCGAAGCAATCGAATTGGTGGAAGCCCGGGGACCCAGGAAGGGGCTCGGGATACTCTGGGGCGTAATGAAGGCGCTCCGGAACAAGGGGTCAAGGCTGGCCGGGAATCCCTGGAACCACATCCGGGACGTCGACACCGTCTGGCTGGTCACCCCGATTTGGGCATCCCGGGCAACCCCGGCGGCAAACGCCTTTCTGGACGGCGCGCACCTCGCCGGAAAGACAGTGAATCTCATCACCCTCCAGGCGGACCCGGAGGGAAAAGACAGCGACCGGGTCCACGGGCAACTCAGCGACCGGGTAGCAAAGGCCGGTGGAAAAGTCGGCAAGGCGATCCCCCTGCATTCGGCCGGCCCGGGGGACTTTGCCGGGGAGACCTCGCTGACTCGCCAGGTGGAGAGGATAACAAAGGCACGGAACGAATAGGCCCTGCAGCGAGCATCGGCCGCGCCTCGATTTACACCGGGCGGCTCCTCGGCTATACTGATCCGAAAATCACCTTCAGGAGAGAATCTATGAAACAACTCACTGCAGCGGTGGTGTGTCTGCTAACCGCAGGTGCCCTCTTCGCCGGGGGCGGCCGGGAAGCCGGCGCAGGGCAGGCGGACTCACTACGGAGCATCAAAGACAAGGGCGAGCTGGTCCTGGGCTTAGACGATAGCTTTCCCCCGATGGGATTCCGGGATGCCTCGGGAGAAATCGTGGGCTTCGACATCGACCTGGCCCGGGAAGTTGCGGACCGCCTCGGGGTCGACCTTGTCCTTCAACCCATCGATTGGGATGCCAAGATTCTGGACCTCAATAGCCGCGATATCGACGTTATTTGGAACGGGCTTACCATCACTCCGGAACGGCAGGAAGCGATCGACTTCTCGAAGCCCTACATTGCAAACCGACAGATCGTCATCGTCCAGGCGAACTCGGGAATCGAGACCAAGTCGGATCTTGACGGAGCCCGGGTAGGGATTCAGCTTGGATCGAGCGCAGAGGACGCGGTTAATTCGGACCCGGCGACCATGGAAAGCTTCGCCGATCTGTCGAAGTATCAGGACAACGTCCAGGCCTTGATGGATTTGGAGACCGGCCGGATCGACGCCGTCGTCGTCGATGAGATCCTCGGTCGATACTACATCTCCAAGAAGCCCGGGGTCTTCGCGGTCGCCCGGGATCACTTTGCCGAAGAGGAATACGGGATCGGATTCCGGAAGGGAGAAACCGACTTCGTCGCGGCGGTGGATGCGGCCCTCGACGAAATGGTCGCCGACGGTACCGCTGCGGAAATCTCCGATAAGTGGTTCGGAGAGAACGTGCTGCTCCCCCGGTAAGGATCCGACACGACGGTGGATTACTTCTTTGAGACGACACGGTACATCCTCCAAGGGTGTACCGTTACTCTCAAGCTCTTTTCCTTGACCCTGCTTTTTTCGTTACCCCTGGGGTTCCTCTGCGCGATGGGAAAGACCCTCAAACGCCCCGTCTTGGCGATCCCCCTGGGGTTCTACACCACGGTGGTGCGCGGAACACCCCTCCTATTGCAGCTCTTCTTTGTCTACTACGGCCTCCCGCTCCTCCTTCCGGCCCTCCGATTCGAGCGGTTTACCGCGGCCGTCCTTACCTTCGTGGTCAATTACGGTGCCTACTTCACGGAGATTTTCCGGGGAGGAATTCAGTCCATAGACCGAGGGCAATACGAGGCAGCCCGGGTTATCGGCATGAATTACTCCCAGACGATGCGCCGGATCGTCCTTCCTCAGACCATCAAGCGGGTTCTCCCTCCGATATCGAATGAGGCAATAACCTTGGTCAAGGACACGGCTCTCGTGGTTGTCCTGGGAATCGGAGAGATGTTGAGGAACTCCAAGGAGATCGTGTCCCGGGATTTTACCATCAGTCCCTTTGTTATCGCCGGACTGATCTACCTGACGCTGAACTACGGATTGGTTCTGGTCTTTCAAAAGCTGGAGAAGCGGTATGCCGTCTACGAGTAGCCCCGAGGGGACAAACCCGGCCGAGGCGCCACCCGGCGCCCCTCCCGCGGTCCGGGTATCCCGGTTGCACAAGTCTTTCGGCGAGTTGGAGGTTCTAAAAGGGATAGACCTCGAGGTGAGCCCCCGGGAGATCGTTTCGATTATCGGACCCTCCGGCTCCGGCAAGAGCACCCTCCTCCGGTGTCTCATTCACCTCGAGAAGGCCAACCGGGGAACCATCGAGATCGAGGGACAACCGATTGCCTTGGAGCGAGAGGGAACTCAGGAGCCGATATCCGAGCGGCACATTCGCCGGCGCTGCCGTAAGCTCGGCATGGTGTTTCAGAACTTCAACCTCTTTCCACACAAAACGGCCCTCGGGAATGTGATAGAGGGTCTCCTCGTGGTCGCTCGGGTCCCCCGGCAGGAGGCCATCGACCGGGGCGAGGCGATGCTCGCGAAGGTGGGCCTCTCGGACAAACGGGACACCTACCCGTACTACCTTTCCGGCGGCCAGAAGCAGCGCGTGGCCATCGCTCGAGCTCTGGCGATGGACCCGGACATCATGCTCTTCGACGAACCGACGAGCGCCCTCGACCCCGAGTTGGTCGGAGAGGTCCTCGCGGTGATAAAGGAGCTCGCGAAGGAACGGGTGACGATGCTCGTAGTAACCCACGAGATGGCCTTTGCCCGAGAGCTTTCCGACCGGGTGGTCTTTATGGACGACGGCTACATCGTCGAAGCCGCCCCGCCGGCTAAGCTCTTCCGTAACCCGGACCACCCGCGGATAAAGGCATTTCTTAAGAAGATGCTCTAAGGAGTCTTAGCCCGCGATTACGAAGGCCAGGACGGTACCAACCAGCGCGACAAGAATGCCGACACCCCACTGGAGCACCCCGAACCGCTGATCGACCGCGGTAAAACGCCGGTCGAGAAACCCGATAAGGTCTTCAAAGCGCTGATCCACCGCGGCAAACCGCTGACCGACGGCCACAAACCGTTGCTCCATCATGGTTTGTAGGCTCTCGAA
>JBKHCS010000029.1:0-29909 GCA_046541715.1 Spirochaetaceae bacterium
ATCTCCATAGTCTCAAGATTCGCACAAGAAGCAGGCCGGCGTGGCGAAATTGGTAGACGCGCCAGACTCAAAATCTGGTGGTGGCAACACCGTGTCGGTTCGAGTCCGACCGCCGGTAGTGTGTCCCGAGACGGGGCCGCGTAATATCGATGCAAGACCTCCACAGAACCGTCAGCCGCAAAATTGACAAGTCGATCTTCGACTACAACCTGATCGAGCCGGGAGATCGTATCCTCCTCGGGATATCCGGGGGCAAAGACTCGCTGGTCCTGCTGCGCATGCTCGCGGAGAAACAGCCGCGCTTTTCGATTCCCTTCGAGCTTCACGCGGCCCACGTAGGAACCGAGTATTCGATTTCCTCGGCAATCGACTTTGTAAAAGATCAGTGTGCCGCCTGGGGAGTTCCCTTCCACTTGATCCCGGTTCGTCTGGCCTCCCGCCTAAAGGAAGGCCGCTCCTTGAGCTGCTACTGGTGCTCGACCCAACGCCGAACGGAGCTGTTGCGCTTCGCGGAGGACCAGGGCTTCGACAAGATCGCCCTGGGGCATCACATGGACGACATTCTCTCGACTTTTCTGATGAACCTGACTCACAAGGGAGAGCTTTCGACGATGCTCCCCTACATGAGTTACGACAAGTACCGGCAATCGATTATCCGTCCCCTCGCCTGGGTCGACGAGAAGGAGATTATCGCGCTGTCGCAGGACTTCGGCTACGGGCGCTCGGTCTGCAAGTGCGGTTTCGACACCACCTCCAAGCGGAAGGTAGCCCGGAAGACGCTCGCGCTTCTCGAGGAAGCCGAGGGCGAAGGGGTCCGGAAGCGTATAATGGAGGCGCTCCACAACCCGAAACCGCGCTACCTTATCCGCCGGGCGACAGATGCCTCAGAGGCTCATAAAGGCCACGCTTCCGACCGCCAATAACAACCCGGAAATCCGAAAGGGACGCAGTCGCTCCCGGAAATAGAGAGCCGCCAGAATAACCGTCGGTCCGGGATAGAGTGATGCTATCACCACCGAGATCGTCAGCAGACCGCTCCGGGCTGCGAGCAAGAAAAGGACGTTCGCCGCCATATCGAGGGCGCCGGCGGCAGCGACGGAGATCCAAGCTTCCCGGGGAACCTTCGGAAGCGAAGACCGGAGGAGCGCCAGAGCGAAGAGCAGCGAGATCGACCCCACCCTCGCCGCTGCGAGGGGCCAGAGTCCCGAGGTCTCGGATGTCTCGGCGATAAGGATAAAGAAAAGCCCGAACCCCAACCCCGCGAGGGTCCCGACGGCGAGGGATCTGCCGATCTCCCCCCTCGAACCGTCTTCTCCCGGCGGTTCCCAGGAGAGCAGCAGGATCGCCGGGAGGGCGAGGGCTATGCCGATCCGGTCTGTCGGCAAGAGACGTTCGCCGGCGAGGAGCCCAAAGACCAGGGGCACGACGGTCCCGACCATAGCCGCCGTCGGCGATACAACGGCGACGAGTCCCGTCGCCAAACCTCGGTAAAGAAAGAAGAGACCGAAAGCCCCGGCGATCCCGGCGAGGGCTCCGAACAAAACGTCCTTGGTCCCAACGGCCGCGGAACCCACGACGGGAGCCAATGCCAATGCGAGAAAGAGACCGAGGATCTGGGAGTAGAGCACAACCGCTCCGGAGGGCGCGCGCCGGGACGCGAGCCCTCCGGCAAAGTCGGCCGCGCCGAAGGAAAGCGCCGATGCGAAGGCAAGGATGCTTGGAATCACGGCGGGTGGCTCCCCTCGACGCCGGAGCCTCCGGAGAGTCGCCCCGAAGAGATTAGCATCTCATTCGCGGCGCACTGTCCGGGGGACCGCTGGGGCCTTAGACGGTTCCCCGGATGATAAGCACGATACGGCGGTTCCGGGCGCGCCCTGTTTCGTCATTGTTGGAGGCAATCGGGTCCGCACCTCCCCGGGCGACGGTGGTCACGACGCGGCTCGGGATATCGTAGTTGTCCATCAGATACTCCGCGGTGTTCTCCGCCCGGCCCTCGGAAATCGGCGCGTTGGTAGCGGGGTTTCCGACATTGGCGACATGACCTTCGATTACCATGGCGTCGAGGTCGATCAGGTCCAATGCCTGGCCGATCAGATTGAGCTGCTGGGTCAACCGGGCATCGATGACGGTGCTATTCGCCCCGAAGGCCCGGGTAATTTCGATGTCCACGCCGTCGGCGGTCACCGTGACGGTAACGTTGTCGAAAGAGTCCAGCCGGCGAAAGAGCTCTTCTACCTGAGCTCGCACGAGGTCTCCCTCTTGTTCGACGGTTTCGGCGGCTTCCTCGACATCCTCTTCCACGGCCTCCGGTTCCGGGGTCTCAGGAGCCTCGACGGCGGGTTGTTCCGGAGCTTGCGGCGTCTCCGGTGCTTCTTCCGGCGCAGAAGCGCAGGAGCTTATGATCGCCACAAGAAGCACCGGAAAGATCAGTGTCAGGGCGGGTTTTTTGCGCATGTTTCCCTCTCCAAGGTTAGTTTGCCCAAAAGTAGGCAATATCGTTACGCTATTCAACTTATTTTTTGGCTGCAGAAATCAACCTGATGGGCAATGACCACAAGGCGATCCCTTGCAAGCTGATGCTCCCGGGCCGCGATCCATCTCTCCAATCCGGCGGAGGACAGACCGATACCCCTTCGGCGAATCTCGTCCTCCAACCGAGGATCTCCCAGGACGGCTGTTACCGCCCGGTGGATAGTCCCGAGGAGCCAGCTTACCAGGACGCGTTCCTCCGGCAGGTATCCCTCGACTCCCGGAGCGATGACCCAGTCGCTGCTTCCCGCCGCGAGAAGTCCGAACCCGGCTTCCGGGAGGGCCGAGAGAATCCGGCGACCAGCCTCGGCGCCTCCGTGACCCTCCCCGGTTATCATTCGACTGTCCATCGCGAGATGATACGCCCGGATCACGTCCTGATCCGCTTCGACCGGCTCCGGGGAGTGAAACACCGTGAGCCCGTCGAAGGTAATGGTCGCGTAGAATAGTCCCCCGGGCTCAAGAAGAGTGCCGATCTTCGACAGGCTTTCCGCCGCGGGCAAGATATCCAGAACGGCGTTCGCGAGCACCGCGTCGAAGCTCCCGGTTACCGTATCGAGAGTGTCGTCCCGGAAGGTTACGCGCCAGTCCCCCGGGGGAACTCTCCGGCGAGCCGGCGAGAGGAGCTCGGGATTCGGCTCGATGCCGGTGTAGTCGAGGGGCCCGGCGAGGCCCCAGTCCCTTAGACGGTGGAGCATGGTTCCGGTGCCGGCTCCGACCTCGAGGATTCGCCGGGGCCCTACACCGAGGGCGTCCTTGAAACAGCCCCAAACACGCTGATTGAGGGATCGATCGTCGACAACGCGCTTTGCCTCGAGGTAGTGCTCGAACGGTATCGTCTCCATCAGCGTTGCTCCAGAAGAAACGCCTCGACGGCGGCGACCGTATCCTCCCAGCGCCAATGGGGACCTCGCCGTCCCGCTTGGCCCATTCGTGCCCCGAGGGCGGGCTCTTCCAAGAGACGCCGGAGGGCCCGGCGGATGGTATCCGGCTTTCCGGGATCCACCAGCAGCCCCGTCGTTCCGTCGTCTATCACTTCCGGTCCGGCGCCTCCCCGGCCGGCAAGAACCGCCAAGCCGTACCGCTGAGCCTCGGCGTAGACCATCCCGTAGCCCTCGTAGAAAGAGGGAGCGGCTAAGACGTCGTGGGAAAGATAGAGGCGGCAGAGCGTGTAGTCGTCGACCCGCCCGAGAAGGCGAACCGTGCACTCGGCCCCGATCCGACGGATCGCCCGCTCCACCCGCCGCCGGTAGCCGGGGTTTGCGTCGAGTCCTCCGGCTATCGTCAGGGCCACGCTCCGGCGCTCCCCGGGGCGCAAGGTCTCTATCGCCCGCAGGAGGGGAAGGAGGCCCTTCCGGGGGATGATGTTTCCGACGAAGAGGAGACGGAGCCGGGGGGCCTCCTCGCCGCCGGTGTAGATGGCGTTGGCCGCCGGTGCCCCCCGGGCCGCCGGGGTGCTTCCCGCCGCCGGGTTTTGCCCCGCCGGGGTGCTTCCCGCCGCCGGGTTTTGCCCCGCCGGGGCGCTTCCCACCGCCGGGTTTTGCCCCGCCGGGGTGCTTTCTTCCGGCGGCCCGCAGGGCAGGGCCGAGACACCCGGGGGCGCCACGAGCCCCGGGAGCTCCGCTCCGGTAGAGGGTCCCCCGAGGAGCCGAAGTACCGATGACTCGGTGGTCCGGCTGTTGTAGACGGCGGCGTCTACGCCCCGGAGGAAGCGTCGTTCGGCAAGCCGGGCGAGAAGCCGACCGGGCAGAGAGAGGCGCTCGCTGCTTCTCAGGTGATGCACGACGGCGACGATCTTCGGAGACCGGATGCCCCGGCGGCGAAGCGCCCGGATGGCCCGGTTCGTCCCGAGCAGGCTCGGATGGTTCAGCTCGTCCTCGATAAGAACATCGAGATCCCGGCTCCCCTCGATAACCCGACGGTCGGGGAAGTGGCCGCGGCGAAGCTGCGTGAGGTAGGGCCCTTCGGCCTGCCCGTAGACCGTAACGCTGTGCCCCCGGCC
The DNA here is from genome assembly GCA_046541715.1 of Spirochaetaceae bacterium. Lineage (GTDB taxonomy): Bacteria > Spirochaetota > Spirochaetia > DSM-27196 > PWMO01 > CAYPUT01. The sequence continues at coordinate 4,532 of JBKHCS010000029.1, forward strand.
CCGGAGGCCGTCGACAAGCCGGCGATCGTAGAGAAAGCCCCCGGATCTGCGATCGAGGGCGCCGTAGACAACCAGCCCGATCTTCACGTTGCCGCAGGCCGATCCAGACGGAAGGAGGCCGAGGCAATCTCGTTCTCCCAGAGGAGAACGGTCAGAGCGCTAACCGTGGGGGCCTCAATCGAGGCGTCGATTCTTTCCGCAAGATGGCGGCAGAAGCGCTCCAAGCTAGGGTTGAGCGATTGGAAAGCCGGAATCTCGTTCAAAAGCCTGTCCCGGTATTCATCGACGGTGGCGTTCAGGACGGCTTCGATTTCGACGATATCTACCAGATAGCCGTGACGGTCGAGGTCGGCTCCTTCGAGGGTAAGCTCCATGCGGTAATGGTGCGAATGAGGGCTGTTCTCCGCCCCCCAGTCTCCCCCGATAAGGAAGTGCTGGGCGACAAAGTCTCTGCGAACCGTAAGCGTATACACGTTAGTCTCCTTGGTGATCGAGAAGGACGGTGAGCGTCTTCTCCGGCGCCTCCTCGAGGAGCGAGTAGGCCTCCCCGCCCCGAGAAAGGGGCAGCCGGTGCGACACGAACCGCGCCGGGCGGATCCTTCGGATCATTTCCCAGGCAACGGCGAAGCGCCGTGGTTTGTCGAACTCCCCGGTCAGGCGAGGATCGATGGTGCTTACCTGAGAGCTCTTTATGCTAATGCGGCTCCGGTGGAATCGCCCGCCGAGATCGAGGGAGACCCGTTTGGTGCCGTACCAGGAACCCAGGACAATCCGGCCGGAGTAGCCGCAGACGGCAACGGCTTGATCCGCGGCGGAGGGATTTCCCGACAGCTCGTACACGAGGTCGAAACCGGGATACCGGCGGTCGTCTCCGAGCAGGTCTCTCAGAAGACCAGGGGTGAGCTCCTCAGGATGATGGACCGAGGCGGCTCCCTCCCGAACCGCCAGGCTTCTGCGTTCTCCAAGAGGATCGACCGCCGCGATCCGAGTAGGCAGCATCTTCGAGAGCGTAGCCGTAAGAAAAAGCCCAACGAGCCCCTGACCGAGAATCGCGATCCACTCCCCGGCGAGGGGGCTCCCGTCGTGCAGAAGATTGACCAGTGTTTCGGCGTGGGCCAAGAACACCGCGTCGTCGTCCCCGATATCGTCCGGGACCGGCACGAGAGCGCCCAGAGGACAGACAAAGAGACTCTCGTGGGGAGCGAAGGCAAAGACCCGTCGCCCGCGGAGCTCCGGAGGTCCGGCCTCGACCTGTCCGAGAACACAGTAGCCGTAGCGAAGGGGGTAGCCGGCCTCGCCGGCCAGGGACTCGATGGTATCGTCCAGGGAGACCTCCCGAGGGAGCTCTCCGCGGTAGGCGAGCAACTCGGTGCCGGCGCTGACCACCGACACCCTCCCCCGGACGAGCGCTTCTCCCTCCCGGGGCTCGGGAACCTGACGGGGCACCACCGCCGCCCGGCGTGGAGCGCTGAACTCGATCCCGATGGCGCTGCGCATCATCCTCGCCTCCCGGCGACCACAAGATCTTCCCCTGCCACTGTACAGCATACTCTCTCGAGGGGAACCTCCGCGGGAAGGGGGCCTTCGAGGGACGAAAGCCCCCCGAGAAAGCGCATTCCGAGGGTAAGAACCGCAGCGTCGAAAGCCCGCGCCCGGAGAAGAGAGGAGATGACCCTCCCGCCGCCTTCCACCATAAGCGTTGCGACCCCGGCGTTCGCCAGGGTGGATAGAATCGTGCTCCACGATGAGCTTTCGATCTGCATCACCCTGGCGCCCCGGGCTTCGAGGGCCCCGCGCCGCCGGTCGTCGGCCTGGGAACCCGCGAGAACCCAGACCGGTGCCTCGTCGACTGATGCTATCAGGCGGCTGCCGACCGGTATACGAAGGTCTGAATCAAGGACGATGCGAATGGGGCTTTCGCCGGACGCCTTCCGTACGGTCAGAAGGGGGTCGTCCGCCACGACGGTGCCGATTCCGACGAGAATGGCGTGGTGGGCCGCCCGGAGCCGGTGCGTAAGGATAAGACTCTCTTCGCCGCTGATCCTCGTGCGTTGCCCCGGTCCCGAGGCGATCGAGCCGTCGAGGCTCTGGGCATAGCTGAGGGTCACGAAGGGCGCCGAATCCGAACCTTCACCGACCCATCCGACTAGCTCGGATAGGAGCTCTTCAGGGGAGCGCAGCCGGAGAGACACGGCCCCCCTCCAGCTCGTTGTCGAGGTCGAGGAGATGGTCCATCCGCCGGAGCTTGGTCATCAAGTAGCGCCGATTCTCACGGTTCACCTGCCGAGGGTTCAGGGCAACGCGCTCGGTAATTGGGATTCCATACTGCCGCAACTCGGAGATCTTCTTGGGATTATTCGTCATCAGCTTGATCGACCGGATCCCGAGATCGCGAATCATCAAAGCCGCTATACCGTAATCCCGGAGGTCCGGCGCGTGTCCGAGGAGGATGTTCGCATCGACGGTATCGTGGCCTTCGTCCTGCAGGTTATACGCCTTGAGCTTGTCTATGAGCCCGATACCACGCCCCTCCTGCCGAAGGTAGAGAACGCCTCCCTGGCCTCGCCGCGAGATAAGCTGAAGCGATCGTTCGAGTTGCTCCCCGCAGTCACAGCGTTGAGAGCCCAGGACATCGCCGGTAAAACACTCCGAATGGACTCGAAGCAAGACGTCACGCTCTCCCTCCACCTCACCCATGATAATGGCGAGGTGTTCCTTGGGATCGTTGTCGGCTTGGTAGACGCAGAGGGTAAACTCCCCGTATTGGGTTGGGATGCGCGCCTTCGACAGCTGTTGAACCGCATTTGTTTTCATAACCTCTGTAAAAGTACCTATCCGATACCCGACCGGCAAACTAGCTATTCTATCCGGTTGGGTCGGGATGCGTTTCCATGATCTGCCGGACTTCAGCGAGGGACGCCAAAAATACGCGAATGAGGGCGGGGTCGAAGTGCTTACCCGCCTCGGACTCGAGGTAGGCGATTGCGTCATCGACCGACCAGGCCTCTTTGTAAGGCCGCCGGGATACCAGAGCGTCGAATACATCGGCGAGACCGACGATCCGTCCGTAGAGAGGAATGTCCTCCCCGGCCGTTCCGGTTGGATACCCGGTTCCGTCGAACCTTTCGTGGTGCGTCAGGGAAATAATCGCCCCGGTTTGGAGATAGCGACTCCGGGTTTCCCGCAAGAGGGCGTAACCCTCCTGAGCGTGGGTTTGCATCCGGCTGTACTCCTCCGGAGTAAGGGGCCCCGGCTTCAGAAGGATGGAATCGGGAATCGCCAGCTTTCCGATATCGTGGAGCGGCGAGGAGAAGTAGACCAGGTCCTGGCTTTCCCGACTCTCCCCGACTCCGGCGGCGAGAAGCCGGGAATAGAGCCCGACCCGGGAGATGTGGGCCGCCGTGTCGGTGTCCTTGAACTCCGCCAGAGCACCGATGAGCTTGAGCGTTTCGTGCTCCCGCTGGGACACGTCCTGCCGGGCGGTCTGCTCCTTTGCCGCCAGGGACCTCGCCTCTCGGTGGGACCGGTCGAGGGCTTCGATCATCTTATTGAAGCTCTCGGCTACCTCGGCCGTCTCGTCGTCGCTGACGATAGCAACCCGGGCGTTCAGGTTCCCGGTTTCGACGACCAGATGCATAGCCCGGGAGAGAACTACCAGGGGGTCGGCAATAAGCCGGGCGGTCACGACGACGATCAGCGTCGCTAATAGAAGGGTCACCCCGAAGACGGCGCCCGCCCGAAAGACAATCGCGTTGATGCTTCCGTAGAAGGAGTCTGCGCTATCGGTAACAAGAACTCGCCAGGAGAGGGGCCCGAAGAAGAAACTGTAGCCGACCCGGGGTGTCCCGGCGATCGACCGCTCTATCCATCCGGTGGATTGTTCGGACTCAAAGTCCCTTAGGTCTACCTCGGAGGTCGAAAAGACCTCCTCTCCCGACGGTGCCAGGGCGACGATAAGCTCGTCTTCTGTCCGGATCAGCGTCGTCGCAAAGGAGCGCATGGACTCCCGGTACGCCTTCACGTATCCGGGCCTCCCGACGAGATCGTTGTCCTCAAGGAGTTGCCACTGGTTGTCCATGTACTTCTTGAGCTCCTCGGCCTTGAAGCCGAGATGACGGGCGGCGACGGAGGTCAGGCCGGACCGGGCGGCGTAGACCGACAGTACACCGGAGACGAATAGCGAGGTGAGAAGTATCGAGAGAAAAATGATGAGGAGCTTGCTCCGAATACTCACCAACGGCCAGTATACATGTTAGCCATTTTTGAGAAAAGACAGATTGATACCGGTATGATTTGGCACTATCCTTTCCGTATTATGGGGCGGAATGGATCACGGTCGAGCAGGGTCTTCGTTGTCTCGATCCTCGGCGGCAGTATCGCCGTCATGGGACTCGGCTTATTTTTGGCGACCCGGCTCTTCGCCGTCGAAAAACAGGAAGCGCTGATTTCCTCCCAGCCCTTCTTCGCCAACGAAGCCTTCGTGATCCGGGAGCTCCGGCGGGAAGCGGAAGCCGAAATTCGACGGAGAGACGAAGCCATCGCGGAGTACCTGCAGCGCATCGAAGATCTCGAAGCACGGGAGATGGAAGTCCGGGAGGAGTTCGCAGCGGAGCGCCGCCGATTCGAGGCGGCGCTCCGCCGAGAGCTCGCGGCCGGGGCGGAAGGAGCCCCTACCGAAGAGGAAATCCGGGAGCGCCTCGCTGCCTTCGACGAGCGACAGGCGATTGCTCGAGGAGCCGCCCTGGAATCCTTGGCGACTCGCCGAGACGAAGCGGCTCGTCTCCTCGAAGAGGAGGACCGCCTGCGGAGCGAATTGGTCGAGGAGCTCGACGAGCTGGAAACGGAAGAGCCGGGGGGTGTTTCGCAGAGTCCTCCGGCCTTTGAGCTTTCCCTCGTCCAGGCTCTCCAGGGAACCATCCGGCGCTTGGAGGATGAGCTTCGCCGCTACCGGCAAGAGGAACGAGTGCCACAACCCTCTCGAGGCTCCCAGGGGGGGCGTTCGCCCGAGGGTGCTTCGGAGGCGGGATTCTCGGCGGCGGGACTCTCGGAGGCGGGATTCTCGGCGGCGGGGCGCCGGGATGGAGAAGCAGAGCTGGCCGCCGAAGTACTCGACCTCCTAGAAACCGTCGAACGCTCCGGCTCGACGCCCCTCTCGCCGGAAGAGTTGGCCGAGAACCCGGAGCTCGGGCAGATACAGGAGGCGGTCGACCGGCTCCTCGAGCCGTATCGGGTCGCCGAAACCCGGAGCTACCGCCGGATCGCCTCGGTTTCCCTGGTAACCGAAGGAGAGCTGTCGGCGGAGATCATCGGAGCCGGGAGGCCACCGGAGGGGGCGACGGTCGAAATACGCCGACGCATAGACAATAACCGGGAGCTCCGGGTTGCCCGGGGGCGCGTCGTCTCCGTCGGGGGCGAGAGAATGGTCATCGACGTAACCACACTCATGAGTCCCGAACGACCACCCCAGGTTCTCGATACCGTCTACCTCGAGGAGTAACCACTCGGCACCTCTCCGATAAGCCTGTCAACCTCTTCGATGTCCCGGAGAATCCGGTCTCGGTTCGGTCGAGCCAGGAGCGCCAAGGTACCGACACCGGCGGACAGGACGGCGACGCTACCGAAGGTAACGCTCGCCCGGGTATAGCGGTCGACGTCGCCCCGGAGCTCCGCCGCATCGGCGCTAAAGGCGGCATCGTTGTACCGATTCCAGGCTTCGTTTCCGAGAACGAGGGATGCCACCAACCCGGCAAAGGCGGCGGCGGAGACGCCGTAGGCCCCGACGGACACAATCCGGAGCCCGCGAGTCGTTTCGTCGGCGTGGAGAAGATCCCGGGTAAGACGCCGACGAACCTGATAGAGATGGAGCCGGTCCCTCGGGAGATCGCCGGCCACCGGCGTGGAGAACACCGGCGAACCGTCGTCGCCCTGCCCCCGAAACACCAGGGCAGTCACGACGCCCAGACCGGCGAGAGAAAGACCCAAACCCGTGTACGCGATGGTGTCGGCGGTCGAGGGCGCCATCCCCACCTCGTCGCCGAAAAAGAGAGCCGCGTTGAAGAGAGCGAGGGAGAGCCCGGTGGCACCCAGGGCCGGAAGCAGCCCGTCGCTACGATCCGTCGAGGCATCGAGTTCCGGGAGCTCCTCAGGCGCTTGCGTCCCGGGCCCTGCCGTCAAGAACAACAGCAACGCCGCACGCTCGGCCTCGGCGGTGCGCCCTTGTGCCGCCGCCGCTTCGGAAACGGCTTCGAGGTCGGCCCGCTCTTCCGGGGTAATCCCCTGTCGATCGAGCTTCTTCTCGATCTCTTCGAGAAAACCGGCGATGTCCGGCTCGGCACCCTGTGAGTAGACCGGGCCCACTAGGAGAAGTCCGATAAGAACATACGCTAAGAGCTTCATGAGGAAGCCCTCGCAGAGTCGGTCGCGCCGGTAGTCGCCATAGCCCGGCGTATGACCCCCTTGTACTCCTCGATCTCCTCCCGGGAGTAGAGGGGGTCGACAAAGAGCATCCGGTCGAGGTAGGCGAGACTCTCTTCGTATCGCTCCTCGGAAAAGAGCAGGTCGGCAAGGCTTTTGCACGCCCGGTCGAAGATCGCGGGATGGGGATACATCTCGATTGTCCTTTCGAGCGTGACGATCGCAGTTTGGATCCGGCCGGTAAGGGTATAGATGCGCCCGATGCGAAAGAGCGCCTCGGAAACAACCTGAGATTCGGGGTATCCTTCGATTACTTCGATGTAGCCCGTGAGAGCCTGCCGGAGATCACCGGCGGCAAGCTGGGTCGCGGCCAGCTCCATCTCTTGCTCCGCAGCGGCGGTCAAGTTACCGACCGGCTCGAGGCGAACCGCCGTTTCCGCCCGATATCGGCTCCGGCGAACGGTAAACCCGACGGCGAGAGACGTCGCGGTAAGGGTGCCGACGTAGGAAGTCATCAGCAGCGGCTGCTCGTAGATGGGGCCCTCGCCCCGGACCACGTAGTCGAGACTCAGGATTCCCGCCGCAACGGCCGAAACGACCGCCGCGGTCCGGGCGGTTTCGAGAAGGCGCCGGCGAGGATACACCGGATCGACCCCAACGAGATCCCCATCCCGGCCGAGAATATACTCGCCGTCGGGGAGACTAATGTACCGACCCCGGATGTCCTCAGGCGCATCCGCGACAAGCACTTCGGATTCTTCCGGGAAGGAGAGGGCGATCGACCCCTGGGAAAGATCCCAGAAAAGGGTCGTCGGCTCTCCTGATCCGATAGTCAAGTCGGCTCTCCCGTCACCGTAGCCGAGTTTCCGCAGGACAATGTCGTGTTGACCCACCGGAAGAAAGAAGAGTGCCGGCGTCCGGCTCTCTTGGGGCACCCCGTTTAAGCTAATGGAGGCGCCGATCGGCTCCGAGAGAACAAAGACCCAACTCCCCTCCCGGACCTCGCCGGGGGCCTGGGCAAAGAGGCCCGCCGCTCCGAGACAGAACAAGACTGAAAACACAGTGAGCCGTGCCACAATGAATGGTAAGAACATAACACAACGACATGAGAAATTAACTATTTTCGATACAACGACGGTACACCGGGTCACAGGAGGTGTCTACAAGATTGTTGACGCTTCCCCGAGTACCGGGGGCTTCTTTAATGCCCTTTTTTGTGGTAAGGAAACGCCATTATGGCAGAAAAGCGGATAGCGATTCTCGGGAGTAGCGGCGGGAACCTCTACAACATCGGTGGGCGGGACCCTTCGGCCCTGATTGGAGAGTTCAACCGGCAGCTCCAAGCGGCGGGCATGGAGATCGGCGTCGTCCAGTTTGTCGGGGCGAGGGCGTCGATGGATCAGGCGAAGGAGAGCACAAAGGCGGAGCTCTACGTCTGGGAAAACGGCCGGCTGATCGGCCGGGGGGAGTCGACCCTGGCGGAGGTCAACCGCCAGGCTACCGGCGAAGATGCCCGGATTGCCCAGGCCATCCAGTCGGGGGATATCGATGGGCTTATCCTCGTGAGCGCCGAGCCCCGGGTCGTCAACAAGCGCGCCATCGAGGCGGCGGCGGAAAAAAAGATTCCGGTCGCGGGAACCGGGGGCACCTCGATGGCCCAGGCCCAAAGCATGGGGGCGAATGTCGTGGCCACCTCCGGCTCGACGGGGACAACCAACCGCACCCGGGCGATCTCCGCGGTGACGGCCCTGGCGCGGGTCTGGAAGCTCTCCTACAAGCCGGTTATCGGAAGCGCCGAGACCCAGCTGAACAACGACTCGATCTGGTCCCGGATTAGCCTTCGGGGCATCATGATATCCGCCCTGCCGGGCTTTATCGCGATGGCCCTGGTATTGGCGATGAGTAAGATCCCGGGCCTCGGGGGACTCTCGGCGGTCTTCGACATTCTTATCCAGGCCCTGCCGGTAATCGTCGCGGCGATCGCCGCGAAGCAGGTTTCGGGTCTCGACGAGGTCGGAATCGTCGCCGGCATCGCCGCGGGCCTGCTGTCTACCAACGGCGGTGTTATCGGGGGGCTTTTGGGCGGTATTCTCGCCGGTGTCCTGGTCTACTACCTGGTCCGCCTTACCATCCAATGGAACTTTCCGGCGACGACGGTGAACATCGTTGCCGGCGGTATCGCCGGGCTCATTTCGGGGTTCATCATCTACTTTCTGGTTGCTCCGGCGGCCCTCTGGTTGGGGGACGGTATCCGGCAGCTTATCGAAAGCGCCCTGGACTACAACGCCATGCTGGCCGGGGCAATCGCAGGGCTCCTGATCTGGCCGGCGATTATCTTTGGGGTCTATCACGCGGCTATTCTCCCGATCGTTTTGCTGGAGATGGAGCGAGCAGGGAATAGCTTTCTCGGGGCCGTCGACATGACGGGTCTGGTCATGGTTTCCGCCGGTATCACCCTGGCGAACATCCTCTTTCCCAAGGAGAAGCGGGAGGCGACCATCGCGGCTCCGGGCTTTTTGATAAACATGGGGTTCGGCACCTTCGTCGAGGCGGCCTACCCCTTTATGTTCTCCGACAAGTTCGTGATGGCCGGCGCCATCTTCTCCGCGGGGCTTTCGGGGCTCTTCGTCGGGCTTCTCGACGTCCGGGGAACCGCTTACGTTCCGTCGGTCGTCGCTCCGACGCTCTCGAACAATCCCTGGGGCTTCGTCCTCGCCATGGCGATCGCCCTGGTGTCGGCGTTTATTATTACCACGCTGGCGAACAGGCTGCCGAAGAGACGCGCGGTAAAGGGGGTATAGATGGCACGGAAGGCAGAGCTCCACAGGGTTACCAAGGAAACCGACATCGCCCTTAGCCTGACGATGGATACCCAGGAGGGGATCTCGATCGCCACGGGGATCCCCTTTATGGACCACATGCTGAACTCGATGGCCTTCCACGGGCGCCTGGGGCTCAAGGTAAAGGCCACCGGCGATCTGGCGGTAGACTACCATCACACCGTGGAGGATATCGGTATCGTCCTTGGCCAAGCCCTCGCCAAAATAGTCGAGGATCATGGCCCTGTGATGCGCTTCGGGTTTTCCTCGATTCCGATGGACGACGCCCTCTCCCAAGCGACCATCGACGTCTGCAACCGGGCGTATCTGGTGCATCAGGTCACCTACCCACAGACCCACTCCGGCGTCTTCGATATGTCCCTCTTCCGGGAGTTCTTCCTGGCGCTGGCGAACAACGCCCGGATAAACCTGCATCTGATAACCTTCCACGGAGAAAACAGCCACCACATCTCCGAGTCGCTCTTCAAGGCCCTGGGCCGGGCGCTCTCCCAGGCCTACGCGGCGGCCGACAATGCAGGAGGAATTCAGTCGACAAAGGGTGTCCTATAGCGTCACATTAGAGGTATGGCAGAGAGACCTCGCATCGCCTTCTACGACACCAAACCCTACGATAGGGACTTCTTCGACCGGCACCTCGAGGGACACCACCTCGAGGTGCGCTATTTCGAGAGCCGACTCTCCCGGGAGTCGGTGGATCTTTGCGACGGATACGACGCGGTCTGTCTCTTCGTCAACGACGTGGTCGACAAGGAAGTCGCCGCGGGCCTGGCGAAAAACGGGGTAAAGCTGATCGCGCTGCGGTGTGCCGGGTACAACAACGTCGACTTCGGGCACCTCGACCCATCGATCAAGGTTGTCCGGGTACCCGCGTATTCTCCCAACGCCGTCGCGGAGTTTGCCGTCACCCTTATGATGACCCTTAACCGTAAGACCCACCGTGCCTACTACCGGACCCGGGACAACAACTTCTCTCTGAAAGGCCTTATGGGCTGCGACATGAACGGGAAGACAGTCGGGGTTGTCGGTACCGGCCGGATCGGGAAGCTCGTCGCCCAGATTCTAAAAGGCCTAGGAATGGTGGTTCTCGCCGAAGACGTCTACCCCGACGAGGAGTGGGCCCGGGAGCACGACGTCCGGTACGTAACCAAGACCACCCTCTACCAGCAGTCCGACTTCATTACCCTCCACTGCCCCCTGACCGACGACAACATCTATATGATCAACCGGGGAAGCCTGAGTCAGATGAAACCGACGGCGGTTATCGTCAACACCGGCCGGGGCAAGCTGATCAACACCGTCGACCTTCTCGACGCCCTCAAGAACCATCGCCTCGGAGGCGCCGCCTTGGACGTCTACGAAGAGGAGGAAGACTATTTCTTCGAGGACTACTCGAGCCGATTCCTCCAGGACGACGTACTAGCCAGGCTCCTGACTTTTCCGAACGTATTGGTAACCAGCCATCAGGCCTACTTTACCGAGGAAGCCCTCTCCAACATCGCCGAGACGACTATCAACAATATAGAGGGCTTCTTCTTTCGAGAAGACCTGCCGAACGAGGTAAACCCCTAGAGCGAATAGAGCCCGCACTCGACGGCGTACTCCACCGTCGGGACGATTTTCCGGGCCTCTTCCAGATCCGCCTTCCGAGTAGCGCCGTCCGGGGGGGCGTGTACCAACGCGAGTTGCCGCGCCCGGCATCGGTTTGCCGTCGCCGCAGCCCCGACGGCGGTGGAATGTCCCGGAAAGTCGCCGGTCGCCTCGTGGACGAGAAGATCGGCGTCGGCCCCTAGAAGCTCAACCGCTTCGCAGGGCGCCGTGTCCCCGGAATACGCAGCCACCTTGCCGGTTCCCCGGTCGGTAAAGCGAAGACCCAGAGTCGGCTCGATGTGATCCACCCACCGGGCCTTAATAGACCACGTGGTACCGATTTCGAAGGTCGACTCCGGCGTAGGATCCAACTCGTTCCAGATCAGCTCGATTCTGTCTCTCCAATGGTCCGGCGCAAAGACTTCGAGAACACTCCGGGCGGCCGCGAGGGTCTGAGCCGGGCCCCAGATGGTCAGGCTATCTTGCAGCTCCGCCAACCAGAGTTTCTGAACCAGGAGGGGAAACCCCGCGATGTGGTCGGCGTGGTGATGTGTAAGAAGCAGGCCCCGGATCGGGCGGCCGGCAAGACCGACCAGAAGCATGCGCTGGTGTAGATCCGCACCGCAGTCCACCGCAAGCAGATCGCTGCCGTTATCCAGGGCCAGCATGGTGGTGCTTCGGTGGGCGTCACTCACCGACGCCCCGGTACCGAGGGTATAGACTCGAATCATTGGGCAAGCTCCTCGTAGGCGTCTCGTATGGTCGCAAAGAGGCGACGGCCGGTGTCGGTAGAAAAGCGGGGCTCCGCCGTAGCAAAGAACTCCGAGAGCCCCGGGAACTCTCCTGTAGCCGGATCGAGGGCGTCGCTCGCTCTGTCGTACCGCCCCTCCCGGCGGTAGCAGAGCGCCTGAAGAACCATGTCGATAAGGTTCATATCGGAAACGAACCGGGCTTCCGGGGTTCGCCGCTCTTCGTAATCGGAAAACCGCTCCAGAATCCAGTCGCCGGCTTCGTCATCGGTTGGGCCGTTCCGGAGGGGGGCGAGTATCGCTTCCATCGCCCCGCCCTCCCGGCGGCGTTTCTCCTCCGGGGTTACCTGTCGGTCCTCCGGGCGGACCCGGGTGGGGATGTCCCCGGTGTGGGCTTCCGCAAGGTCGTGGAGCAGCGCTATCTCCAAGGCCCGGGTCCGGTCGACCCCCGCACACCGGCCAAAGAGGGCAACGAGGAGGGCGGTTCCCCAAGAGTGGTCCGCCACGGACTCCGGATCCGGGACGCCTCGCAGGAGCCACCCGGCTCGAACTTGGTCTTTCAACCGCCACGCTTCTTCGAGAAATGCAAGGGTGCCGGGACCGCAAGAACGCAACACGCTTGCAAAAGTAATCATGAAACGGTATCGAGGGTAAGTATGAAATGGCCAAGACGCCTGTAGGCGGCGGCAGAGATGGACCAACACCCGGCTAATCTCCCTCTTTCCAAACAGATAGCCTACTCCTTCGGACAATTCGGCTGGTCTCTCGCCTCCTACGGAGTCACCAACCTTATCTCGTACTTCTATTTCGCCCCGGTCGAAGAGGGATTGCCACTCTTTCCGACGTTCGTGACCCAGGCACCCATCCTCGGCTTTCTGACGCTCCTCGGCGTTCTGAGCGCCGGGGGCCGGGTCTTCGACGCGATTACCGATCCGGCGATAGCCTTTCTCTCGGACCGCAGCAAATCGCGTTTCGGGCGCCGCCGCCTCTTTATGTTGATCGGTGGGCTCCCCTTCGCGGTCTTCTCGGTGTTAGTCTTTGTCCCGGTCAAGGCCTTCCCGGGCCCCGGAAACGCCCTATGGCTCTCGGTTACACTCTTTCTCTTCTACCTTGCCATGACTGTCTACGTGGTTCCCTTTACCGCCCTCTTGAGCGAGATTGGGCACACCTCGGAGGACCGGTTGCGCCTCGCAACCATGGTCTCCCTTGCGTGGGCCTTCGGATTCGCCTTCGGGAATCAGGCCTTCTCCCTCCAGCATCTCTTCGAGGCGTTTCTGTCGCCGACCCGTTCCTTCCAGGCCACCATCGCGCTCTTCGCCCTTGTCTCGCTGGCGGCAATGTATGTCCCGGTATTCGCGATCGACGAAAACGTCTACGCCCGGAAGACGTCGACCGACGAGGGCGTCCGCCGATCGATTGCGACCACCTGGCGGAACAGAAACTTCGTCGCCTTCAGCGTTGCGGACCTGATGTACTGGATGGCCCTGACGATTATTCAGGCGGGTATCGGCTACTACGTGCCTATCCTCCTGGGCCTCCCCGGACGGATGGCCTCCGCCGTGATGACCGCCTTCTTCGGCGCGAGCCTGCTCTTCTACGTTCCGGCACAGCGTCTCGCTTCGGTCTACGGTAAGAAGGCATTGATGCGAACCTCTTTCCTCCTCTTCGGACTGATGTTCGCTCTATTCTTCGCCGGGTGGCTGTTCCGGTTGAATCCTTGGCTCCGGGTGGCCCTCCTAGTAGTTCCCGGAGCCTTCCCGATCGCGGTCTTCGGTATTGTTCCGACGGCGATTCTCGCCGACATTGCGGAAGCCCACGGGCGCCGGACCGGGGTCTACAAAGCGGGTATGTTCTTCGGCACCCGGAATCTGGTCCGGAAGCTAGGCGTCTCCTTCGCCAACCTGCTGTTTCCCTCCTTTCTCCTCCTCGGACGGAGCTTCGAGGAGCCTGTCGGCGTTGTTCTCTCGGTCGTTACCGCGGGAGGGCTCTGCGTCGTCGGGTTTCTCGCCTTTCTGTTCTACCGCGAAGGGGATATCGTCGAGGAGCTCGCAGAAGTGTGACATTGTGGATCTAGGGGTATACTTGTAATTTGATGAGTAGGATCTTCGGAAATTGGTCCCTGTCCGGGCGCCTCGCCTTCCTCTTTGTCACCATCATGGTCACAACCTACGCGTCGGTATGGATCGTCTCGGACATCTTTCTCCGAAGAGGTGTTACCCAGCAGCTCGAAGCGGAGCTTCTCTCCGACGGCGAGACGCTGGCATTGCAGCTTGCGGAGAGTATTCGAAGACGGCTCGAGTCCGACCTCGAAGGCCATTCGACCGCGGCTATACAGGTGCTGACGAGTCTTTCCGAACTCGCAGAGGCCGGCAGCATCCCAGATGAAGAGGCTCGCCGTCGAGCCGAGAGCTATCTCCTCGACGTGGATTTAGGAGCCGAAAGCTATTTCTACGCACTCGATAGAAACGGCGTGTTCGCTGTTCATCCCTTTCCCGAGTTCCAGGGTTACGATGCCGGGGAGATCGACCTTATCCGTCAACAGTTAGACCGGCGCACCGGCTTTGTGGAATACGAATGGCAGAACCCCGCGGATAGCGAGCCCCGCCCGAAGGTGGCGTACCTGGCCTATTTCGAGCCCTTCGATTGGATAGTCGCCGCTTCTCAGTACCTCGACCGGGTGGACAACCTCTTCGACGCCTCCCGTCTCCGGAGCTTGATCCAAACCGCCGGCACGAGCACCGAGGGTGCCACCTTTCTCTTCGGAAGGGAGGGACAGATTCTCGCCTCTGACGGTTCGACCCTCGTATCGGTTACCCTATTGAAGACCATACGAGAGAGCCCCCGGGGAAGCGGTGTCGGACTGCTCCCGGAAAGGCGAAGCGATATGGTCGCCTGGTACCCGGTAGAGGGAACCGGATGGGTTGTGGCGGTTTCCGGAGGAATCGAGAACACGGGGGGCGTCGTCGCTCGCCTCCGGCGGGTCTTGTTACTGACCGGAATCGTAGCAGTCGTTGTCGCTTCCCTCTTCGGCACCTTTCGGACTCTTCGGCTCTTGGCTCCCTTGAGAAGCCTTCTTGCGCGCCTCGAGGAGAGTCCTCTCTACGACCCCTACCTACCCCGGGTCGGGACCTCCCGGAACGAGGTCGACGAGTTGGCAGTCTACCTCGAGTCGATGCTCGACAGTCTCCGGCAAGAGGTGGAAGTCCGGAAAGCGGTGGAGCATCGGAACGCCTCCCTTGCCCAATTCTCCGAGCAGAATCCGGATCCCGTCGTTCGGGTGTCGATGGACGGTGTTGTCTTGTACTGGAACCGGGCGGCGGAAACCCTGGTCCAGAATTGGTCCAGGGTCGGCTCCCGGGTGGAGCTCCCCGAGGCTCTCCGGGACACCCTCGGAACGAACCGAACCCGGACTACTGCGTACCATCTCGACCATCGAATATTTCTCGTCACCGCCATTCGGCTCGTGGCGGAGGACTACGTTTATCTCTATCTTCGAGACGTAACCGAAGAGCGGAAGAACGAGTCACTGTTGAACCTCTCGGAGGCCGTGTTCAAGAACGCCATCGAAGGCATTGTCATTACCGACGGGGACGGGACCATCGAGCGGGTCAATCCGGCGTTTACGCAGATTACAGGGTACGAAGCCTCGGACGCGGTGGGCCGGAATCCGAGGATCCTGAAATCGGACCGCCATGACGACGCTTTCTACGCCAATATGTGGCAGGAGCTTCTCGAGAAGGGGGAGTGGAGCGGAGAGATCTGGAACCGTCGAAGGAGCGGCGAGTCATATCCGGAGCTCCTTTCGATTCGGGCCGTCCGGGATGAGAACGGACGGATCGAGCACTTTGCCGCGGTCTTTCACGACATTACCGCTCTCAAGAAGACACAGGAGCGCCTCCGGCACCAGGCGTATCACGATGCACTGACCGGTCTGCCGAACCGGGATCTTCTGACCGACCGCTTGGAGCAGGCCCTCGCCACCCGGGACCGGAACGACGAGCGCCTGGCCCTGGTGTTTCTCGACGTAGACAACTTCAAGACGATAAACGACAGCCTCGGCCACGAGGTCGGAGACGAATTCCTGCGGCTCCTGGCCCGGAGCCTCCGGACGGCGTGCCGGGCACAGGACACCGTTGCCCGGTTCGGCGGGGACGAATTCGTCTACGCCCTGACGCGACTTCACAGCAGCCAGGAAGTCGCCGACGTCGTACACAGAATCCAGATGGCGGTGGAGCACCCCATTAGCGTCGACGGCCGCCGTCTTTCGGCTTCGGCGAGCGTCGGAGTCGCCATCGCTCCGGACGACGGTATAGACGCCCCGGAGCTCCTGAGAAACGCCGACGCCGCCATGTATCAGGCAAAACGGGGGGGCAAGGGGCGGGTTGTCTTCTACAATCCGCGAATAAACCGGGCTAGTCTCGAGCGGCTCGAGCTCGAGGCGCAGCTCCGGCGTGCCGTAGCTGCCGGGGATCTAAAACTCTACCTCCAGCCGGTCATAGAGGTGGAGTCCCGGATAATCCGGAGCGCCGAGGGACTTATCCGGTGGGAGCGGCGCCCGGGGGAATGGATCTCCCCGAATGTCTTTATCCCGATCGCCGAAGAGAGCGGGCTTATCCATCAGGTGGGCCGGTTGGTCATGGAGCAGGCGGCATCGATGCTCCGGGATCTTCGGGAACGGGGTTACGAAGATTTTTCGCTCTCGGTAAACGCGTCCCCTCTCGAGCTCGGAGAGCCGGAGTTTGTTTCCCAGGTTCGAGGGCTGGTCGACACATACGGGATTCGGCCCGAGTCTCTGGTCATCGAGGTTACCGAAGGTGCGGCGATGGAGCGGATGGAGGATATCCGGGATGTCTTTTCCGCCTTGGCCGACCTCGGCATTCGGGTGGCCCTGGACGATTTCGGCGTCGGCTACTCCTCCTTAAGCTACCTGACGAGTCTTCCCGTCGACCGCCTCAAGATCGACCGATCCTTCGTCGTCGACCTAGACAGAGGCGAGACGCATCAGGCGGCGGTCCGGGGTATCCTCTCCTTGGCGAAGGGCATCGGTCTCCACGTGACCGCCGAAGGGGTGGACAGCACGATCCAGCGAAAGCTCTTAGAATCCTACGGCTGCGACAGTCTCCAGGGCTTTCTCTTCGGAAAGGCGGTTCCATTCGAGGAGTTCATCGAGAAGCATCTCGCCCGATCCGCGGTGGCGACTCTGGTGAACTTGAAGAATGAGTGAAGATACCTCGATAATGGAGACGGTGATCAACGACAACAGCGCCATATCGGACATCCTTGCCCGGACGAACCTCTTCTCCACCCTCGGAGACGATGAACGTCAGTTTATTGCGGAGTTCAGCGAACTCCGATCCCTCGGCCCCGACGACGTCCTCTTCGACGCGAACACGACGGCGGAGGCCCTCTACATCGTCGCCTCCGGCGATATCCTGGTTCAACGGGTCGGTGAAGAGGGCCGGGTCCAGGATGTAGCCCGGTTTATCGAAGGCGAGTCCTTCGGGGAAATCGATCTGTTCCGCGGCGGGACGCGGCACGTCCGGGGTATCGCCGAGCGGGAAAGCAGCGTCGTCGCCTTTCCTCGCCGGGGAAAAACGTTGGACGAGGTCTTTATGCAGCGCCCGGCGGCGGCGGCCCGGATTCTCCACAAGCTGATCGCGATGGTCGCCGGACGTATCCGAAGCACGAACGCGCTGATCTCGGAGAACGCTCCCTGGATTCAGGAGCTCCGGAAGCAGGTGCTTGGGGACAAGCTGACGGGACTCTACAACCCGACCTACCTGAAAGAGGAATATCCGAAGCTCTTTCGGCAGGTCGACCGGGTAATCAGCGTGGTGATGGCGAAACCGGACCGGTTCAAACAGATAAACGATACCTTCGGCCACGAGGTAGGGGACGAGGCGCTGCGGCTCCTCGGGGCAACCCTCGCGGGAGTCGTGGGTCCCGATGAAGCCGGGGTTCGTTACCGGGGGAACGAGACGGCCCTTGTTCTCCCGGACACCGACGGCGGCGAGGCGCTATCCCGGGCAAGGGCGCTCAAAAAGGCCCTCGAGAGGATAGACCTATCGCACCTAACCAACGGCACCCCGGTGCCGCTAACGTTTAGTCTGTCGGTGGCGACCTATCCGGAAGACGCTCCGACAGGCGAGTCGCTGATCGAGCGCGCCTACGAGCGCCTCTACCGGGCCCGGGACGCCGGAGGAAACAGAATCTTAACCGAGTAATCGGGAAATAGGGGCATTGGTGATCTATATTGAGTTCTTAGTATGAAAAGTAGCGTCGCGTTCCTCCGGTCCATCGAGATTCTGTCGCCTCTCGAGAACACCGAGCTCGAGGCCCTCGACGATCTCTTCCGCCTCGTAGCAATCGAGCCGGGTGAGACGCTCTTTGCCCAGAACGACCCAGGGGACGCCGTCTTTATCGTCGAAGAGGGCCGGATCGTCAGCAGCGTCACCGGCAAAGACGGCAACCAGATCGAAGTGGCGGAGTTCGGTCCTGGGGACTTCTTCGGCGAGATGGCCATTTTTGACCGTTCACCCAGATCGGCCACGTGCACGGCGAAGGAGCACAGCGAGCTCCTCTGTCTCTCGGAGGACGACTTTCTCGCCTTCGAGGAGGCAAACCCCGGGGCCGCCATCAAGGTAATGCGCAGGATGCTCCGCACCACCGCCGAGCGGCTGGAGAACTCCGGCGTTTTTCTCTCCGAGATGGTCCAGTGGGGTGACAGCGCCCGTAAACGTGCGGTTACCGACGAGATGACGGGGCTCTTCAACCGCCGGTTTATCGACGAAGCGTTATCCGAGCAGTTGGCCCTCGCGCAAACCGCCGGAACTCCCCTCACCCTCGTCATGGCGGACCTCGACCACTTCACATCCATAAACAACGACTACGGACATGAGGTCGGCGACGAAGTCATAAAGTCCGTCGTTCCGGTGCTCCGGCGCCACTTCCGGGAATCGGACCTTCTCGCTCGGTACGGGGGCGACGAGTTCATCTTTCTTCTTCCGGAGACCCCGGCGGAGGAGGCCCATCAGGTCTGCGAAGCCGTATGCCGGGAGGTAGCGGCCCTTGACGTTCTGGCCGGATTTGACGGCTCGCTCACTCGGGTAACCACGAGTCAGGGGATCGCGTCCTACCCGCACCACGGTCGAACCGTCAAGGCGCTCCGCGAAGCAGCGGACTCGGCACTCTACGACGCCAAAGAGCAGGGTCGCAATCGTGCGGTCATACGCAGGAGCACAGGATGACATTTGGCGAAAGCAAAATGTACCTTCAGAAGCATAGCCTTAACACGATCGCGGCCAAGAACCGGATAATCGACAACATTATCGATGCCTTCATGTCCCGGAATCACTTCATGATTCTCGGACACGAGACACCGGACGAGGACTGCATCGCCTCGATGGTTGCGGTCGGGCTAGTGCTGAGTAAGCTCAGTAAAACCGTTCAAATCTGTACCGCCGAGGAGCTCCCGGACCACTATCACTACCTGTTGCAGATCTGTCGGTACAACTCTATCGGAGTCAATCAGGGTGATTGCGACGCAAACGTCGATAGCGTGGACACCGTCGTCATCTGCGATACGCCGAAGCCGTCGATGCTCGAGGCGACCCCTCGGGTGCAGAAGCTCTTGTCCAGAAAGGACATCCTGAAAACGGAAATCGACCATCACCTCGAAACCGACAGCAAGTTCTCCGGAAACGACGGCTACTGCCTGGTTACACAGGCCTCCTCGACCTGCGAGCTCGTCGGTCTACTGGCATGCAAGCTGTCACAGAGGCCGGAAATTCAGGGGGACGAGGTGGTTCAGGATATCTTTAGCCGGAACATGGTCCTGTCCATCCTGACCGGCATAATCGGAGACACCCAGCTTGGAAAGGCGCTGAAGAGCCACAAGGAACGCCGCTTCTACGAGATGTTCAGCGATATGTTCGGCAGGATGCTCACGGAGAAAACGACGAAGAAAACCAACTTCTTCAACATGGAACAGATATTCGGCGAGTTGCGCCGTCTCTCGAGCAAGGAGGAGCGCTTCCACGACTATCTTACCGAACGGAGCAAGTCGGTCCCCGGCGTCAGTTACGCCATTCTCTCGGAGGACGAGAGCGAGAAGGTCCACAAAGAGTACGATCACGACACCATCATCGCCGTTGCCCGGGGAGTGGCCGACGAGTTAGCCGAGCAGAGTGGCTATATCAGCGTCGTCGGATACTACGACCAGGCGGATGCTTCCTCCCTCGTGCAGTTTCGAGCCCGCCGAAGCTTCGAATTCCAGGACTATGACCTCAGGAAGGTGCTTCAGAGATTAGAGATCGAGAACGGTGGCGGCCACGAAGGGGCCATCGGCTTCCGTCTCGAGCGTTCGGAAATTCCCGACCTCGCCGCCTACGTGGAAAAGGTTGTCGCGACTATCCAAGAGGAGCTCAAAACGGGAGGGCACCTCCCGAAGTAGCGGCCGCCGTTTCGGCCTCTGCGGTCAGAACGCCTCCCCGAAGCCGAAATAGACGGCCAGATTCCGCCCGTTGTGGGCAAAGTCGAGGCGCAGGTTGATGTCCTGCTCCGGGTTGAGGGCAAACCGAATTCCTCCGCCCCCCGCCGGCTGAAGCTGATCCCAGAGAATGGAGCCGAAATCCTCGCCGGAGGTTCCGACTCCGAAGAACGCCACGCCACCGAGACGCCAGAACAGCGGAAAGCGAAACTCGGTCTGGGTCAGAAGCGTCACATTGTCCCGGATCTCCCCCTCGTTGAAGCCCCGGAGCTCGTTCTGCCCTCCGAGAAAGGGAAGGAACTGAAACGGCGTGTCTCCGTAGGCCGCCGCGAGGCGGGCCTGCCCGGCGATGACGCCGTCGGGTACGAGCTCCCGGTAGATCCGGCCGTCGAGAGCCGTACGGCCGAAGGTGGAGCTTGCACCGAGGATATTCGTGCTGAGGGAGCTGTCGAGGGTCAGAAGGACCCCCCGGCGGGGGAAGAAGGTCGAGGTCCGGGTGTCGTAGGCAGCTCGAACCCCGGGTCCCGAGACGACGGTCCAATCGGAGCCCTCGATACCGTCACCGTCGAGACGGCCGCCGGCTTTCTTATCGAGGACTTCGACGTAGCTGATCTCGTACTTCGGGCCGAGGCGAAGATTCGGAGTCAGACGGTAGAGAAAGGCACCGTCGGCATTGGCCTGGAACTGGGTAAACTCCTCGACCCCGTCGTCCTCGAGGCCTAAACCGAAATACTCCTGATTCGCCCGGTTGACTCCTACCCCCCCCTCGAAGTAGAAGCGGTCTCCTCCGAGGGGTAGCTCTCCCGAAGCCGCGAGGTTAAAGAAGCCGACGGTGCCGTACAGGAGGTTCAACCCGATGTTTGTGGTCTGAAGGGGATCCTCGGTCCCCGGGGGAACCGAGAAGTAGATAGCGGCGACACCGAGGAGGAAGCCGGTTTCCGGGGTGTAGCCGAGAGCCGGGATCGGAATAATCCCCCGGTCCGGCTCTTGTTGGGACTCTTGGGACCAAAGAGGTGTCGATAAAAGCACGATCAGAAACCACAGAAATAGTTTTCTCATTTTCGGGTACCCCCGTTGCCTATTCGTAAAATTTCCGTAAGCATCGACCTGACTAGGAGGCAGAATCAATGACCATCAACCCGAAAGACCACGGTCCCCGGGATATTCATAAGCTCATCATCGGGTGCATCGTTCCCCGGCCAATCGCGTGGATTTCCACCCTCGATGCCCAAGGGGCAACCAACCTCGCCCCCTTTAGCTTCTTCAACGGCGTCGCGTCGAATCCGGCGACCATCTCGGTCTCCTTTAGCTACAACCCGGACCGGGAGGACCACCGGAAAGATACACTAAGAAACATCCTTGCGACAGGCGAATTTGTCGTCAACACCGTCGGTGAACCCCACGAGGTCAAGATGCACGCGTCCTCAGGGGACTATCCCCTTGGAAGCAGCGAAATCGACGCCCTGGGCCTGACGGCGGTTCCGAGCAAGACCATCGCGCCTCCCCGGCTGGCGGAATCGAGCGTCGCCTTTGAATGCGTCCTCGACCGCACCATCGAAGTCGGCGACGGCCCCGGAAGCGCGACCCTGGTACTCGGCCACGTCCTGTCGATCGAAGTGGCGGATGCCCTGACGAACAACCAGCTCCACGTAGACGTCGCCGCGATGAGACCGATCGGCCGCCTCGCGGGGAACGGCTACTGTTACGTCCGAGAGCTCTTCGACCTGGGCCCCCGGCCGGATCCGATCCTCCCGCAATAGATCGGGGAGTAGGATGCTCGTCCGACGACTCGGCGCCGCGGTTACCCTGGTCCTGGTGTTTCTGATGAACTTCCTCGGCCGATGGATCTACTCTCCGCTGCTTCTGCCGATCCGGGAGGACCTCGGCTTCTCCTACGGGCAGATGGGCTCCCTCTTTCTGTTCATTACCCTCGGCTACGCCGTCACGGTTCTCTTTTCCGGATACTTTGCCCGAGCCTTTCTAAACCGGGGCGCAATCCTGACCTCCGCTTTCGGGGCGGCCCTCGCAACCGTGGTGATATCGCTGTCGGGATCCATTTGGTCCCTGCGCCTCGGGCTTCTGCTTCTCGGGTCGTTAAGCGGTCTCTACATGGCCTCGGCAATGACAACCCTGACCGACCTGATCCCGGAGCACCACTGGGGCAAGGCGATGGCGCTTCACGAGGTTGCCCCGATTCTTGCGCTTCTCGGCGCTCCTTTGGTGGTCAACATTCTTATGTCTACGATGGATTGGCGATCGATCCTTCGGATCCTCGCAGGCGGCTCCTTCCTGGTTGCCATCCTCCTACTCCCCTGGCGGAATCTCGGAAGAAGTCGAGGGCAAGCCCCAAATTTCCGGTACCTCCGGGAGATTCTGCCGGATCCGCGTTTCCGGCTGATATTCGTCGGATTCGCCACGGCGGTCGGAGCCGAAGTGGGAACCTACGCGATTCTCCCGGCATTTCTCACCACCGAGCGAGGTCTTCCGTTGGAAGAGGTAAACCGCCTCGTCGGCTTCTCGCGGTTGACGGCCCTCGGCGTGGTGCTGGTTTCCGGGCAGCTTCGGGATATTCTCGGAGACCGGGTAGTAATGGTCGGAGCCTTGGGCCTCGCCGGGGTCATCACCATCGTGATGGGATGGGCGACCGGCAGCATTCTCGTGGCGGCGGTGTGGATACAGCCCGGCGTCGTCGCAGCCTTCTTTCCATCGGCCCTAACCGCCTTGGCCGGGGCGTCTCCGAAGGGGGCGAGGAATGTCGCCTTTAGCCTGGTCTTCCCGCCGGCCTACATCCTTGGGGCGGGAGTAGTGCCGACTGTCTTGGGTCATCTCGGGCAGTCCGGGGGTTTCGGTCGGGGGCTCGTGGCCCTCGGCGCCTGGAGCCTCCTGGTGGTGGCCCTGAACCTCTTCGGTTATCGCGGGGTCCAGAAGGGGAAGACGCCTTCGGCAACCAGCTGAGGGGCCCCGACGCCGGTAGCCGGGACGACGTAGATTCCCGGGCGCTCTTCCCTGGTCATCGCATTGATGACAACGTACCTGGAGTCGGGAGACCAGATGGTTCCGGAGCGCTCGTACTGATCGAAGTAGGGCACCAGCCCGCCTGAAAAGGACGGCGTCGGGAGAAAGGGGCCGATGGTGACGGTCCGGTCCTCCTCGACGTGGTAAACCTGCATCCGAAAGACCAATTGGGGTCGACCATTGCGCCCCTGGGCAATGACCGGCTCGAAGTAGGCGATCTTTGCCCCGTCGGGGGACCAGAAGAAGGCTCCGACGTTGGGCGCGTCGAGAGACGTACCGGTACTGCCCCAGGCGATGGTTTGGGCCACCGGGGCGATGCTTGTTACGTGGAGACGACCCGCGACGCCACCGTAGGGCGCCGGCCGGCCGTCGATGTAGGCTATACGGGAGCCGTCCGGAGACCAGGAGAAGGCAACCTGCCCTTCGAGAGCCGCGAGGGCCCTCACGGGCTGCCCACCCGGGGTAAGAAGCATCAGCCGCTTCTGGCCGGCAAAGTCTTCTACGGCGGCGGCGATGTAGTCTCCCTTCGGCGAGTATTCGGGGGCCTGAAAGGCAATGGTTACGAGTTGCAAAGTCTCGGCATCGACGAGCCCGTCTTCGAGATTCAAAAGCCGGAGGAGGCTCCCGGGCCTTCCCCGGCCGTCGACACCACCGACGTGGGCAAAGATGGTATCTCCCGTCGGGGACCAGTCCCAGTAGTACGGTTGCCCGGTACCGAGGACCGAGTAGTTCTCCCCGGCGTCGCCGACTATCTGCAGGGCGAGAGACTCGGACTCCTCGTCGGTGCTCAAAAAACTGATGCGCCGGGAGTCCGGTGCCCAGTAGAGATAGAACGGCGGGTAGGGCCCCGCCTCGTGAACTAAGGCGATGGTGCCGGCGTCCGAGTCGGCGACGTAGAGGTTGCTCCTGGCATCCTCCCCTTCCCGCCGGAGGGTAGCGACAAAGGCGATGCGCCGGCCGTCGGGGGACCAGGTGGCCATGGTAAATCGGGCCGCCTCGACGTCCCCGAGGGAGGCTACCCGGGCGACAGGCACGTTTGTGGCTCCGCCGCGGTCGACCGTACGAATGTCTCCGTCGACGGATATGTAGACAATCTCCTCGAAGGGAGCCATCCCCTCATCAAAGGCGGTAACAGGCGATTCGTCGGACGTTGCACAGGCAGCTAAGAGGAGGGAGAACAAGAGGGCGAGGAGCCCGGTCGCAGCGAACCGTCGGAGAGAATTGTTTCCGACCATCACGCTCAGAGTATACTACCGGGAGTTCCGGCTTCCAAAGAATTCCCGCCGAATATAGTAGTCTTTTATTCGGGAATCTTTATATAGTTAAAGCAGAATGATTGAGAGAAGGCAGCTTACCGACGAGGAAGCGCGGAACTTTATGGTTAAAGGGGAGCTCGCCCCGGAGCTCCGGGGGGCGGCGGAGAACGTCGCCCTGGTGCTGACTCAGGCCTGGTGCCCCCAGTGGGTCTCGATGCAGGTGTGGCTGGGGAACTTCGAAAGAAAGGGAAAACCGGAGAACACGGAGATTGTAGTCTACGAGTACCTCTATGACCGGAGCCCCTCCTTCCGAGAATTTCTCCGATTCAAAGAGGAGCGCCTGGGGAACGACCTTATCCCCTACGTCCGGTACTACAAGAACGGCGCGCTTATCGGCGAGAGCAACTACGTCCCGTCCCGGGTATTCATCAATCGCTTCGACGCCGCGTATAATCGCTAGATCATGAGTCATAAAACCATCTTCGGAACCATCCTCCCGTACAAGGGTCTGACCCCGACGATCGGTAAGGACGTCTTCGTTGCGGCGGGCTCCTCGATCATCGGGGCCGTCACCCTCGGGGACCGGGCGAACGTCTGGTACAACTGCGTCCTCCGGGGGGACATCAACGAGATTCGCGTAGGCGCCGACACAAATATCCAGGACGGAAGCGTTATCCACGTCGGCCGGGACAAGGCCTATCCCGCCATTATCGGGGATGGGGTTACCGTGGGCCACGCCGCCACCGTTCACGGCTGCACGGTCGAGTCGAATAGCCTTGTCGGCATCGGGGCGGTTGTCCTCGACGGGGCCGTCGTGGAGCACCACTCAATGGTCGCCGCCGGGGCCGTGGTCTCGCCTCATACCCGGGTAAAGACCGGTTGGGTCTACGCCGGGGTCCCCGCAAAACCGATGCGAGAGCTCAAACCCGAAGAGCTTGCGGACCTCGAGGTCGCCGGGGCGCGGTACGTCAAATACGCCCGGGAGAGCTTCCTCTCCCTCGACTCGTCGACAATCGGGTAGAGCCGCCG
>JBKHCS010000146.1:0-6576 GCA_046541715.1 Spirochaetaceae bacterium
CTGAGTATCCGTCAGCCCGTTAATTACACTCACATTGTTAGTCTAGCCGAACTCTCTTCGGAAGTCAATCCGCCGGGACTTGCCCTATCCGGTGAACGACGACTACTATGCCACTACCCTATGCCGAGTAGCACGGTCGAACAGTACATAAAAAAGATCTATCAGGCCATGGAGGGAGAGGTCGGAGACCTCCTCCCGATGAAGCGGGTCGTAGAAGCGATGGATGTGACTCCCGGGACGGCAACCTCGATGGTCAAACATCTCCAGGAGTTGCGGCTTCTCCGTTACCGTCCCCGTCAGGGGGTCGCTCTGACGGAAAAGGGGGAGAAGTTGGCTCTTAACATGATCCGCCGGCATCGCCTGATCGAGACCTTCTTGGAACAGACCCTCGGTTACGATTGGGGAGAAGTGCATCAAGACGCTGAGACCCTCGAGCACGCGGTTTCGGATCTCTTCATCCAGCGCCTCGACCGCTACCTCGGCTTTCCGAATGTCGACCCCCACGGAGACCCCATTCCTACCGCGAGCGGCGACTATGCGGAGGGAGATGCTATACCCCTCGATCGATGCCCTCCGGGTGCTCTCCTGCAGGTTACGCGGCTGAGGGACGACGAGCCCGCCTTTTTAGATCTAATGAAGAGCCACAATCTGGTACCGGGACAACGGGTTATTCTCGAGGGGCTCGACACCGTCGCGGGTACCATAACCGTCGGGAACCCCGAAACCGACGAGGTTTTCGTGATGAGCTGCCTCCTCGGCCCCCGGATTCTGGTGGCTCCCGTCTAATCCCGCTTCTCTTCCCGACGCGGCTCGACATGAGTGATAACGTGGGTCTCCCGCCCGAGGACGTCCCGGAGGCGTTTCTCCACGTCGCTCGCAAGGTCGTGGGCCACGAGAACGGTTGCATCGTTGTCGATTCGAATGTGGACTTCTACGGCTATCGTGCTTCCGAGGCGCCGGGTCCGGAGGTCGTGGGGGTCCGAAACCCCGGGTACTTTGAGTATTTCGTTGACGATTTGTCGCTGCTCGTTCTCCGGAAGGCCGACGTCGGTCATCTCTCGTGCCGCCCGAATAGCGGTTGCCCCGCCGACCCAGACGACTGCGGCGGCGACGAGGATTCCTGCAGCGGGGTCGAGTACCGCCCAGTCCGCTCCCAAGAGCCGGGCCGCGCCGATGCCGAGTACGGCGGCAACCGAAGAGAGGGCATCCGCCCGGTGATGCCACGCGTTGGCGGTAACCGCGGGGCTGCAACCCTCGCGTCCCATGTGGACCGTTAGCTGATAGAGACCCTCCTTCGCCAGTACGGAGAACGCGGCCACCCAAAGAGCCGCAACCCCGGGAAGCGCCAAGCTCTCGCCGCCGATGGCCGATACCACCGAAATAGCGGCGCGCCATCCGAAGGAGCCACCTGCGAGTATCAGAACCACACCGACAAAAAAGGCCGCGAGCGTCTCGAAACGCCCGTGGCCGTAGCGGTGGTTGGCATCCGGGGGCCGTCCGGCGGCCCGGATGCCCCAGAAAACGGCTATGTCGGTCACGAGGTCCGAGAGGGAGTGAATACCGTCCGCGATCAGGGCGTAGCTGCTTGCAACGACTCCGACGGCGACTTTTGCCGCCGCGAGGGCCACGTTTACGGTGGCCCCGAGGATTGTGACGCGCTCGAGCTTACGGAAATCCACGGAAAGAACCCCTAAGCGACGGTGTATCCGGCGTCCTTTTCATCCAGGAAGCCCCATGTAGCACACCCCACGATGGCAGTAGCTTTTGCCGGGCCCACGTCTTTGCATAGCATGAATCGGGAGATTCTTCCACTCCAGAGGCTCCGGCGATTCCACCTCGAGAAAGAAGCCCCCGGCCATCAACGCGCCTATATCGAGAAAGGCGTTCTGAATGAGACCGGAGGCGCCGAGCTCGTCGTAGAGTTCCCCCTCTTGGATCCGGTATCGGAGAAGCGCGACCTCAGCGAGGGAGACACTCGAGGGGTAGGGCATGTCGTACCCACTCGCCGGTATCGGCTGAAAATCCGAGTTCTCCGCTTCGAGCCAGGCTTCCGCCTTCCGGAAGGCGAGGGTGCCCTTCGAAAGCGCTTCCATAACCCCGGAATCGACCTCCCGGTCCTCCCGGAGATAGGTGGCAAAAAGGAAGAGGGCGGCGTAGTCACTCAAAAACTGATCTTCCTGTAGCCGTCCTTCCAAGGAGCTGTGGGCCAAAGAGCCGTCGATCAGATGCTCGGCAACGAGGGCGGAGAACAATTCTTCCGCCCGGACACCGGCCTTTTCGACGCCCAGGTGCCGTTCCAGTTGAAGCAGTGCGATCCCGGCGAGGGCGTTCCAACCGGTAATGAGCTTCCGGTCGACCTCCGGTTGCCGTCGGCGCATTCGCTCTTCGAGAAGCTTTGTCGTCACGGCGTCGAGGTCGTCGGGCCGAAGCCCTTCGGCGGCCAGGGCGTCCGGATCCCGCATGAGTAGATGATTCTTGCCTTCGAAATTTCCGGCATCGGTGACGACGAAGGTCCGTTCGAAGGCCTCCCGGAGATCCGGGGGCACGAGCTTCTCCAACTCTTCCCGGTCCCAGAGGTAAGTCGCTCCCTCCTTGTGGTCGGTGTCCGCGTCGTGGGAGGATACGTAGAGGTCCCCTAATCGAAAGTCGCGCTCGAGGCAGCCGAAGGTTCGAACCGCCGCCCGGCGGTAGAACGGCTCGTCAAAGAAGCGGCCGGCAAGGCTCAAGTTCCAGAGCGACATCGCCTGGTCGTAGAGCATCTTCTCGAAATGGGGGATCTGCCACCCGGGGTCGACGCAGTAGCGAAAGAAGCCGCCACCGACGTGGTCGTGGAGCCCCCGATAGGTGATGGCGTCGAAGGTCTTCCGGAGGGGCCCCGAGGCCGATTGGACCGTCGCCGGAGCCTCTTTGTCCGGCGTGGCGCCCTGGTTTCCCCCTGCAGCCGCCGCCGCGTAGAGCAGAAAGAGATTCGGGCAGTGGGGCGGAAACTTCTGCCGGCCGGTGAGGCCCCCCTCTTCCGGGTCGTAGCTTGCGGCGACCTTCGAGACAGAATCGGCGAGGCCCTCGTCGTCGAGAAACCCACGGGGGAGCTCGTCCCCACCCGGGAGCTCGAACGGCTGAACGTCGTCTCCTTTCTCCCGATAAAACTGGGTTACGCGATTCAAGATTTCGGGGAAGGCCGGAATACCGTGGACCGGTGTCGGTGCCGCGTAGGTCATGGCAAAGAAGGGGTAGCCCTTCGGTGTCAAAAAGGCGTTTAAGGGCCACCCGCCGTTTCCCGTTGTCGCGACCAAAAAATCCATCAGGTACTGATCGATATCCGGTCTCTGCTCCCGGTCGATCTTGATGCTCACGAAGTCGCGATTCAGAATTGCGGCAACGTCGGGATGACTAAAGGCGCCCCGGGCCATTACGTGGCACCAGTGGCAGGTCGCATACCCGACGGAGACGAAGAGCACCTTGTTCTCCGATTTGGCGTGTTCGATGACCTCCGGCTTCCACTCCTGCCACCACACCGGATTGTCGGCGTGTTGTCTGAGATACGGAGAGACGGCTCGATCCAAGTTGTTTCTATCAAAATCCATAGGCATGTACGTTAGAAGGGAAGGACGTAGACGAAGTCCGGCTCCTCGAGAATCCGAGTCTCCTCTACGAGGATAACCGGTCGCTGAACCATACCGCTCCCCTCCCTGGCGACCGTAGTCGACAGACGACCGGAGACCTCGAGCCAGGTTCCTTCGGGAACCGCCGGTACCTCGCCGTCGAGAGCCATTCCGAGAAAGACGGCGTCGCTTGCGCAACACCAGAGCAGGTAGCGGCCGATAGTCGGACCCTCGGGATTGCTCAGGCTCAAGAATCCATCGATTTGGACTTGCCGACCGTCTCCCAGCTCGGGATTGCCGGTGAGCGCATCGTGAAGGTGGAAGTAGCTTTTCTCGTCGAACTCGATGGGGCCCTCTTGGCTCAAGAGGCGTGCGTCGAAATCATCGATCTCGGGGGCATTCACGTCGGACAGCCCAGAAGGGGGGACCGCCGCGCTTCCACTGCCGACAGCGGGCGCTCCCGGGGTCGCGGCAGTCAGGACAAGAAGCACAAGGGGAAAGAGAAATACGACGAAACCCCGGTCGGCGGCGAAAGAGCTCTTCCCGGGCCGGAGAATGGTAAGGAGGCCGAAGGCGAGGACGCACAGGGCGGCAGCCGCAGTCAACCCGACCGCGCCGGTTCCCAATGATCCGCGGCGCAGCACCAGAATCACGAGCACCGTGAGGCCGTAAACGAAGAGAATCGAACCCCAGACGATCTCGTTCCGCCTAATCATGACAGTAACTCCAAGGTAGTCCAGGTCACCAAGGATGACAAGAGGATCGAGAGAAGGGCTATTAGCAGAGACACGTCGATCGCGAGACCCCAGCCGAGTCGACGCCGAAGAGACCCGGTTACGCGAAGCGACCCCCAGCCGGTGCCCAAGAGGTAGGCCAGGGTCATACTCGGCTGCCCCAGCGGGAAAAGACTCAGAGCCACCGCACCCGCTGTGGCCGGGGGCGGGGAGGCAAGAGCCCCGGTGGCGAAGGCCAGGATGACGGGGGGAAAGACCATGCTCTCTAAACCCGTCGTACCAAGGAGCGAATGGAGGGCGGCGGCAAGGAAGGCACCGAAGAGCAGGTCGACGGAGTGGTCGTAACTGCGCTGCACTAATCGACCCGTAAACTCTTCCTCTTTCGGCGGCGGAGCCGCCGATCCGGCGTCCCGGTCCCGCATTCCGGCCGATACCAGAAGCCGGACTACCAGCCCGACGATCAACCCTCCTGCGATCACGAAGAAGAGGTAGTAGAACGGGAGTACGATCTGCCTGCGGAAAACCACGAAAACAGAGATGAGTAACAGGGGATGGAGCGATCTCGAAAGGATGATCCGGTACCACGCGGAGGGGCCGCCGCTTGGCGCCTTTTCGTAGAGAGAATCGGGAAGAAGAAGCGCCTGGGCACCTCCGGAGAACAGAGCCAGGCCGACACCGTCCCGGGAGAGCTTCGACGACAGGCGGCCGCGCCGGCGGGGCAGGACCGCCGCCTCGAGGATGATCCCGAGGACAAGCCACGGGAGGGCCGAGAGCAGAATGCCGAGGTAGCGCCGGGCGAAAAACAATAATCCGGTAAATCCGTCCATTTCACCACTATCCTGACCGAAGGCTTCAGATTCGGCAAGCCCGCCCTCAGACCCGTCTTGTGGATTCTACCCCGGCAGTGTAGGTTCTGATCATGTTCGATAGACGCATCCTTGCGATAATCATAATGCTCCTCGTGGCCCTGACCTTATTCCCGGATTCGGCCGTCGCTCAGGGCAACAACCCCTTTACCGGATCCGAAGCCTTCGACGGCGCGGTCCCCCGGGGACCCATCGGGAGCTTCCTCGGAAGGGTGCAGATCCAGCTTCAAGACGCGATGGGGCGGCTTCTCCGGGCTCTCCAGGGGGAGGGTGATGCCGGGGTCATACCCGCCGTCGTCGGATTGAGCATTCTCTACGGCGTCGTTCACGCCCTTCTCCCGGGGCACCGGAAGACCTTGCTCTTCTCCTACTTTCTGTCGAACGACGCCAGGCCCATCCATGCCGTCGTAGCCGGAGGCCTCCTCGGAGTGCTCCACGCCTTTGCGGCGATCGTTCTGATCGTCGGAGGATACTACCTCCTCGAGCTCTCGCTTTCCGGCGCCATAGCCGAGGTTGACCTGTTCATGCAGCGGCTCAGCGCGGTTCTTATCCTCGTCGTCGGCGGGGTACTGCTGCTCTTAAAGATTCGGGAGCTCATCCACGAAACCACCCACAAGCACGAACACATCGTGGAAGCCCTCAAACCCGTTTCGAAAGAGCTCGACCCGGACGGTCTCGATCCGTCCCGGCAACACCTCTACGAACACAGCAAGGAGCTCTCCCGGCGACATCGAAAAACTGCCCGGGGGCTCCCGGCAATCATCGCCTCAGGGATTATTCCCTGCCCCGGCTCCGCCCTGGTCCTACTCTTCTCCCTCTCCGTCGGCGTCCTCTGGGCCGGCGTCATCGCGGTTACCTCGATTTCTATCGGGATGGCCCTTTCGCTCACACTGCTCTCCCTAGCGACGATTTTCCTTAAGGACCGCATCGTCCGGTTCTTTCACGGACACCTGGGACACCTGGTCCACGCCGGCGTCGAGCTTCTTGGGGCCGTAGTCATGCTGTCGTTTGGCGTGTTTCTCGTGCTGGGGTTGTGGTAGGCTAGAAAACCCAGCGCTTAAAGGCCTCCATGGCTTCATACTCCGGGAGACCGAGCTTGTCGTACAGAAGGGCGGTGCCCCGGTTTCTGTCCTCTGCCCGCATCCAGAACTCGCGTTCATCCGGACCCGGGAAGAGTGGCCGGTCCTTTTGTGACTGATGCTTGAATATGGCTTTGCGTTTGCGACTCCGCTCGGCGGCCGCGACTCAGAATCCGGTGACGCAGGTCCCTCGGGCCCGGAACCGATTCTTGAATCGGTCGCCCCGGACGAGATAGAAAAGTCTCGGCAATGCCGTACTTCTTCCACGGCATGGGATTGTTCGTCGTAATGCTCG
>JBKHCS010000147.1:0-6558 GCA_046541715.1 Spirochaetaceae bacterium
GGCAGGTGGAAGCGGGGGAAACGCTGGTTGTTAGTGACAACGGCCGGCCGGTGGCCCGGATCGTGCCTTACTCCGAAGAAGGCGACAACGCGGTCGGCGCCCTCCGGGGGGCCGTCGTCCGGTACACCGACCCAACCGAGCCGGTCGGCGAGGACACCTGGGAATCGTCCGTTGCTGCGGAGACTCCCGGCTCGTGATTGTTTTGGATACCCATGCCTGGATCTGGCTCCTCACGGTCCCCGAGGAGCTCTCCGCCGCCGCGCGGACGGCCGTGGAAAACGCTCCAGGCCACAGGCAACTCGTTATTTCGGCAATCAGCGTCTGGGAGCTTTTTATGCTGGTCAAGAAAGGGCGGTTGGAGCTCACCGTCCCGCCTGCAGCGTTCGTTACCGCAACAAACCGGGACCCCCGGTTCCAGGTAATCCCCGTCGACGACAAAATAGCCCGCCGGTCGGTCGAGCTCCCGGATATCCATGGGGATCCGGCGGACCGGATGATCCTCGGCACCGCCTCCGAGGTCGGTGCTCCGATAGTCAGCAAGGACGGACGGTTCGGGGAATACGGTCTGGTGCCGGTTGTGTGGTAGGCCCACCTACCTGCACCATTTTGCCCTCCCGAAAATACGTGCACATCTTAAGTCATTTTTGTTCCTGTACCCCTCGGCGGGCTCGTGAAAAGATAGCGGGCATTACCGAACACGGGCGACAAAAAGGAGGCCCAAATGACAAGGATGACAAAGCAGACGTGGCGGAAGGTGGTTGTCTTGCTAATCCTGTTTTCCGTGACCCTTCTCGGGTGCGGCCAAGGAGACGAACCGGCTGAGACCGCAACATCCGAAGAAGCGGGGGGGCGACCCGATACATCCAACGAGACGTACATCGGCGTTTACATGCTGGGAAACCTGGAGTATTTCGAAGACCACAAGATCGGTCTTGCAGCAGCCGGCGAGATGATGGGAGTGCAGACCAAGTATACCGGTCCTCCGGACTACGACATCAATGCGATGATCGCCGCTTTCGAGCAGGCTATTGCCGAAGAACCCGCAGGCATCATTACCTTCGGTGCCGAGGACAGCCTGAGACCGGTCATAAACAAAGCGGTCGCCGCTGGGATCCCGGTAGTGACGGTCGATGGAGACGTTCCCGGTTCGGATAGGGTTGCCTTCGTCGGAACCGGAAACTACAACGCGGGCTACCTCGGCGGAACGAAACTTGGCGAGGCCCTCGGCGGTGAAGGCAAGGTCGCCATCCTTACCGAGCCGGCGGTTCCCCTCCACCGGGATCGGCACCGGGGCTACGAGGACGCCCTGGCCGAGTTCCCAGGCATCGAAGTCGTCCAGGTTGGCGACACCAAAGCCGACCCGGTTCACACGCTTCAGATCGTCTCGGCAATGCTCCAGCGCCACCCGGACCTTGCGGGAATCGGCTGTACCGACGCTGTTGGGGGCGCCGCTTCCTCTACGGCGGTACAAGAAGCAGGGCTCGCGGGCGACGTCGCCATAATCTCGATGGACCGGGACCGGCAGGTGCTCGAACGAATCGAAGCCGGCGTGGTTACGGGAACCATCGTCCAAAAGAGTGCGATGATGCCTTTCTTTGCCCTTCAGATTCTCTACAACATGCGCCACGCGGAGGTCGAGATTACCACCGACAACGAGGCCTCAGGAATGACTCTGGCGCCCAACTACATTGACACGGGGGTTGAGTACGTAGAAGCGGACACCGCCCGCTACTACATCAGAGATTAATCAGCAGCGCAGACGGCGAACACCCGAGGAGCCGTTTCGGTTCCTCGGGGAAAGGAACGAGCAAGGCAGATGGCCCAGGACCCAATTCTTGAGACACGGGATATATCGAAGCGCTTTCCCGGAGTGCAGGCGCTGAGCGGAGTCGGTTTCGACCTGCGTGCCGGGGAGGTCCACGCCATCGTCGGGGAAAACGGCGCCGGCAAGAGCACGCTGATGAACATCCTTAGCGGTGTTCAACAGCCTGATGGCGGAGAGATTCTTATCGACGGTCGGGTCGTCTCCTTTCGAGACCCCCTGGACGCCGCCCGGCACGGTATCGGAATCGTCTTTCAGGAGTTAAGCCTAACCTACGGTCTTAACGTCGCCGAAAATGTCTTCCCCAACACCCAGCCGACCTCTCTTTTTGGTCTGATCCGCTTCAACCGGCTCTACGAAGAAACGCGACGCCTTCTTGCTCTCTTTGACGAAGACATAGATCCACGAACCCCGGTCAAGAATCTCTCCATCGCTAAGCAGCAGGTCGTCGAGATCCTTAAGGCTCTGGCTCGAAACCCCCGGATACTGATCCTGGACGAGCCGACATCGTCACTGACGCAGCACGAAGCCGAGCGCCTTTTTGCGAACATCCAAGAGCTCAAGGCCCGGGGCATCGCGATCATCTACATCTCCCATCATATTCAGGAGATTTTCGAGCTGGCGAACCGTGCCACCGTCCTCCGGGATGGTCACCACGTCGCAACGGTGGACGTGTCGGATATCGACGAAGACGGAATCGTGTCGCTGATGGTCGGAAGGAAGATCTCCCACGAGTACCTCCCCCGGGGCGACAAGATAGACTTCGAAACAGCGCTTCTCGAGGTCGAGGGACTCTCCCATCCGGCCTACTTTCGCGACGTCTCCTTTACGCTTCATCCGGGAGAGATTCTCACCTTTTCCGGGCTCGTAGGGGCGGGGCGGAGCGAGGTAGCCCGAACCATCTTCGGTCTTTACCCACGAAGTGCCGGAACCGTGCGGATCGACGGCCGTCCGGTCGACACGGCGTCTCCCGCCGAAGCCATCCATGCGGGCATCATCTACACCTCTGAGAATCGAAAGCTTGAAGGGCTTTTCCTTGATATGACGCTTCGGGAGAACTTTCTCGCTACCCGGCTGAAGGACTATGCCGCGGGTCCCTTCGGCATACTTCAGGAAGAAGAGCTCGACTCCTACTCCCGAGAAAACATCACGAGCTACGGCATTAACGCAGCCTCAATTCGGCAAAACGTCAGGGAGCTCTCCGGCGGCAACCAGCAAAAGTCGCTCTTGGCGATGTGGCTCGGGGTGAAGCCCAGGATAATTATCGTCGACGAGCCTACCAAAGGTGTGGACGTCGGCGCCAAGGGCGAGATCTATCAGATTCTCCGAAGCCTCGCCGACGCCGGCAAAGGAATCATCATAATCTCCTCGGATCTCCTGGAGGTTCTGGCTATCAGCGATCGCATTATCGTGATGCGAGAGGGACAAGTCGTGGGAACACTCAGTAACGCCGAGGCCTCGGAAGAGCGTGTGATCGCCCTGGCAACCGGCGTTACCGAAGCAGAAGAAACAGACAAGGAGCACAAAGCTTGAACGATACCACCGCACCGAGACGCTTCTCCCGGGAGGGTCTATCCAACCAGCTTCGAAGTCTTCTTCAGGCCCGGGAGCTCTTTTTGGTTCTGATTATCGTCGTCGGAGGGGTCGTCATGTCTTACGCATCCCCGATATTCCTGCGGCCCGGAAACTTAAAGGCGATACTCCTTGGCCTCTCCGTGGAGGCGACAATAGCCGCCGGAATGACCGTGCTCTTGGTGTCCGGTGGTCTCGACATGTCGGTTGGCTCTACGATGGCCTTTAGCGGCGTGGTAGTCACGATGCTTATGAAGGGAGGCGTTCCGGTTCTTCCGGCGGTGCTCTTGGGCCTTCTCTCCGGTGCCCTCGTGGGCCTCATCAACGGGAGCATTGTCGCCACCTGGAAGGTAAACCCCTTTATCGTGACCCTGGGAATGCTTTCGATTGTTCGTGGCTTCGTCCTGCTGTTAGCTCAGGGAGTCACCATTATCGACCTTCCGGTCGCCTTTACGATGATCGGCCAAGGGGAGATCTTCGGGATTCAGTATCCGATTGTGTTTACGATTCTCTTGGTGTTGTTGGGCGACACCTTCCTCCGGCGATCTCGGTTTTTTCGCCAAAGCTACTACATCGGGGGCAACGAGAAGGCGGCGGTCATGACGGGCATCAAGGTGAACCGCGTCAAGATTATCAACTACGTGATAACCGGGCTACTCGCCGCCGTTGCGGGGATCTTCTTTACCGCCAGACTGGCCGCTGCTTCGGTCACTATCGGAGTCGGACTGGAGCTCAAAGTGATTACCGCCGCAGTTATAGGCGGGGCGAGCCTGAGCGGCGGGGAGGGAACCATCGCCGGCGCCTTCTTGGGCTCTATTCTGATGGCGACGCTGATCAACTCGCTGAACCTTCTGGGAATTGACGTTTACTGGCAAAACGTCTTTACCGGTCTTATCCTTGTCTTTGCCGTCGTTTTGGACAAGGTGCTCAAGCAGCGCCGGGCGGAGGCAGCGTGATGGAAAGAAACCGAATCACGAATGCGACAGCCGTTTCGAGAGAATCCGCCACCCTCGGGGAAGGCCCGATCTGGGACGAGCGCGCGGGCCTGGTCTACTGGCTGGACATCTTGGCCGGCCGGATCTACAGCTACGACCCGGCTACCAAGGCCGAGGGACATATTGACGTTGGTCAGATGGTTGGGGTGATCGGGCTCCGGGAAGGCGAGGGATTCGTGGCGGGGCTCCACCATGGATTCTTCTTCGTCGACGCCGTGACCGGGGAAACGACGCCGATAGTAGACCCTCAAGAACCGGGGGCGGATACCCGCTTTAATGACGGCGCCGTGGACCCTGCGGGCCGGTTCTGGGCCGGGACCTTGAGCCTGAAGGACGAGGCGGAAGCCTGCCGTCTCTACCGCCTGGACACCGATGGTTCGGTGGAGACGGTTTTGGACAAGGTGACCATCTCTAACGGCATCGTCTGGAGCAGCGACCACCGGCGTATGTACTACATCGATACACCGACGGGACGGGTGGACGCCTTCGACTACGACGCGGATACGGGAAGCATTGCCAACCGCCGTACCGCGGTGGAGATCCCAGAGGGTTCGGGATACCCCGACGGCATGGCCATCGACGCCGACGACAAAATCTGGGTAGCCCACTGGGACGGCTGGAGGGTTACCCGGTGGGACCCGGAGAATGGGCGTTTATTGGATACGATAGAGCTTTCTGTGGCGCGGCCCACGTCCTGTGTCTTCGGGGGCCCGGACCTACGGACCTTGTTTATTTCCACGGCCCGGATGGGGCTTTCGGAGAAAGAGCTCGAGGCACAACCGGACGCCGGGCGCCTGTTCGCCCTGGAGCCGGGCGCCGCGGGGCTCCCACCATTTCGTTATCGAGGAGGATGATATGCTCGAAGGCAAGGTCTGTGTCGTTACCGGTTCCGGTCAGGGAATAGGTCGGAGTATCTGCGAGGAGTTTGCCCGCCGGGGCGCAACCGTTGTTGCCTCCTCCCGCCGGGAATCAAACGGCAAGCCCGTCGCCGACGGGATAGTCTCCAATGGCGGCAAGGCCATCTTTGTGAAGTGCGATGTCTCCCTCGAGGAAGATGTCAAGAACCTGATCTCGACGACCATCAAGCAGTTCGGTCGCATCGATTGTCTGGTGAACAACGCCGGCGTGAATTTCGTAAAGCCCTTCGAAGAGGTGGTTCCCAGTGACTGGGACCGGGTAATCAACACCGATTTACGGGGAACCTACCTCTGTAGCTGGTACGCGATTCCTCACATGTTGGCGGCGGGGAAAGGCTCAATCGTCAACATAACCACGGTCCACACCTTAGCCTGTGTACCCGGCGCCGCCCCCTACGACGCGGCGAAGTGGGGTGTCGTCGGCCTGACGAAGGCGATGGCGGTGGAACTCGCTCCTCGAGGTATCCGGGTGAATGCACTCTCTCCGGGACTTATCAACACCAATATCTGGCAGCAACTGCAGGACGCCGCACCCAACAAGCAGGCGGTATTCGACTACTGGTGGTCGAATATTCCGATGGCCCGGGTAGGCGAAC
This sequence comes from Spirochaetaceae bacterium, assembly GCA_046541715.1. Classification (GTDB taxonomy): domain Bacteria; phylum Spirochaetota; class Spirochaetia; order DSM-27196; family PWMO01; genus CAYPUT01. Next base: position 5,903 of record JBKHCS010000147.1, read on the forward strand.
CGGAGGAGATTGCCAAGGCCGCGGCGTTTCTGGCCGGCGACGACGCAAGCTACATAACCGGGGCGAACATCCTCGCCGACGGGGGAATGACGAGCCAACTCATAAGCCGGGAGCCCTACAAGTCGAAAGCCGTGGAAGGCCACTGAGGTCAGAATTCTCCTCCTCGGGAGGTAAAAATCGTACATACGCGCGGCGCCGACCGGGTGTACAATAGGCCCACCCATGGGACCCCAGCTCTTTCGCAAGCCGAAGCAACGTTCCGCCCTCCGTCTGAAGCTCGGTCTCTTGTTCTTCGCCTCCTTCGTGCTCCCGACGATTCTTTTCGGGGGCTTTATCCTGGTGATGGTCCAGCGCATCCTGGAGAACAATGTCTACTCCAGACAGGAATCGGCGATGGACCAGTTCGTCGAAGATTTCGACCGCCTCCTGGTCGACTTGGACCGCGTCGCGAGGACCCTCTCCTACGACATACCCTTTTCCCTCTCATTAGGGCTAGACCGGGAAGACTTCAGAAGCGAGGAGGCCTTTCGCCGCCACGAAGCTTCGGTTCTCCGACGAATACACGGAGCGGTGGAGGCGGAACCGCTAATCGGTGAGTTCTTCCTCCATACGCCAAACGGCGAGCTCTATTCTTCCCTCGCTACTTCCCACGAGGC
>JBKHCS010000148.1:0-6557 GCA_046541715.1 Spirochaetaceae bacterium
TGCTCAAAGCTCTTTCATTTGGTCGCGGATGCGTGCGGCCTCTTCGTAGTCTTCCTCGTCGATAGCCTTTTGCAGCTTCTGCTGCAAAAGCTCCTTCTCGGAGGTCGGGGCCCCCTCGACGGTTTCGACGCTCTCCTCGGTCGCGGGCTCTTCTTCGGTAATCAGATTGATGGCTACCCCCGCCTCGTCGACGATTGCCTCGGAAATAAAGAGGGGGCACCGGAGCCGGGCGGCGATACCGAGGGCGTCGGAGGGCCGGGAGTCTATGTTCAGCTTCTTCATCCCGTGCTTGAGCTGAATCCGCGCGTAGAAGGTTCCGTCCTTGAGGTCGGTGATTTCCACCCGCTCCACCACGATGTTGATCTTCTCCATGACGGAGATAAACAGATCGTGAGTCAGGGGTCTCGGCATCGGAACGTTCCCGAGCCCTATGAGGATTGACTGCGCTTCCAACTGCCCGATAAAGATGGGCACCGCCCGCTCGGAGCCAACCGGCTTTACGAGCACCGCGTTTCCCTTGTCGGTTCGGGCGACCGTCCAAATCTCCGCTTCTACCAGCATGCCGTTATTCATCGGTGGTTATAGTCTACGGCTTCTTGGCCCAACTTTCAATTTCGATTGGTGGTCCGAACCTTGGTGCTGCGCGAAGTCCGTTGGCAAAGAGGCGCAAGGGGGGCGCCGGGGCCTCTCCTGAGTGCCAAAGGGGATGGTTCTCCCGGCGGAGAAAGGCTTCCGGATGGGGCATTAACCCCAAGACGCGTCCGGTCGGGTCGGTAATCCCGGCTATGTCCCCGAAAGAGCCGTTGGGGTTTCGTCCCTGGTAGCGGAAGGCCACCTGCCCCGACTCTTGCAGCTTTCGGCCGGTGTACGCGGAGGTGTAGAACCGGCCTTCCCCGTGGCGCACTGGGACGTCCATCGGTTCGAGGCCCTCGAGCCAGGGTGAGGTGCTCCCGGCCTCCGGGGCGATGCGAACCCAAGAGTCCTCGAAGACGCCGGTGTCGTTGTAGATAAGGGCCCCTCCGCCGTTCCCCGGGAGAAGGCCCAGCTTGGTCAGCACTTGAAAGCCGTTGCAGATACCGATTATCAACCCGCCGTCGTCGACGAAGCGCCGCATCCGGTCGCCGAGGCGCCGGGAGAGGAGAAAGGAAAGGGCCCGGCCGCTCCCAAGATGGTCACCGTAGGAGAAGCCACCGGGAAACGCCAGAATACCGAGTTCCTCCAGCCGGTCGGGGTCGGCGAACAGCGTTTCCAGGTGGAGGGAGACCACGGTTGCGCCGACACCCCGGAAGGCTTCGGCCAGCTCGGCATCGGCGTTGATGCCGTAGCCGGTAAGGACCGCCACGGGGCGGCTTGCCGCCCCGGGGGCCGATGCCGGTTCCCGGGGTGGGGCGCCACTGGGACCGGGTCCGGCGGCCGGGACCGGAGTCGCCCCGGGGCCGGGTCTGCCGTCCGGACCGGGACCTGGGGCCGTACCGGGACCTGGGGCCGCACCGGGTTTCGGGCGGCCGAAGCCGGTAGACCCCCAGGCCTCGAGGAGGTCGGCGAGAGCGACGCGTACCGGGGGTATCTCGGGTTCCGGGCCGGGGCTTCGGGCAAAGGCTATCCGGAGCTCGGGCTCGCCGATGACCTCCCCGAGATAGGTAATGCCGGAGCCGTCGAGAAGGTTTTCGATGCGGTCGACCTTGTCCGGCGGAACCGACACCAGGAAGCGGCCGGGGGCCTCGCAGAAAAGAGTCTCCGCGGGGGAGGGCGAGGTGCCTGGGCCCGCCGGGAGCGTGACCCGGGCGCCGAGGCGCCCACCGATAGCGCATTCCGCGAGGGCGACTCCGAGGCCACCCTCGGAAAGGTCGTGGATGCCGGCGATGAGCCCCTCGGCAAGAGCCCGGTGGACCAGGGCGTACCGCGCCTTGGCGGCAGCCATGTGGGGGCCGTCGAACCGAGGGGGGACTCCGAGAGAGCCCCGGCGCCGGTGGAAGGGACTTGTCTCCGGGAGCTTGACGCGCTCGTAGGCGGAGCAGCCGAGTATCGGGGCGTCTGTATCGCCGGCGGGACCAGGGACGTCGCCGAGAAGGTAGATTCTATCACCAGGGGCCTTGAAGTCGATCGATGCGCCGGGCACCGGCCGGGGGACGATTCCGAGGGCACTGACGAGGAGGGTCGGCCGGACGGAGATTCGCCTGCCCTCGACGACGGCATCGTTCTTCATCGAATCCTTCCCGGAGATGAGGGGGACGCCGTAGGCGAGGCAGGATTGGGAGAGCCCCCGGCAGGCCCGGACCAGCTGTGCCATCTTGTAGGCGCCTTCCGGGTTCTCCGGAGAGGCAACGGGGTCGGACCAGCAGAAGTTGTCGAGGGCGGATATCCGGTCGGGGTGCGCACCGAGGGCGATCAGGGCCCGGACCGCTTCGTCGACGGCGTACCGGGCCATCAACTCGGTGTCGTAGTCGCCGATCCAGGGCGCCACGCCGTGGGAGACCGCGACGGCCTGGGTGCTGTCGTACCGGGGAAAGAGTACAGCGCCGTCGGTCGGGGCGTCGGCCCCGGAGCCTGCGAAGGGCTTGGTAACCGAGCGGCCTTGGACCTCGTGGTCGTACTGGCGGATCAGCGCCTCCCGGGATCCGATATTTGGGTCCCCGAGGAGGGCCAACAGATCGGCCCGGAGGGCCTCGGGTCGTTGCCACTCCGGGGGAAGGGTCTGTTGTGGTGTGGCTTCCGAGGCGGCCGGACGGACGCCGGGGCCCGGCCAGTGGGCCTCGAGATGGAGCTGGGGGTTGCCGTCGTGGAGAAACTCGAGGTCGACGAGGGCCACCGGGCGGTCGGCGTAGAAAACCTCGACGAAGCCGGCGGCGGTAAACTCGCCGATCGCCGTGGCCTCGACGCCGTGGCGCTCCGCGAGGGCGACGAAGGCGGCAAAGTGTTCCGGCCGGACGGCGACGCTCATCCGCTCCTGGGACTCGGATACGAAGATCTCCCAGGGCTCGAGGCCCTGGTATTTTAGGGGGCAGCGCTCCAAGAAGACTCGAACGCCTCCTGAGAGCTCGGCCATCTCCCCGAGGGAGGAAGAGAGACCCCCGGCCCCGTTGTCCGAGAGGGCGCGGAAGAGTTCCCGGTCCCGGGCCTCCAGAAGAAAATCGGTCATCCGCTTTTGGGTGATGGGGTCTCCGATCTGGACCGCCGAGACCGGCGAGGTCTCGTCGAGGGCAAGGGAGGAGAAAGTGGCGCCATGGATGCCGTCTTTGCCGATGCGTCCGCCGACCATCACCGCGACGTCTCCGGGCTCGATTTCCTTGACGAAGCCGTCCCGCCGGCCTACCCGCCGGGGGAGGAGCCCTCCGGTTCCGCAGAAGACCAGAGGCTTACCGACGAAGCTCTGGTCGAAGAGGAAGCCGCCGGCAACGGTGGGGATTCCGGACTGGTTGCCGCCGTCGACGATGCCGTGGTGAACACCCTCGAGGACCCGTCGGGGATGGAGGAGCCCCTTCGGGACTTCGGGGAGGTCCGGAGGGCCGAAGCAGAGGACGTTGGTGTTAAAGATGGGTTTGGCCCCGAGGCCGGTTCCGAGGATATCCCGGTTTACCCCGACGATGCCGGTAATCGCCCCGCCATAGGGGTCGAGTGCCGAAGGGGAGTTGTGGGTCTCGACCTTAAAGCAGAGGGCGAGCTCCTCGTCGAAGGAGACGACCCCCGCATTGTCGTGGAAGACCGAGAGGACGTCGTTTCGTGCGGGAAGAAGCTCTTCGGTGGTGCGGCGGATGTAGGTGTTGAAGAGGCCGTCGATGGTCTCCGGGTGGGACTCCGGGGGCGAGCCGTCTTCCCGATAGTGGACCCGGGCCTGGAAGATCTTGTGCTTGCAGTGCTCGCTCCAGGTCTGGGCGAGCATCTCGAGCTCGCAGTCGGTGGGCTCTTCCGGGAGACCCCGGGTCCGGCGGACCTCCCGGACCTCCGGACGCCGGAAATAGCCTTGGATCGCCTGCATCTCCTCGAGGGTCAGGGCGAGAAGCCGCTCTTCGGAGAGGCGGCGGAGCTCGTCGTCGGTCATGCCGGCGATGGGAAAGGTTTGGAAGGGAGCGTCCGGTCCGGGGCCGGTCGGGGCGCCGGCAACGCCGGGGTACGCCGGGGGAAGGGCGTCTCCGGGACCGGATAAGCGCCGGGCGTCCTGGATGAGGGGGTTGTGGAGGCGCCGGACGAGCTCGTCGAGGGTGGCGGCCCGTGTTCCGCCGGCCGCCGATGTTCCGCCGGCCGCCGGGGTATCCGAGGCGCCGGGGCCCCGGGGGGTAAAGGAGAGGCGGTACTGGGTCGCGGTGCGGACCTCGGTGAGGGCGGGATCGAGGTCCGGGGCCCCCCGGCGGACGGCGTCGCGGATGGTAACCGCAACCGGGTCGGTGACCCCCGGGCGGTAGGCGACCTCTACGCAGGCGTCACAGCTCTCGGGGAGGCGCCGCTGATCTTCGAAGAACTCCACCGACTGGATCACCGAGTCGTGGAAGAGGTCGGTTATCGAGGCCGCCTGGCCCCGGGTCAGACCCGAGAGCAGATAGACGTCGGCGATGGAGAGGCCGGCGATCTCCGGCAGATCGGCAAGGCTTCGCAGGAGCCGCTCGGCACGGCCGTCTGGGATCCCCGGAAAAAAGGATACTTCAACCCTCATAGGCAAACTTAGCAGATCGGCCGGTCGTAGAAAAGTTCCGGTGGTTGGGCTACCTTCGGTGGTGATGAACAGGAGCTTTCGGCGCCGCGGCGCCGGGGCCACAGCGGTGGCCCTCGTTCTTACCGTGCTGGTTGTCGGACTATCCGGATGCGCCGGATTCGACTCTTCGGTCGTCGAGGGGATGCTCCGGGAACGCGAGCCGCTCTCGGAGGAGACCATTATCGCGGGCCTCAAGGAAGCCCTGGAGGTCGGCACCCGGAACGCTACCGGCATCGCCTCGGCCCCCGGAGGCTTCTTTGAGAACCCGGTGCTGTTTATTCCTCTGCCTCCGGAGCTCGAAGAGGTGGACACGCGCCTCCGGCAGATCGGCCTCGACCGGCAGATGGACGATTTCGTCGAAAAGATGAACCGTGCCGCCGAGGTTGCCTCGGAGGAGGCGACGGAGGTGTTCGTCACCGCGATTCGGCAGATGACCGTCGCCGACGCCCGGGATATCCTCTTTGGTCCCGACGACGCGGCGACCCGCTACTTCGAGCGCACGACCCGCCTCGAGCTCTCGGTTCGGTTTCTCCCGGTGGTTCAGGAGGCGATCAACGACACCGGCGTCGCAACCCTCTATCAGTGGATTATCGAGCAGTACAACCGCATTCCCTTCGTCGAGGACAAGGAATACGACCTGGACGTCTACGTGGTGGATAAAGGGCTCGACGGGCTCTTTCTCCTGATCGAGGGCGAAGAGCTAAAGATTAGAGAGGATCCCGCCGCTCGGGTGACGGATCTGCTGCGCCGGGTCTTTGCCGAACAGGACGAGTAAGGGCCCCCCGCAGCCGCAGGAGCGCCACGATGCGGTCGGCGGCTTCGGCGATCCCCGTGATGCCGGTATCGATGCGTAGCTCCGGTGCCTCGGGAGCCTCGTAGGGGGCGCCGACCCCGGTAAACTCCGCTATCTCTCCCCTATCCGCTTTGGCGTAGAGCCCCTTCGGGTCCCGCTTCCGGCAGATCTCGAGGGGGGTCTCGATGTAGACCTCCAGAAACCGACCGGGACCCACCTGGTTCCGGGCGGCTTCCCGGTCGGCCCGGGAGGGGGAAACGAAGGAGGCGACGATTAGATGCCCGGCGGAGGCCAGAAGCGCCGCGACACCGGCAGCCCGGCGGATGTTCTCCCGGCGGTCCGGAGTCGAGAAGCCGAGATCGTCTGAGACAAAGCCGCGAAAAACATCGCCGTCGAGGTGGATTCCCTCGTATCCGAGCTCCGCGAGGTGATCGATCGTCGCCCGGGCGATGGTGCTCTTTCCGCTCGCCGGAAGGCCGGTAAGCCAGACGACCTGCCCGACGGCCTCGGGGTGGGATTCCCGGAGGTCCCGGATAAATCCGGCGGCGAGGATATCGAGAGAATCGGGAGAGAGCACCAGAAAGGAGCCCAGCCGCCGGTTCCGCCGAACCGTGTCGAGCCACCGCGGCTCGTCGAGGGAAAAGAGCCCCCGGCCTATCTCGTTAGCGCCGAGGGCTTCCGCCGGCCGCCGGTGAAGCCCCTCGACCTCGAGGCGGTAGCGAACCTCGTCGAAGGTGGCGGGGAACCGGGCCGGGCCGATCTGGAGCACCACCTGCATCCCCGGGGTAAGGGGCGTCTCCCGGGAGAGCATCAGGAGGTTCGTGTCGAGAAGGTCCGCCCGGTGGGGCAGATTGTGTGGCCGGACGAGCAGGTCTCCCCGGCGGAGGGGAACCGGGGAATCGAAGTCCACGGCGACCCACCGCCCCGCCGGGGCCTCGGCAAGGGCCCGGCCGCCTGCTTCCGGAGCTCCGACCGAAAGGGAGGCGACCCGGGCGGTCTTGAGGGAGGGGAGTGCCAAGAGCTCGTCCCCGGATCGAAGGAGCCCCGAGGCGACCCGGCCGAAGGCGCGTCGGACGG
>JBKHCS010000149.1:0-6548 GCA_046541715.1 Spirochaetaceae bacterium
CGCCTCTTCCTGTGCTGACTGGGACGCCTTGATGACGTCGTCGGCGACCTTCCCGGAGATCGGGTTGTAGTGGCTAAAGCTCATCTCGAAGCCACCGGTTCCGGAAGTCATCGAGCGCAGATCGATTGAGTAGCGCAACAGCTCCGACTGGGGTACCTGGGCCTTGATGACGACGAAGCCGCCGGCCATCGGTTCCTGGCCCATAACCCGGCCCCGGCGGGTGTTCAAGTCTGAGAGGACGTCGCCGAGGTACTGCTCTTCGATAATGACCTCGAGGTTCATTATCGGCTCTAAGAGGACCGGCCCGGCCTTACTCGCGGCATCCCGCATCGCGCCCTTGGAGGCGAGCTTAAAGGCCATCTCCGAGGAGTCGACCGGGTGCTCCTTTCCGTCGAGAAGCTCGACCCCGATATCCACCGCGGGATACCCCGCGACAAAGCCTTCGTCCATCGCCTCGTGGAGTCCCTTTTCGATACCCGGGACGTAGCCTTTCGAGACCGCCATACCGCGGATCAGGTTGTCAAACTGATAATGCTCCCCTCGCTCGAGGGGTCGGATCTTAATCGACACTTCCCCGAACTGGCCGTGGCCGCCGGTCTGTTTCTTGTGGCGGTAGGTCGCCTCGGCGGGCTTTGTTATGGTCTCCCGGTAGGCGACCTTCGGCGGACGGGTGTGGACCTCGATCTTCTGCTGCTCCTTGAGCTTGTCGAGGATCATGTTTAAGTGGGACTCGCCCATCCCGGAGATAACGGTTTCTTTGGTCTCCGGGTTGATCTCGTACCGGAAGGTCATGTCCTCTTCCACCACCCGATGCATGACGTCGGAGAGCTTGTCTTCGTCCTTCCGGTTGGGCACCTCGATGGCGACCGCGTGGACCGGCTGGGGTACCTGAAGCGGCTTGAAGTTGACGACCGCCTCCGGAGCGCAGAGCGAATCGTTCGTCTTCGCCGCAGCCACCTTGGTAAGAACCCCGATGTCCCCGGCAGGAATGGCAGAGACCTCTTCGAGCTTCTTCCCTTGGACGGAGTAGACCTTGCTGAGCTTCTCTTTCTTCTTCTCCCGGGCGATCACCAGGTCGGTCTCGGCGGTCAGAGTGCCGCCGACCACCTTGACGAAGGAGAGCTTTCCGGAGAACTGATCGATGGACGTCTTGAATACGAAGGCGCTAAAGGGTGCCGACGGATCGATCGCAATTTTCTTCTCTTCCCCGTCGTCGGTCACAAGAGTCTCGGTAGCCGATTCCGGTGCCGGAGCCTCGTCGGCGATAATCGAGAGAAGGCTCAAGAGCCCGGAGCCCTGTTCCGCAGCACCGCAGAGCACCGGGACGACCTTGTTCGCGATCAGGCCCTCGGTAATGCCCCGGCGGATCTCCTCGGTCGTCAGATTCTCCTCCAAGAGGTACTTCTCGGTAAGCTCGTCGTCCCCCTCGGCGGCGGATTCGATAAGCACCGCCCGGGCCGCTTCCACCTCGTCGGCAAACTCCGCCGGGATATCCGTCGCGGACTCCTTTACACCGAAGCCCGGGGCCGGGTAGGCCTTCATCTCGATCAAGTTGATTACGCCCTTGTAGTCGGCGCCGCTCCCCATCGGGATCGTCACCGGCACGCAGGTCTTTTGGAACTTCTCGGCAAGGTCGTCGAGGACCGCCTGGTAGTTTGCCCGCTCTTCGTCCATCTTGCTGACGAACACGAAGCGCGGCATGTTGCGGTCGTTCATCCGGCGCCAGAGCTTGATGGTTTCCACCTGTACACCGGCCTTCCCCGCGATAACCACGCAGGCGCTCTCGGCAGCCCGGAGGGCCGCGACGACTTCCCCGACGAAGTCGGAGGAACCCGGCGTGTCGAGAAGATTGATCTTGGTGTCGCTAAAGGTTACGTGGCTCAAGGAGGTATGGATGGACATTTTGTTGTCGATCTCTTCCTCCGTGTAGTCGCTTACCGTCTTGCCGGACCCGACGGACTCCGGTTTCGAGATCGCCCCTCCTGCGAAGAGGATGTTCTCCACGAGGGAGGTCTTGCCCGTACCGCCGTGTCCGGCGAAGGCAATGTTACGAATGCCTGCCATACTATGCTCCTAAAGGAATTTAACGGGTTTCTAAAGAAACCATCATAGGGGCGGTCCGGCCGGGTGTCAAGAAACGAAGAAGACTTGGCGAGACAGGAGGTAGCAAGGAGCACAGGAGTGCATATATTTATGGGTTTCCGACGATTTCGTTATACTCTCATTCCGGAGGACGCATGGCCGATCAACAGACCCTCGCGAAAAAGCCCTTTTCTCCCTTAAACGCCCTCAAGGGCATCCTCGTAGGCATGGCGAACATCATACCCGGCGTCAGCGGCGGTACGATTGCGGTTATAACCGGGCTCTACGACGAGGTTGTGGATGCCTTCGGCAACTTCTTTACCGGCGAGGGAGGATGGCGGCGGAATCTGTTCTTTCTTATTCCCGTCGTTGCCGGGGTTCTGGTCGGAAATGTCGCCCTCGCTCGACTCCTCGGCTTCCTCTTCGATAACGCGCCGCGGCCCACGAACTATGGCTTTATCGGGCTCATTCTCGGGAGCACACCTTACCTCGTGCGGCGGGTCGGCGCACGTTCCATCAGTCTTCGCCACCTGGTGCTCTTTGCCCTCGGTCTCTTTTTGGTTCTCTGGATGGGGCTTACTCCCCGCCCCGAGACGTCACCGCCGATTACCGATATAGACTTTCTCAGCGGCGCCCTGGTCTTCGGCGCCGCCTTCCTCGGGAGTATCGCGATGATCATCCCGGGCGTCAGCGGAAGCTTTTTGTTGCTCCTCATCGGCATGTACAGCACGCTTCAAAACGGCTTCAGCACGCTAAACGGTCCGGTCATCACGATCTTCGTCCTCGGAACCATCACCGGTGTGGTCCTCGCTTCAAAGGCTATCTCGGCCCTGCTCCGGCGATTCCACGGGAGCACCTACGCCGTCGTCATCGGGCTCGTCGTGGGAAGCGTAGTATCCATCTATCCGGGGATGGGTGCCGGAATCGAAATCGTCTGGGACCTCGGTGCCTTTCTTGTCGGAACTCTCATGAGCATCTTTCTCGGACGCGGTAGTCGACGGACCTATGATGTCCGGATACGAACGAGCAGGAGCCTGTGATACCTATGAAGCCCGCCCGGAAACACCCGTTCTTCGACTCCTTGCCGAAGCAGCGGCCGGTGGTTATCGCTCACCGGGGGGGCGCTCTGTTGCGGCCGGAGAATACCATGGAGGCCTTCGCCTGGGCCGGAAAGATAGGGGCCCACGTTCTGGAAATGGATGTCCACCTGAGTGCGGACGGGATTCCGGTGGTAATCCACGACGCGGAGGTCGACCGCACGACCGACGGGAAGGGCGCAGTAAGCTCCTTTACCCTCGACGAGCTGAAATCCCTCGACGCCGGCTACCGGTTTTTGTCGGAAGACGGACGGAGGTTTCCCTATCGTGGCGCCGGAATCACCGTTCCCACTCTCCGGGAGGTGTTCTCCGCCTTTCCTACCGCCCACATCGTTGTAGACGCCAAGGACAACGATATTCGACTGGCGGATGCAATGATCGCTCTCGTTCGAGAGTATGATCGGGCCGACCGGACGCTACTATCGAGCTTCCACCAGCGTATTCTGCGCCATTTTCGCAACGTGGCGCCCGAAGCGCCTACCCACGGATCGGAAGAGGAGCTCAAGCCGCTTCTTACGGCGACCTGGCTCTTTCTCTCGGGGCTCGTTTCGCCGGCCTACGAGGCGGTACTGGTTCCTACTTACCACGGGCGCATCCCGGTGACGACCCGGCGCTTTATCCGGGGCGCCCGGAGCCGAAACCTCTTCGTCGCCGCCTGGACCATCAACGACCCCGACGAGATGGCGGCGCTGGTCGACCGGGGCATCGACGGCATCATTACCGACCGCCCGGACCTGGCGCTTTCTCTTGATCCGAACCCCATAATTCGGTAACTTCCGCTCTCCTCACACATTCACGGGAGAACCCATTGATTACAGCAGCGAATATTACCCTTCAGTACGGTAACCGCGTTCTGTTTAAGGACGTCAACATAAAGTTTCGCCCGGGCAATTGTTACGGCATTATCGGCGCCAACGGGGCAGGGAAATCGACCTTCGTAAAGATTCTTTCGGGGGAGATCGAGCCGGATTCCGGGGAAGTCATCGTTTCCCCCGGAGAGCGCGTCGCGGTCCTGAAGCAGGACCAGTACGCCTTCGAGGAGCTTACCGTCCTCCACGCCATAATCGTCGGTCACGAGAGGCTCTACCGCACGTTGATCGAGAAAGACGCGATCTACGAGAAGAGCGACTTTACCGAAGAGGACGGGATCCGCGCCGCGGAGCTCGAGGCGGAGTTTGCCGAGCTCGGGGGGTGGGAGGCCGAGAGCGAAGCCGGACGTCTGATCTCCGGGCTAGGACTCTCCGACGACCTGTTGACCCAAAAGATGAGCGCCCTCGACGCCGGGCAGAAGGTCCGGGTTCTCTTGGCCCAGGCGCTATTCGGGAACCCGGACATCCTCCTCCTCGACGAGCCGACGAACAACCTGGACCTCGAGTCGATCAACTGGCTCGAGGAATTCCTCCTGAACTTCAAGAACACCGTAATCGTCGTCTCCCACGACCGGCATTTCTTAAACCGCGTGACGACCCACGTTGCGGATATCGACTTCGGAAAGATTCAACTCTACGTTGGAAACTACGACTTCTGGTACCACTCGTCCCAGCTAGCGAGCCGCCAGCAACGCGAGGAGAAGAAGCGCCGAGAGGATAAGATTGCCGAGTTGAACGCCTTTATCCAGCGTTTCTCCTCGAACGCCGCCCGGTCCCGTCAGGCGACCAGCAGGCAGAAGCTCGTCGAAAAACTCTCCTTAGACGATATTCGTCCTTCGAGCCGGAAGTCGCCCTACATCGCCTTTTCTCCGGAGCGGGAGGTCGGGAAGGTTGTGCTGTCGATCGACGGGCTGACACAGGATGTCGAGGACGAGCCGGTCCTCCGGAACTTTAGCCTTACCGTCGATCCGGGGGACAAGATCGCCTTTATCGGGCCCTACCATCAGGCAAAGACCGCCCTCTTCGAGATTCTCGCGGATCACAAGAAACCGCTCGCCGGCGAGATAGAGTGGGGCCAGACCATATCAGTCGGCTACTTCCCGAAGGACAACAGCCCCTATTTCGAGTCGCACCAGTCGATTACCCAGTGGCTTCGGCAGTTTACCGAGGTGGAAGAAGAGACCTACGTCCGCGGTTTCTTAGGAAGGATGCTCTTTAGCGGGGACGAGGCGGCGAAGTCCGTTACCGTTCTGTCGGGAGGGGAGCGGGTCCGGTGCATGCTCAGTAAGCTCATGCTCTCGGCGCCCAACCTCTTGATTATGGACGAACCGACCAATCACCTCGACCTCGAATCGATTACCGCTCTAAACGATGCGCTTATCGCCTTCCGGGGCGTCGTGCTCTTTACCAGCCACGACCATGAGTTCGTCCAGACCGTAGCAAACCGCATCGTCGAGTTTACCCCCACCGGGACCATCGACCGCCGAATGACCCTCGACGACTACCTCCGGAGCGACGACATCCGCGCCATCCGGGACAAGCACTACCACGGGCACCAGTTGTTGCAGATATAGCTCCCCCACTGCGGTCTTCCAACAGAGACTCCGCAGAAGGCGCGACCGTTGAGCGCGGGCCTTGGCGTTCTGACCGACCGACTGAGCGCACTGTAAAAAATGCTAGCAGAAATTGATGTATGGTCCGTATGCTGGTACTATAAACCGTACGGAGGACATGATGGACAATGTCGTTACTGCCAACGAGTTAAAGACAAGAGGAGTATCCCGTCTCGATGAGATTACGGCGAAAGGGGACGAGGCGATCATTTCGGTGCGTGGGCGGCAGCGTTACGTGGTTCTTACCGTCGAGCAGTACAACCATCTTCGGGAATGTGAGCTCGAGGCGGCTCTCGCTGAGACCCGGAAAGACCTCGAAAACGGCGACGTTATCGAAGAGTCCGTAGAAGAGCATATCCGACGAATCACGAGTGACTAAGATACTTTATACCCAGAGTTACCTGCGCCGGGCTCGGAAGTTCATCAAACGGCACCCCGAATTGCGAACGCAGTACGAGAAGACCCTCAGGCTTCTTGAGGCGAATCCTGCTCATCCTTCTCTCCGGCTTCACCAGTTATCCGGCAAGCTCGAGGGTCTCTACAGTGTCTCGATCAACATGACGTACCGGATTAGCATGGAGTTCATAATCCACGACGACACGGTAGTTCCCGTCGGCATCGGCACCCACGACGAGATCTATCGCCGCACGTAGTCCTCAGGAAGCGCCTCGTAGTAGACTGCCACTATCTTGCTTCAATCGATCTATCAAGACTGCGGAGTGTTCGGCGGTTCTTGGCGCCGATTCGTTGGATGGGAAAAACCGGATATGGGTGATGTTACCTTTGCCTTTCTTACAGCCGCCTCTTTGGTGGCCTTCGGGGCGCTGCTTAAACGCGTAGGAATTCTTTCGGAGGATCACGGGCGGGGTATGAGTGCCGGGGTGCTC
>JBKHCS010000150.1:0-6463 GCA_046541715.1 Spirochaetaceae bacterium
GGTCGGTTACGTCGGCGAGCATCACCAGGGGAGGTGCCGGACCGAGATCCGCGAGGTTTCTCGCTGCACGGTCGAGGCGCTCCTCGAAAGCGCGTCGCGCTTCGGCGTCCCGAGGCGGGTGGTCCGCTAAGGCGATCCGGGCGCCACGGTCGGCGGCGCCGTAGAGAAAGGCCTCGGCAAGGGCTCCGGCACCTCCGAAGGCGAGGATGGTCGTATCTGTTAGGTCGATCCCTTTCCCGAGGGAGAAAGCAAACGGCGCTTCATTTCGGCCGGAACTATCGACTGTTTTCATTTTTATACTACCTTTTCCATTCTACGTTCTCCGGAGCTTCGTTCTCGAGGGATGCCGAGACCGGGGTTTCCGAGGTGCCCCTCGGCCGTGGCCTGGTGGCGAGGGTCCTGGCGACAATGGCTTCCCGGGTGGTGACACCGCCTTCGGCGTCGAGCTCTTTAACCAGGGGGCTTAGGGCCCGGTAGGATTCGTGGATGTCACAACGCAGTTGGCGGTTAAAGGTATCGAAATCCCCGGTGACGAAGGAGCGGAGCATGGTCTCGTGGAAGTGGTGGGAGACGGTTAAATCCTCGAGGAGCTCGATGTGGATTGAGAGGTAAGGCCCGATCCGGGCCCAGAGTCCCCTGATAATCCCCATGAGGACCGGCATCTTGCCGTAGGAGTAGAGGGCAAAGTGGAACTGCTGGTTGCACCGGATGTATTCCTTGGGGTTACCGAGGGACTCCCGCATGCAGTTGAGAATAGCCTTCAGGTGCGTGTGTGCTTCTTTCGGCCGAAATCGAAAGGCGCGCTCGGCGAGGTAGGGCTCTATCAAATTTCGAATGCGGTAGGTCTCGGTGAACTCCTCAGGCGAAAGCGTGGCAACCCGGTAGTCCCGGTTGCTTCGCTGGACGACAACCCCTTCGGAGGAGAGCTGGAAGAGCGCCTCTCGGACCGGGACGATGCTGACGCCGAACTGCGTGGACAAGCTCTTGAGCGTCAGGCTCTGTCCCGGAAAGATGTCCCCGGATATGATCTCCGCGCGCAAAGCCTCGTACACGTGCTCCCGGAGGGTCTTTCTGCTGACGGCCTTGCTTTCCATCTCAATACCCAGATTATGGAGACGTTCCGATTGACAGTCAAGATGTTATAATTTATAAATTATAACCACACGTCATACAAAATTTGGGAGGTATGAATCATGAGACTAAAGACAGTATTCGTCGCGGCCGTGGCCCTTCTCGTTGTGATGGGTACGGCATGGGCCGGTGGTGACCAGGAAGGCGCCGGAGAGGGTGTGACCGAGCCGGTAACCCTGCGGTTGGCCCACGTATACGCCCCGGACACGGTCTGGGATCGGGGTTCCCACGTCGCGGCGGACCGCGTCCGGGAGCTCACCGACGGCTTGATCAATATCGAGGTGTTTCCCGCGTCCCAGCTCGGGTCGGAAGAAGCGATTACCGAAGGGGTCATCTTCGGCTCCATCGATATGGTGCTTTCCGGCGCGGGCCAGATCGGCAACCTCTTTAAGCCGATTCTGATCGCCGAGATGCCCTACACCTTTAGGGACCTCGACCATGTATCGCTCTTCGCGGAAAGCGAAATCGGCCAAGAGATGTTCGCCGACCTCGAGAACGAATTCAACATCAAGGTAATCGGCCCGACATCGTTCGGTGTCCGTCACGTCCTTTCGGTAGACAAGCCGGTTCGGACCCCGGAAGATCTCGACGGCTTTACCTTGAGAGTTCCTGAGCAGCAGGTAACCATCGCCTACGGCCGCGCCATGGGCGCAAACCCGACACCTATCGCCTACGCCGAGGCCTACATGGCGCTTCAGCAGGGCGTCGCCGACGGTCTGGAAAACCCGCTCTCGGCTTTCGAAGGAATGCGGTTCTACGAGGTCGCGAGCTACGTCAACCTGACCTCCCACGTCACGAACCTGCTCTTCTTCCTGATGAACGGTCCGGTATTCGAGCAGCTCAACGCCGAGCAGCAAGAAGCCATAATGGAAGGCTTCGCCGAAGGGTCCCAGTACATCATCGACGGACTCAAGGCGGAGGACGCGCGGCTCTTGGACTTCTTCCAGGAGGAAGGGCTTGAGATCATCGAGCCGGACGTGGAAGCGTTCCAGGAAGCGACCGCTCAGATGCCCGTGGAGTTCAGCCACTGGTGGATTCGGTACGGCGAAGACCTGCATAGCCGGATTCAGAATCTGGAATAGTTGCTCCTTCGACCGATACACGGTATCTAGTTCACTGCGGAGGAGCCGGTTTCGGCTTCTCCGCGCAGTTTCCGCGAGAGGAAGTCAGCATGAAACCCAATTCGCTAAGACGCTTCCACGATGTCTTCGAGGAAGCCCTGCCGACAATCTGCTTTTTCGCGATCTTTCTGACGATGTGCGTCGGCGTCCTCTACCGGTACGTCTTTCGCCTTTCCTTCGCTTGGAACGTCGAGTTCTCCCTCTGGAGCTTCGTCTGGCTTACCTTCGTCGGAAGTGCGAAGGTGCGCAGGACGAACTCCCACATCAAAATCGATATCATATATGGCGTCCTCGAGCGGCGAATGTCGCCGACGGTGCGCATGGTTTTCTGGCTCTTCAAGGAGCTCGTCATCGTGAGCTTTCTGGTGCTCTTGGTTCTGCTGAGCTACCAGCTCGCCCAACGCTCCTGGGCGTTTCGGTCTCAGGCGATGCAGTGGCGCCAGAGTTACCTCTACATATCTGTCGCTTTCGGCGCCGTGCTCTTCTTGTTTCGAGAGATTCCGGATGCGGTCCGGACCTTTCGACGCGGTTTCGACGAACCGCTGACCCAGCTGGAGTTTTCCAGCGACATCGTTCCCGAGTAGCGTGGAGTTCGGAATGAACTCCCATTCGTTTAGAAACCTTCGGAGGCGTCGATGCTGATACTCATGATCGTGGCCCTTCTGGTGCTTTTGTTTACCGGGATCCCGGTTGCCGTGGCGATTGGGCTGCCCTCCCTTGTTTACGTGATGATGACGGAGACCATCCCGGACTTTACCGCGATCCAGCGGATGGTCGCCGGGGCGAACGCCTACGCCCTCCTGGCCATCCCCTTCTTTATATTCGCCGGGAACCTGATGAACGAGAGCGGTGTTACGAACCGCATCTTCGGCTTCGCGAACAAACTCGTCGGACACGTTCGGGGCGGCTTGGGGCACGTCAACGTCGTCGCGAGCATTATCTTCGCCGGTATGTCCGGAGCCGCGATTGCCGACGCCGGGGGTCTCGGGGCCATCGAGATAAAGGCTATGCGGGAGGCCAACTACCCCGACAGCATGACGATCGGGGTTACCGCCGCCTCGTCGACCATCGGCCCGATTATCCCGCCGAGCATGGTCGCCGTTATCTACGCCGTCGTCGCGAATACGTCGATCGGACGCCTCTTTGCCGCCGGCATCATCCCGGGGTTGATCATGGGGTTGAGCCTGATGCTCTTGATCTGGGCCCGGGCCGGAAAACACAAGGTGCCCACATCGCCGCAGGCATCCTTTGGCGAAATTGCCCGGTCGTTTGGTTGGACCTTCTGGGCGCTCCTTACTCCGGGCATTATCCTTGGGGGAATCTTTTTCGGTGCGTTTACCCCTACCGAAGCGGCGGCCATCGCCTCGCTCTACGCGATACTTCTCGGTTTCGTTATCTACCGCGACATGGACTTCGCCGGCTTCGTCCGGGCGGTGCGCTCGACGGTCCAAACGACGGTCCAGATTATGTTTATCGTCGCCTCAGCCACCCTCTTTGCTTGGATTCTGGCCCGGGAACAGGTTCCCCAGATGGTGGCGGCTTTCATGCTCAACCGGATCGACAACTACTATCTGATCTTCTTTGCCATCAATATTCTGTTGATCCTCGTCGGCGCCTTCATGGAGACCGTCGCGTCGATCAACATTCTGGTCCCCGTGTTCTTACCGATTATGGCGGCCCTGGGAATCGACCCGGTCCACTTCGGAGTGGTCATGATGATCAACCTGATGATCGGGGTTCTTACACCGCCCTTCGGAAGCGTGCTCTTTGTGCTCAGTAGCGTGGCCGAGTTACCGGTCGAACGGGTTGCGAAGTACACCTTTATGTACCTCTTTCCCCTCGCGATCGTCCTGATCCTGCTGGTGCTCTTCCCGGCGATCTCCCTCTGGCTGCCGAATCTGATCTTCGGGGTCGGGGGAGTATAACGGCCCTATCCGACGCCCCGGGACCCGGGGCGCCGTCCCAGCCGGCTATGAGCCGAGCCGGGCTTGGACAAACTCCACAAGCTGTTCCGGTGCGAGGCCGAAGGCTTCGATGAGCTCTCCGTAATCCCCCGAGTGGACGAATTGCGGCTTGTCTTCCGACGTGCTGGTGTTCAGGGCGAATATCTGTTTCGTCGAGAGCGTCTCTCGGGAGCGCATCGCGAGCTTTCGGAATTCGGTGTAGAGAAAGCCGTTGTTCTGCTCCGGAAAGAGGATAGGCTTGCCGGTGTCGTAGAGCTCGAGGAGAAGCCCCTCGTCCACGCTCGGCATATCGACAACCGCAACCTTGTGACCTCCGGCTTCGAGGGACTCGGCCGCTGCAAGGGATTCGTGAACCTGCCGCCCGGCGGTTACGAAGTAGGCCTGTGAATCCTTCGAGCCGAAAAGGAAGTAGCCCTTGCCGTAGTCGAAGGTAAAACCGGGATCGTAGAGAACCGGGGACCCGGCCCGCATAATCCGGGCGTAGACCAATCCGCGGTTTCCCTCCATCACCCATCGCATAAACCCGACGAACTGGTTGGGGCACGAGAAATCGACAATCTTCAAATGGCCGATGCCGGAAAAGACAAGGTTGTCGTCGTTGCCCATGTGGGTCGCGCCGTTTGTCTTGGTATCGAAGTTTGCCGCCGTGGCAAGAAAGACCAGATCGAGGCCGTGCCCCTCGGAGAGCCATCCTTTCGGGTCCGCTATCGCCTCGAGGCGCTCCTGGTGGCCGATCGCGATCCGGCGCATCACGTTAAAGTTGAAGAAGGGGCAGAAGGTGCTGACCCAGGTGTTGTAGCCCAGAGAGGCGAAGGCCTCTCCGAGGCATATCATGTTCGCTTCGGCGACCCCGGCGTTCAGCGCCTTTGCCACGTCGACAAAGCCGACCCCGGCCTGCAGTCCGCTCGTGGAGGAGAGGTCCGCGTCGACCGAGACGACCTTTCCGCTCCGGGCAAAGTGCTTCATCCCGGCGGTAATAACGTCGCTAATCGAGACGATACCGGCGCTCTTTTCCGAATAGGGGAGGGCCGCCTCCTCAAAGGGAACCGCCTTGTCCCGGGGTGCGGTCCGCTTCCAGGCGGGCTTCTTCGGTGTCTCCTCGACAACGAGATGGCCCGAGGAGTCTGCCGTCAGGGACAGATGCATCTCTTCGCCGAGGGCCTTCGCATAGTCCAGGAGGTCGACGCCGGACCGGGCTTTCTGTTCCTTGAGAACGGCTTCGAGCTTACCAATCCACCGGGCTCGGCTTTTCTCCTGCTCCTGGATCTCCTGGGCCGAAATCTCGTCCGGCATGGTCACCTTGTGGCTGACCATAAACGACGACCTTCCGCCGTACCCCTTGGTAGTCTCTGAAACGATGGCCGTCGGGCGGCCGTCCCGGGGGCCGTACTTGAACCGTTCGAGGGCCTCCATCATCGGTTGGTACCGGGTGCCGTCGACCGTCTCGATCCGCCAGCCGAAGGAGGCAAGCTGGTCGGCGATCCGTCCCGAGGAATAGTGAAGCATTCGCGGATTGTCCAGCTGGCCATGGTTATGGTCGACGATCGCACAGATATTCTGCAGGTGCTGGGAACCGGCGTACATGATCCCCTCCCAGGCGTTGCCCTCCTGGAGCTCGCCGTCGCCGGTAACCGTGTAGACGTCGTACTCGAAGTCGTTCCGTCCGGCGAGGGCAAAGCCGACGGCTACCGAAAGCCCCTGACCCATCGGCCCGGTGGAGATGTGAGTTCCCGGGAGGATCGGTCCCGGGTGACCGTTTAGGATGCTCTTGAAGGAACGGGAGTTTTCGAGGACTTCCTGCCCGAAGAAACCGATGTCCGAGTGAATGGCCGCGACGGCGGCGACGGCGTGCCCCTTGCTCAGAACGAAGTAGTCCTGGTCCGTGGAAGCGAGGTCTTCCGCATCGTATCTGAGGATACCTCCGTAGTAGAGGCTTACCAGGGGGACGACCGAAGAGAAGGCGCCGCCTACGTGAACGGCCTTGTCGACCGCGGTCCGGGCCTGATGGATAATGGCCCGTCGGGTTTGGGCATCCTTTATCGAAAGCAAAAGGTTTCGAACCCGCTGCTCGGCAAATTGGGTCTTTCCTGAAAGATCGATGATGTCTGTCGCGCTCAAGATATTGTCCTTTTCTCGTGGTCTCTAGAATCGCCTGCCGCCGCGAATGTCCGTCGAGTCTCGGGTAGCAGTCAGCTGATATTCAGTTTATCATACGATCAAGGACTCTGACGACCGGGAGATGATGGA
>JBKHCS010000030.1:0-29066 GCA_046541715.1 Spirochaetaceae bacterium
GTGTCGGTGCCGTCGATTACGTCCCGGACCAGCTGCCCGAAGAAGGGAAACCCGACGGTTCCGTGGGCCTGGATGTGGTGCTCTCCCGTCGAATCCACGAGGTAGACCTGGTCCCCGGTCTCGTCCCCGGCGACGTCGAGATACTTCCTGAGCTCTATGTACCCTTCGGTGCCGAGGATAAAGGTCCTACCGTCCCCCCAGGTTCGCAGGCCCGCCGGCGTAAACCAGTCGACCCGAAAATAGTTGGTCGCCCCGTTGTCCGCGACTAAGGTAGTGTCGCCGAAGTCGTCGAACTCGGGATATTCGGGGTGGGCGTAGTTGGCAACCTTGCTGTGGAGGATCCGGGCATCCTTTGCTCCGGCGTAATGGAGAAACTGCTCGATTTGATGGCTACCAATATCGGTCAAAATGCCCCCGGCTTTCTCTTTTCGGAAGAACCACTCCGGCCGGGAGGGCGCGTTCAGACGGTGGGGGCCCATTCCGATGACCTGTAGGACCCGTCCGATCCGTCCTTCGTCGATAAGGTTCCCGGCATAAACGGCCGCCTCGTTCTGGAGGCGCTCGCTGTAACAGACCCACCAACGGAGTCCGGTCCGGGCGACCGCTTCCCGGGCAGCGGAAAGCTGTTCGAGGGTCGTAAAGGGAGCCTTATCGCTGAAGTAGTGCTTCCCGGCGGCCAGGACTTCCAAGCCGAGGGGACCGCGGTGCGCGGTGACGATCGCCGATGCCACGAGGTGTATGTCCGTCGCCTCGAGGATTGCCTCCTTGGAGCGGGCGGCAGCCGCCTCCGGGAAGGTCTTTCGAAAAGCCTGCACCTTCTGAGGGTCTTCGTCGAAGACGTAGGCGATCTGTCCTCCGGCGTCGACGAGGCTCTGGGTCATTCCGTAGATGTGCCCGTGGTCCAGACCGACGGCGGCAAACCGAAACTCTCCAGGACGGCAAACCGCTTGCGCTTTTCCCTCGGGGACATAGTTCATCCCATCGCCTTTGCTCATCGTTCTCTACCTCCAATCGCCATTTCCACGACGGGAAGCCTAATCGAGTTCTGTTGCATATGCTATCGCTCACTTATAATGGAGTGACCGAAGTATTGGAGAAGCCGGCGACGATAAGGAGAGCGTATATGGCAGATAAGCAGGTTCGGGTCGGGATAGTGGGGAGCGGATTCGCCGCGGCCTTCCACTACGAGGCGTTGAAGCGCGTTTACTCGACCGAACCGGTCGTAATCGGAGTCTATTCTCCAACGGCGGATAAACGCAAACGATTTGCGGCCGACCGGGGCATCCAAGCCTTCGACGACTTGGCTTCGCTCGTGGGCGAGACGGAGGTGCTCCATGTCTGCACGCCGCCCTCGAGTCACGAGGAGATAACCGTGGCCGCCTTGGACGCCGGCAGAACCGCGATTGTCGAGAAGCCCTTTACCGGCTACTTCGGAGATGGGACGGCGGGATTTAGCGGCGACTCGTTTTCCCGGGAAGAGGGTCTGAACGCCGCGGTCGGGAGCATCCGGCGGATTCTCGCGGCGGAAGAGAAAAGCTCCGGGCAGGTCCTCTACGCGGAAAACTGGGTCTACGCGCCGGCCGTCCAGAAGGAGCGGGAGATAATCGAGAAGACCCAGGCCCAGGTGGTCTGGATGCTCGGTCAGGAATCGCACTCCGGGTCCCACTCTCCCTTCTACGGGATCTGGGCCCATTCCGGCGGCGGATCGATCATGGGCAAGTCGGTTCATCCCCTCTCCGCGGCGCTCTACCTCAAGAAGGTAGAAGGAAGAATGCGCCGGGGATCGGCTATTCGCCCTGCCACGGTGAGCGCCCGGTCCCACACGGTCACCCGGTCCGACTCCTACATCGACCGCGGCTACCTCAAGACGGGGTACACCGATATCGAGGACTTCGGGGCTCTCCACGTGGTCTTCGAGGACGGCACCTTCGCCGACATCTTCGCGTCGGAGCTTGTCCACGGCGGTGTCAAGAACTGGATAGAGGTAAACGCCAACAACCACCGCACCGTGTGCAACATCAATCCGAACAACGCGATGGAAACCTACAACCCGGAAGGAAAGAACTTCGACGATATCTACACCGTCGAGAAGACCGGGACGAAGGAGGGGTGGAGTTTTACCTCGCCGGACGAAGCATGGTTCCACGGGTACCAACACGAGATGGAGGCGTTTTACCGATCGGTTGTGACAGGCACACCTGCGGAGTCCGACAGCCAGTTAGCTGCGGATACTATCGCGGTGGTCTACGCGGCGTACCTGTCCGCGGAACGAAAGGGAATCGAAGTGGAGGTACCCCTGGTATGACGGTAAAGCATCGAGAGTCGGCCGATCGTTTTGTGGTGCGTCTCGGAGACGAGATCGCGTATCTCTCTTACGAACGGCGAGGAGAGAAGGTGCTCGACTACGCCCACGTCTTTGTACCCGACAACCACCGGGGCAAGGGTGTGGCGTCGGAGCTTACGAAGGAAGCCTTGGAGTACGCGAAAAGGGAGGGCATAAAGGTGATTCCGAGCTGTCCCTACGTGGTCACCTACCTGAAGCGACATCCGGAGTACGAGGACCTCATCGTCGACGAGCACGAGGTCTAGGGCCGTCGTCCGCCGGTTCGCGTCGGGCTATTGGTCTCGGGTTAGCTTCCAGGTCGACCGGAACCTCCTGCGCCGTTTGAAATCCGGTGGAAGAACGGCCTCGGAAATATCCTCCGTTGCGAACTCCTTGGAGATGGCTTCCGAGAGGGAGAAGGACCGGTAGTTGGTAGAGAAGAAGACGCTGCCCCCGGGGCTCAGGGCGGCAAAGGCCCCTCGGATCAGCTTCTCGTGGTCCCGCTGCACGTCAAAGTCCTGTTCCCGCCCCTTGCTGTTCGAGAAGGTCGGAGGGTCGATCAAGATAAGGTCGAATTTGCCCCCAGGAGACTCCAGGTAGTCGAGGCAATCCTTCCGGACGAACTCGTGCTTCCGGGTATCGATTCTGTTTAGGGAAAAGTTCCGTTCCCCCCAGGAGAGGTAGGTATGCGAGGTGTCCACGGAGGTCGTTTCGGCCCCTTCGGCGGCGGCGTAGACCGACGCGGTGCAGGTGTAGCTAAAGAGGTTGAGAAACCGCCCCCCGGCGGCCCCTTCGGCAACTATTGACCGGAGGATGCGCCCGTCCAAAAAGAGACCGGTGTCGATGTAGTCCGTCAGGTTGACTTCGAAGAGAAGGTCGTCCTCCGGGGCGACGATCTTTCGATGCCGGGGCCCTTCCTGTACGCCGTACTGATCGGAGCCCCGCTGCCTCCGGCGCCGTTTGGTGATTAGCCGGACCTCGGGGATCTCGAGGAACTCCCGTACGGCGGTCTCCAGGTAGGCGAGGCGTTCTGCCGCCGCCTTCGGGTCCACGGTTTTCGGCGGCGCGTACTCCTGGAGCACCGCCCACCGGATTCCCTTGGTATCCTCGTAGACGTCCACGGCGCCGGCGTACTGCGGAATATCGGCGTCGTAGAGACGGAACGAGGTGACATCGTTCTCTTCGAGGTACCCCCGGAGTCCCTTCATGTTCTTTCCGAGGCGGTTCCGGATTGTCTGGACCTCTTTCGTCGGACCCTGCGGCTCGAGGAACCGGTTTTCTTCCCCGAGGCGCAACACCGCGAGGGTCACTTTGAGGTTTCCGTTGTAGAAGACGTTTAGCCTCTCGGCTCGGAGACCGAGGCTTTGGGCCTGCTCCCGGGACTCGGCGAGAACCGCAGCCCTGCAGCCAGGGAGCGTCGCGGTCATCCATTTGCCCAGCTCACCATAGAGCTCTTCCGGCTTCCGGCCGGAGGAGAGCCGTATGCCGTAGGGTGGGTTCGTAACGAGGAAGTAGGGAGGATCGGCCGTTTCGTCGAACTGTTTGTTAAGGCGACCGAGGAGTGCTCCCCGGGTGATTCTCCGGAAGTCGGTTACGCCGAAGTCTATGGTCCAGCCTACGCCCGCTCTTTCGGCATTTTCCCGGGCCGCCTCTATAGCCGCTGGATCTTGGTCCGACGCCCAGATGCGCCCCCCGGCGGACTGCCAGCGGTCCCGGCCTTCGGCGAAGCGGCGACGCGCCTCTTTCCGGAGGCCCTGCCAGAGGGTCTCGTCTGCCTGTTTCCAGGCTTCGAATCCGAAGGATTCCCTCGAGAGTCCCGGAGCGGCGTCGGTGGCCATGAGCGCGGCTTCGATCGGAAGGGTGCCGGAGCCGCACATGGGGTCCCCGAGGAGGGGTAGTTGGCCGGCGTCTTTCCAAGCCGTTAGAGCGGCGGGCCATCCCGCTCGGTGGAGGACCGCGGCGGCGGTGTTTTCCCGTAAAGGCGCATCGGTTGGGTTTCGGCGATACCCTCTCTTGTGGAGACTATCTCCCGAGAGGTCGAGATAGAGGGCCCCCTCCCGGTTGGTTAGGTAGACGAACACGCGAATGTCCGGTCCGATTGTGTCGACGGAGGGACGCCGTCCCTCGCTCTCCCGAAAGCTGTCGACGATAGCGTCTTTGACCGTTAGGCCGGCGAAGCCGGGGTTGCCGAACTCTCGGTGATGGACATGGTTGTCCACCGCAAAGGTGTTCTTTGACGCAAAGTGGTCCCCCCAGGGCACATCCCGGGCCATGCGGTAAAGCTCCCGGGCGTCCTTTGCGACTCCGTCTTGCAGCTTGAGGAGTACCCGACTCGCGAGGCGGGACCAGAGACAGACGCGGTAGGCGAGGCCCAGGGGGCCGCAGAAGGCAACGCCTCCTTGCGTCTCGGAGACGACGACAGTGGCCCCTTCATCCAGGGAGAGGGCAAGTACCTCTTCCTTCAAGAGGCCTTCGAGATATCGGGGACAGGAAACGAAGAAACAGGGAAGCGTCGGCACCCCCCGAGTATACCAAATTGACCGGTGTCGGCAGCCACCTTATACTAGAAGGGTGTATGCACCATCAGAAGACTCCATCCGCCGCCTACTGCCGACGATCGACTACTCCGAAGCCCTAACCGTCGACGCGACGGTTCAGAATGTTATCGACGCCTGCGCCGCCGGCCGACGGTACGGCTTCCGGGCGGTCGTTGCCTTTCCCTGCTACCTCGAGATGGTCGTCCGGGAGCTCGCCGACTCGAGCGTTCGGGCCCAACTGCCGGTCGGGTTTCCGAGCGGTGCCGGGACGACGGCGGTTAAGTGTCGCGAAGTGGAGGAGGGCATCGAAAAGGGAGCCACCGATTTCGACATGGTCATGAACCTCGGCGCTCTTAAGAGCAAGGACTATTCCCGGGTTCTCGATGACATCGTGCAGGTTCGAAAGCTCGTCGCTCCCACCGGATCGCCGCTAAAGGTCATTATCGAGGTGGGCCTCCTGACGGAGGAGGAGATGGTTGCCGCCGCCACCATCGTCGCAGAGTCCGGGGCCACCCACGTGAAGACGTGCACCGGCTTCGCTCCGGGGCGGGCCACCCTGCATATTATCCGGCTGCTCCGGGAAACCCTCGACGACCGGGTCGAGATAAAGGCGTCCGGCGGAGTCGCTTCGGTAGACGACGGCTGCGCTTTTCTCGACGCCGGCGCTTCGGTCGTCGCCGCTCGGGGATGGCTCGTGTCGCAGCTCGAATCTCAGGGCTACAGCCCGGCAACGGTCTAACGGCCGGCCGATGTCCCGGTTCGAAGACGCATTCCGGGAATGCGAGCTCATTATCAATCCGTCCCGGTATCCACAGTACGTTCGTGTTCTCCGGCGGATCCTCAAGCGCATAGACATTGCCATGGTCTCCGAAAGCCGAGACCGGGAGCACTTCATGGATCTGGTGGGGGCGTTCTGCAGGGGACCCAACCGTCATCTTTTGGTATGGGGAGGGGACGGGACCGCCCATGCTGCGATAAACGCCCTGATGGAATGCCTCGGGGAAACCCCAGGACGGGAGAAATCCATTGGGTTTCTCCGGGGTGGTACCGGAAACGGCATTCAGGACTCCTACGACGTTCCGGTGCGCATCAGCAGGCAGCTGATAACCTACGCCGAAAGCATGTCTCGGGGGTACGTCATCGATGTGGACCTTCTTTCCGTCGGCGATGGTGAGAGTAAACGGTACGGGCAGCTGCTCGGTGTAGGTTTCGACGTTGAGGTGCTTCGACGGCGCGAGCGGTACAGCCGGCGTGGCCGGGTCGGAGGGCTCGCCGGATTCTTGAACTACGCTCAGGCGGGACTGCAAACCTTCTTTCAACGCGACTTTCCGGCCGGGGTTCCCCTGGAAATCGAGCTTCTCGACGGCAAGTACGCCTTTCGGGGAACCCGGGTGAACGCGGAGTTTCCCTTTGAGCGCGTCCGTAGGACGGTCAACCCGATCATGCTCGAGGTTGGGACGAGACCGTATTACGGAAAGCTCTTCAAGGTCTGCCCCGACGTTGTCTGTAACGACGGTAACATGGACCTCTATCTCTTCAACTTCAGGCGGAAGAGTAGTATCGCCCGGCACCTGCCGGCGCTCTGGTACGGGCAGCATCGACGGATAAACAAACACTTGAGTCGCCACAAGGGA
Organism: Spirochaetaceae bacterium; assembly: GCA_046541715.1. Taxonomy (GTDB): domain Bacteria; phylum Spirochaetota; class Spirochaetia; order DSM-27196; family PWMO01; genus CAYPUT01. The sequence continues at coordinate 6,495 of JBKHCS010000030.1, forward strand.
GGAGTTATCGAGCGATTCGAGTTGCGAAGGATGCGAATCGAAGCCGAGGGAGCCTTAGATTATCACGTCGACGGCGAGCTTCTGAGGGCACCGGCGGCTTCTTCCGGCGGGAGCCAGCTCGATATTGAGGTGGCGCCTCACGTCTTGTCGTTTATCGTCCCCGGCCGCTTCTACCGCCTCTTTCATCCCTTTGAAGCCGAAGAGACTACTCCCCCTGCCACCGGGTGAACCGCGCCTCGAGCCGGTCGATCACGGAGAACAAGAAGAGGCCGAGGAGGGCGATCATCACGATGCCGGCGAGCATCTCGGGGTACGCTAGCTTCATCCAGCTATCGACGATAAAGAAGCCAAGGCCGTAACGGGTAAAGAAGGTTTCCGCAAAAAAAAGCACCGCCAGAGCGGTTCCGGACCCGATTCGCAAAGCGGTCAGAAGCCGGGGAAGCACCGCGGGCCAAACGACGTAACGCAAGCGGTCCCAGGAGCCGGCCCCGAGGGAGTCGATCGACAGAAAGTAGCGACTGTCGATCCGCCGTACTCCGTCGCGTACCGCCAGAAGCATCTGAAAGAAGAGTACCAGGGCAACCAGGACCACCCGCGTCACGTCCCGGGCCCCGAGGAGGATAAGAAGAATCGGCAGGAGGGCAATCTTTGGAACGGGATAGAGTAGGTAGGCGACCGGGGAGAGGACGCGATCCACAAGGGCATTGCGTCCCATCAGCAGGCCGAGGGGGACGGCGGTGGCCGCCGAGAGGGCGAGGGCTCCGAGGACCCGGAGAAAGCTTGCTCCGAGGTGCTTCGAGAGAACGGTAGGAAAGAGATCCAGGATCACCAGAAACACTTCCTGCGGTGGCGGCACGATCCGACTCCCGACAATGACCGAAAGAAGGACCCATATCCCCAGGAGCGAGGCGAGGCCGATTACTAGGCTACGCACCGAGGGCCTCGCCGAAGCGGTTTCGCATCTCGACGCAGGCTTCGAAGAACCGAGGGTCGTGTCGAGAGGTCCGGAGCCCGTCGAACAGAAGTAACCGAGCGCCGGCGTGTCTCGTGTCGCCGGGATTCCCGGTGTTGCCGGATGCTCCCGGGGCGAGAATGCCGATTCGGTCGCCGAGGTAAACGGCTTCTTCGATGCTGTGAGTTACGATGAGTGTCGCGACATCCCTTGGAGAGAGCAGTTCCAAGAGAAAATCTTGCAGCTCCTCCCGGGTAATCGCATCGAGAGAGGAGAAGGGCTCGTCGAGTAGGAGAAGACGAGGTTCCATCGTCAGCGTACGGGCGAGGGCGACACGTTGTTGCTGTCCTCCCGAGAGCTCCCGGGGATAGCGCCGGCCGAGACCCTCTAAACCGAAGCGCTCGAGGGCTTCCCGAACCTGTCGTTCTCGAATGGAGGCCGCCGTTCCCCTAATGTCCAACCCGAGTCCAATGTTTCGCTCGACCGTAAACCAGGGGAACAGACCGAAGTGTTGGAGGACCAGCCCGACTCGAGAATCCCCGGACCGGAACGGTTTTCCCTCCAGCCGGATAGTGCCCCGTTCCGGTTCTTTCAGGCCACTCAGCAAGAGCAGGAGGGTTGACTTGCCGATTCCCGAAGGGCCGACGACGGCGAGAATCTCCCCCGCCGAAAGGCCGAAGGAAAGACCCGAGAATACCGGAGTCTTCCCGTAGCCGGCGGAGCAGTCGGTAACCTCTATCACGGTGTCAGAAGGGCGCCTCGGCGACGATGTCTTCTCTTTCGGGAAGACGGTCGATCAGACCTTCCGACAGCATCCACCGGGCTACGTCGCCTATCTCCTCGTCCCGGGGGACCGCGGCCGGCAGGTAGGTAGGAAGAACCATGGTTGTCGTTGTAGCCGGGGGAAGCGCCGCCGTTTCTACGATCGCCCTTCGGTAGCGGTCGGGATCTTGATTGACCGCCGCGACGCCCCGGTCGTAGGCTCGGAGAAAGGCTTCCATTTCCCGGGGCTTCTCCCTGAGTGCCCGTCCGGTAGCAATAACGACCCCCGGAGTCCAGGAAAGGGAGCCACTGTCCAGAATCACCCGGGCTCCTCCGGCGGTCGCGAGACGGGTAACCGGCTCCGGTAGAACGGCGGCCTCGAGGTCCCCGGCGAGCAGAAGCTCTACTCGGACGGGTATCTGAAGCGTCGGCACAATCTTTAAGGATTCCGGGTCGAGGCCCGCTTTCTGCATCATCCGGACGGCGGTGTAGTAGATGATGCTGTCTTCCAAGAGGCCCGTGGTCACACTTTCCGGTTGACCGGGCCACCCCGCAGCGTCGGTTATTCCGGAATCGGGGCCTGTGACGAGGGAAAAAAGCCCCTGCGTTGAGCTCATCACTCGATAATCGGCTCCATTGTCCCATGAACGGATGGCGTTGACGAGGTCGCTCACGGTCGCGTCTATGTTCCCGGCCTGGAGGGCGGCTTCCCGGTTGAGTTGACTCCGAAAGAGCTCGAGCTCGACGTCGAGTCCTTCGTCGGCGAAGTAGCCTTCTTCGTCCGCAACGATAATAGGCACCGAGTCGACGGCGGGCATAATGCCGATACGCAGGGGATTTAAGGCGGACGATTCCGCCTCCGGGCTCGCGGCAAGGGGAAGGGCAAGGAAAAGAAAGAACATAATCTGCAGCATGTCCCGTGAAACATATAGCGATGGCCCAGGGATAGACAAGTAATCTACACTGGGGCATGGCCTACAGACTGCTCATCTTCGATGCGGACAATACCCTCTTTGACTACGACCGGGGGGAAGCATACGCCCTATCCCTGGCCTTTCGGGACCAAAAACTGGTCTTCCACCAAGAGACGATGGTTTCCCTCTATCGCCGGATAAACAAGAGCATCTGGCGCGCCTTCGAGGCGGGGGAGATCCCCCAGGGGGAGATATCTTTCCGGCGGTTTGGTGAGTTCTTCCGGGAGCTGGGGGTCGGATGCGACATCCGGGCTTTTAGCGCCTCCTACCTCGGCCACCTGGCGGAAGCACACTATTTGGTGGAAGGTGCGGAGGATGTGGTAGCGACACTCTCGAAAAGCTACTCGATGGCGATCGTCACCAACGGTCTCTCCCGGGTTCAGCGGGGTCGGTTCGGAAGGTCTCCGATAGCCGGGCTGTTCGACCCGATCGTCATATCGGACGAGGTCGGCGTGCAAAAGCCGAATCCGGAGATTTTCGACCACGTCTTCGAAGCCTACCCGCATGTATGTCGGGAGGAGGTCTTGATGATAGGCGACAGCTTGACATCGGATATCGCCGGGGGCGTTGCGGCTGGAATTGACACGTGCTGGTTCAACCCAGGGAGGGACCCCGGGGCCCCCGCCGGGGGCGGGCGGTTTCTACCCGATCCGACGTACGAGATCGGAAGCCTTGGGGAGCTCCTGAGGATGCTTTAGGTTCTGTTAATCGAGTCCGTCACGAAGGAGTGTCAAAGGAGTGTCAATAGAGGACCCGGTCCGGCTTGGATTGCCACAGCCGAAACGGCTCGAGACAGGCCTCCCGGTCGATTTCCTTCATCGGGATCTTGCGGTTCTCCGGTGCCCCGGCGAGGTCGTCGTAGATCTCCTTATCGTCAAAGCCTATGGCCGCGGCATCCTGCTGGGTGGCTCCCCGGTAGACGACCGGGATGCGAGCCCAGTAGAGGGCGGAGTAGCACATCGGGCACGGTTCGCAGGTGGTGTAGATGGTGCAATCGGATAGGTCGAAACGACCGAGGGTCTTCGAGGCTTCCCGGATCGCGTTTATTTCGGCGTGGGCCGTAGGGTCGTTGGTCGTTACGACGGTATTGTGACCCCGGCCGACGATGGTTCCCTCGTGAACGATTACCGCGCCGAAAGGGCCCCCTTCTCTCGATTCTACGCCGTAGTGCGCCTCTTCGACGGCGGCTTGCATGTAACGGTTCATAGGACAAAGATAGCACCGACCTGCTCGAACATTCCAACCGAGACCATGCGGTCCAAACGTCCTGACACCTTCCGGTCGTCTTGGTAACGAATCTCTACCGGAGGGTCCGTAGCGCCGGGCGAGGTACTCTGCCGTTCCTCCCCAGCCACACCCGATGTCGAGGACCTTCATGCCCCTCTCAGGTCCGAGCTTGGCCTCTTGGGCTTCGTCTAGATTCTTCGCATTTCTCCAGTAGCCGCAGCTGTAGATCACTCGGCTGTAGAGCATCCTTCGGTAGAGGTCGTTGCCGATGTCGTAGTGCTTTTTTCGAGGGCAAAGGAACGAACCGGTCGGTCTATGCCGCTTCGAAGCAGGCAGCCTACCTGCGGACGCTACACCAAACGGATCATGGACTGCACGTCCGAACCGCGATAGCCTCGTAGTGGGAGAGAATCATGATTCAGATAGCAGCAGGAAAGGTGACCCTCGAGGGCCATATGAGGATCCCCTCGGAGGCGCGGAGGTTCGTCGTATTCGTCCACGGAAGCGGGTCGAGTAGGCACAGCATTCGCAACAACTTTGTCGCCGAACAACTCGAGGACGCAGGGATCGGGAGCCTTCTCTTCGACCTCCTTACCGAAGAAGAAGATAGTCGTCGTGAAAACCGATTCGATATACCGCTCCTTACCGAACGGACCAACCACGTTCTTGAATGGGTTGCGACTCAAGAGTCGGTGCCGAGCTCGGGTATACACCTGTTCGGCGCGAGCACAGGCGCCGCGGCGGCTATTCAATCCGCGGCGAGGCCCGGTTCCGGGATCTGTTCGGTTGTCTCCCGGGGTGGGCGTCCCGATATGGCAGGAGAGGCCCTTGGCCTCCTCAAGGCACCCTGTCTTCTTATCGTCGGGGAGAACGACCCGGCAGTCCTCGACATGAACCGGGAGGCCCAGGCACGGATGAGCTGTGAGAACGAGCTTCGTGTCGTAAAGGGAGCGACCCACCTGTTCCAGGAACCCGGGGCCCTGAAGACCGTAGCGCAATATGCATTGGACTGGATCGCCCACCATTGATCTGACCTACGGAAACTCGGGTATCACATAAGAGTTCGGAGTCATCTGCCTCCGCCGGAGCGGTGTAACTATCGTTCTTAACAACAAAGAGGCCGTTCCCCATAACGTCTCGGTGTACGAAGCTACCGACACCGCTTCAGAGGTTTTTGCGCGAGAGGTCATCAACGGCCCGCGAACCATTGTCCGACCTGCGGAGCCCCGATTGACGGCGAACGTCCAGAGAACCGGCCCTACGCCACGGCCTCAGCCGGGGGGAGTTCTACTCTACGTTACTCGACGGCGCCCAGAGGTTCACGCCTCCTTCCCGGGCGTACTTGTCGATTTCGGACAGCTCATCTTCAGAGAATTCGGGACTCGCAAGAGCTCCCAGATTCTCTCCTATCTGCTCCGGGCGGCCGGCGCCGATCAGAACCGAAGTTACCCTTGGATCCCGGAGGCACCACGCCAGTGCCATTTGCGGAAGCGTCTGTCCCCGGCCTTCGGCGATCTTCGTGAGCGCCCGGACCCGGCTGAGGTTTTCCTCGGTTAGGTAGCTTTCCCTCCGGAAGAAATGCGAAGCGGTCTCTGCGCGCGAGTCTTCCGGTATCCCGCCGAGATACTTGGACGTCAGGAGTCCCTGAGCCAAGGGCGAGAAGGCGATACAGCCGGCCCCCTGCTTTTCCAGCTCGTCGAGAAGCTCCGCCTCTATCCAGCGGTTCAACAGCGAGTAGGAAGGTTGATGAATAAAGAGCGGCACCCCCATCTCCCCGAGGAGGGCGGCAGCCTTGGCGGTCCGGCTCGCCGAGTAGGAGGAAACTCCGACGTAGAGCGCCTTTCCCTGGTGTACCGCCGTCGCGAGGGCCCCCATTGTCTCCTCCAAAGGCGTCTTAGCGTCGGCCCGGTGATGGTAGAAGATATCGACATAGTCGAGGCCCATGCGATCGAGACTCTGGTCGAGGCTCGCCAGGAGATGCTTCCGGGAGCCGTAGTCTCCGTAGGGGCCCGGCCACATGGGGTACCCCGCCTTCGTGGAGATCATAAGCTCGTCCCGGTAGGGAGCGAGGTCCTTTCGAAGTATCGCGCCGAAGTTCTCTTCGGCCGAGCCTCCCGGGGGACCATAATTGTTGGCCAGATCAAAGTGGGTCACCCCTCCATCGAAGGCCCGGAGGACCATCGCCCGGGCCTTCTCGAAGCTCGTGTTTCCTCCAAAATTGTTCCAGAGACCCAAAGAGATCGCCGGCAGTCGAACCCCGCTGCGGCCACACCGATTGTAGGTCATTCTTTCGTAGCGATCGTTTTGCGCATGGTAAGGCATGGGTTCATCTTATGGCGGTACCGAAGCCGCTGCAAGGGAGCCGGACATTTCTTTTCCGGGAGAGACTTTTCTTTGACAGCTGAAAACTGTCGTGATAGTATTTCCACGAGTAAAAAATATCGATATGGACAGAGCGAAAAATAGCGCCTTCCATCCGGAGCGTCAGTTACCGTTCGTTGCGTCGTGTGTTGCGGGGACCATTCCCCTAACGATATTCGAGAGCCTAAAGGAGTCTCGCGATGAGTGCACGAAACAACGGTGTGGCGACTATCCCTGAGAGTGTCGAGGAGGCCCCTCTTTTCGCGGAGCTTGACCGCTATATCGAGGGGTTGCACGATGAACCCGGTCCCCTGATTCCCGTTCTTCAACGGGCTCAGGAGATATTCGGCTATCTTCCTACCAACGCGCTAAAGCACATCAGCCTCCGTCTGAACGTTCCCTATAGCGAAGTGGCCGGCGTTGTCACCTTCTATTCGTTCTTCTCGACGGTTCCCCGGGGAAAGCACGTCGTCCGGGTATGTCTCGGCACGGCTTGCTACGTCCGGGGTGGAAAAGAGGTCCTTGCCTCCGTCGAAAAGGAGCTCGGTATTCCGGTGGGGTCTACCACGGAGGACCGCCTGTTCTCCCTGGAGGTCGGCAGGTGCTTCGGAGCCTGCGGCCTCGCTCCGGTCGTTCTTGTGGACGACGACGTTTACCAACGGGTTAAGCCGTCCCGGGTTCGGGAGATTTTCGAAGCCTACAAACAGGAGGCGGAAGAATGAGCGCCGAAGCAAACGCCAGGGCCAAGTTCCGAATATGCGCCGGTGCGGGGTGCCTTGCCTCGGGTGCCAAGGATATCGAAGCGGCCTTCCGGGAGGCTATCGGGGACCGGAAAATCGGTGTGACCGTCGTGTCGACCGGTTGCATGGGCCCCTGCGCCCGGGGACCCGTCGTTACGGTGGAGCCGACGGGGGAGATCTACCAGAACGTGACCCCGGAGGACGTGCCGGCCATTCTTGCGCATGCCTCTTCGGATCTTGCCGATAAGCAGGCTCCGGGACTCGAGAGCTTCTTTCGTGGCCAGAAGAAGCTTGTCTTGAAGAACTGCGGAGAGATCGATCCCCTCAATATTGACGACTACCTCGAACGGGACGGGTACCAGGCGCTCCGCCGGGTTATCGAGACGATGAGTCCCGAAGAAGTTATCTCGGAGCTCAAAACGGCGGGACTCCGGGGCCGGGGAGGTGCCGGTTTCCCGACCTGGCTGAAGTGGAGCTTTACCCAGAAGGCGGAAGGGAGCGAAAAGTACGTCCTCTGTAACGCGGACGAAGGCGACCCCGGGGCCTTTATGGACCGGAGCGTTCTGGAAGGGGATCCCCACGCGGTCATCGAAGGCATGGCGATCGCGGCCCGAACCGTCGGTGCCGGTCGGGGCTACGTCTACGTCCGGGCGGAGTACCCCTTGGCGGTCGAGCGCCTGGAGCATGCTCTGGGGCAGGCCCGGGAACGCGGCTTTCTCGGAGAACGCGTCCTCGAAAGCGACTTTAGCTTCGACCTTGAGATACGCAAAGGTTCGGGAGCCTTTGTCTGCGGCGAAGAGACCGCCTTGATGAACTCCATAGAGGGGAAGCGCGGTGAGCCCCGACCCCGGCCGCCGTTTCCCGCACAGAAGGGGCTCTGGGGTAAGCCGAGCCTTCTGAACAACGTGGAGACCTACGCGAACGTGGTGCCGATCATCCTAAACGGGGCGCTTTGGTATACGAACTACGGGACCCCCGAAAGCCGGGGCACCAAGGTGTTCGCCCTCGCCGGGGCGGTGGAAAACGCCGGTCTGGTGGAGGTTCCTATCGGTACCACCCTCGGTGAGCTCGTGTACGACATCGGGGGGGGGATAAAAGGGGGACGCCCCTTCAAGGCGGCACAGATCGGCGGTCCCTCCGGTGGATGCGTGCCAAAGCAATTTCTCAACGTCCCCCTCGACTATGAGTCGCTCCAGGAGCTCGGGGCCATAATGGGCTCCGGCGGGCTTATTGTGATGGACGATGAAACCTGTATGGTCGACGTCGCCCGGTTCTTTCTCGAGTTCGTCCAGGAAGAATCGTGCGGAAAATGCGTTCCCTGCCGTGTCGGGACCAAGCGGATGCTCGAGATCCTTAACCGCATCTGCGAAGGGAAGGGCGTGCCGGGTGACATCGAGCGCCTCGTGGAACTCGGAACCCGTATCAAAGAGTCGGCCCTCTGCGGCCTCGGCCAAACGGCGCCCAACCCGGTGCTCTCCACGATTCGCCACTTTCGGGAGGAGTACGAGCAGCACATACGGGACAAGCACTGTGAGGCGGGAATTTGCGCCTCCCTCGTCCGGGCCCCCTGTCAGAGCGCCTGCCCCGCGGGGGTCGACGTGCCCGGCTTTGTCTCTCTGGTGGCAGAACGGCGGTACGCCGAGGCGCTTCGGTTGCACCGGGAGAGAAACCCCTTCGCCGCAGTCTGCGCCCGGGTCTGCTTTCACACCTGCGAGGAGCGGTGCCGGAGGTCGACGATCGACGACCCGGTGGCTATCCGGGCGATAAAGCGGCATATGGTCGACCAAGAGGTCACGATTCAGCTTCCGGAGGTGCGTGAGAATCCGGAGAATGAGCGACGGAAGATCGGAATCGTCGGGGCGGGACCCGCGGGCCTCTCGTGCGCCTATTTCTTGGCACGCCTCGGCTACCGGCCGGTGGTCTTCGAGTCGCAGTCCCGTCCGGGAGGGATGCTCGTACAGGCTATTCCGGCATACCGTCTACCGAGGGAAACCCTCGCCCGGGAGATTCGGATGATAGAGAGTCTCGGGGTAGAGATACGGACCAACGTAACCGTCGGAAAGGACGTGACCCTCGAAAGCCTCCGGAACGACGGCTACGAAGCGATTTTCCTCGGCGTCGGAGCTCCGGATTGCGTCGGCCTCGGGGTTCCCGGGGAGGATGCCGAGGGAGTCGTCCTCGCAGGGGCTTTCCTGCGGGAGTACAACATCCGGGGATCGGTCCCCGTCGGCGAGCGGGTGGTGGTCATCGGCGGGGGGAACGCTGCGGTCGACGCCGCGCGAACCGCCCTTCGCCTCGGGGCGCAAGAGGTAACCATTATCTACCGGCGAACCCAGGACCAGATGCCGGCGTATCAGGAGGAGATCGACGAAGCGCTCCTCGAGGGCGTTCAACTTCGGACCCTAGTTCAGCCCCTCGAGGTTATAGCCGACCGGGACAACCGTGTTTCGGCGATTCGCTGCGCCCCGATGAGCCTCGGCGACTTCGACCGTAGCGGACGAAGACGCCCGGAGGCCGGAGCGGGCAAGGAGTTCGAACTCGAGGCGGACCAGATTATCGTCGCGATCGGTCAGCGAATTCAGACGACGCCCCTTCTCGGAGAGCTTCTCCTCGATGTTCGCAACGACGGCTTCCTCGAGGCGGACCCGACGACCGGTGCAACGTCCGTTGAGTGGGTCTTCGCCGGGGGCGACGCGGTCTCGGGACCCGACTCGGTTGTCGGGGCTATTGCCGCCGGGGAGCGGGCGGCGGTGGGAATAGACCGGAAGCTTACCGGGGCAAGCCACGCCTTCTGGCGGGTCGATCGGCCCGTCGATACGGAGTTCGACCCCGAGGCGGATCCGGTTCCTTATCCCCGGGAGCGACTCCGGACGATCGACGTGGACCGAAGACGGCAGAACTTCGACGAGGTCGAATTGCCATGGTGCGAGGCGGTGGCAATCCGTCAGGCAAAACGGTGCCTCCGGTGCGACTACGGAAAGAACGGAGGCCTCTCGGGATCCCCGGAGGCCGAAGGGGTGAAGGAGGAAGTCAATGCCTAAGGTAACGATCAACGGAAATCTTATAGAAGTTGCTCCGGGAACGACCATCCGAGACGCGGCCGAACAGGCGGGGATCACAATCCCGACGATGTGCTATCTCGAGCACCGGGCCCCGTTGGGTGCATGCCGTGTCTGCGTCGTCGATGTCGAGGGGGCGAGAACGCTCCTGGCCGCCTGCGCAACCCCCGTGGCCGAAGGTATGGTGATTCACACGAACAATCACCGGGTGCGGGAAGCGAGGAAGACCGTCGTCGAGCTTCTGTTGAGCGAGCACGAAGGGAACTGTCAGTACTGCGACCGGAGTCTTGACTGCGAGCTCAAGGACTTAGCGTACCGGTTGGGCGTGGAGAACATCCGTTACACCGGGGCCAAACCGGATGTCGGCATCGACACAAGCACCCCGGCGCTCTACCGGGATACCGGCAAATGCATAAAGTGTCGGCGGTGCGTGACCGTCTGCAACGAGGTACAGAAGGTCGGCGCTCTTTTTCCCCAATACCGGGGGTACGACACGGTGGTGGGACCGGCCTTCGCCATGGACCTCGAAGGGGTCGCCTGCGTCCAGTGCGGCCAGTGTGCCGCGGTGTGTCCCGTCGGGGCAATCTCGGAGCGGACCCACATGGAAGGGGTCTGGCAGGCCATCGAGGACCCTGAGAAGCACGTGGTAGTGCAGACCGCCCCGGCTATTCGGGCGGCTTTGGGAGAGTGTTTCGACTACGAGCCGGGAACCCTTGTTACCGGGAAGATGGTCACCGCGCTTCGACAACTCGGTTTCGACGCGGTCTTCGACACCAACTTCGCCGCGGACCTTACCATTATGGAAGAAGGTACCGAGCTCTTAACACGATTGAAGAACGTCCTCGTGGACAAGGGAGACGCGAAGCTTCCGCTCTTTACCAGCTGCTCCCCGGGTTGGATAAAGTTCGCCGAGTACTACTACCCGGAATTCTTGTCCAACCTGTCCACCTGCAAGTCTCCGCAGCAGATGTTCGGTGCGGTGGCTAAGACATTCTACGCCCAGCAGAAAGGAATAGACCCGTCGAAATTGGTGGTAGTGTCGGTAATGCCCTGCACCGCCAAAAAGTTCGAAGCCGCCCGGCCGGAAATGACGGATTCCGGCTTTCCCGACGTCGACTTTGTCCTCACGACACGGGAGCTCGGGCGGATGATTCAGACGGCGGGAATCGACTTCCGGGGCCTGGAAGACGGTCGAATGGACAACCCCTTGGGTTTCTCCACCGGAGCGGCGGACATCTTCGCCAACACCGGGGGGGTCATGGAAGCCGCCCTCAGAACCGCCTACGAAATCGTCACCGGGCGGGAGCTTCCCGTCCCGAACCTTCACATCACTCCGGTTGCCGGTCTCGACGGTGTCAAGGAGGCGTCGGTAACCATCGAAGGGGCCCTGGAGGATTGGTCCTTTCTCGAGGGCGTCGAGGTAAAGGTTGCCGTGGCCCACGGCCTCGGGAACGCCGGAACGCTCTTAGACGCCATCCGGAGCGGCGAGAAGGCGTATCATTTCGTGGAGATCATGACCTGCCCGGGAGGGTGCATCGGTGGTGGGGGGCAACCCCGGATGACCGACGACGAGACCCGGCAGAAGCGGATCGCCGCAATTTACGCCGAGGACGAAGGGAAAGCTACGAGGAAATCCCACGAGAACCCCTTTGTAGCGGAGCTCTATGCCTCCTTCCTCGAGAAGCCCCTCGGAGAACGGTCGCATCACCTGCTCCACACCAGCTATCGCCCACGGCAAAGAGCCTAGGGTAAGGAGGAAGAGAATGATTCTTAAGGATCTACTTCAGGAAAAGGGTGGGGCTCTCTTCTGCATCAAACCGGAAGAAAGCGTCGAGAGTGCCGTGGAGGTAATGAACGACCGGCACGTCGGGGCACTCTTGGTTTTGAACGAGTCCGGGGATCTCGTGGGGATTCTCTCGGAGCGGGACATTCTTCGGCGGTTGAAGGGACGGTGCCAAGACCGTACGGTTCGTGAAATTATGACCAACCGGGACAAGATCGTCATCGCCCACGAGGAAGACGATGTCGAATACGCCATGGACATGTTTACCAAGAACCGGATCCGGCATCTCCCGGTGTTCGCCGGGAATGACTTAGTCGGCGTGGTTTCCATCGGAGACGTCGTCCGGGCGCTCTTGGCGGATTCCACCTTTCAACGAAAGATGATGATGGATTACATAACCGGAGGCGTATGATAATCTTGGTTCGTGGAGCGCTACAGCCGACACCGTGATCTCCTCTCGGACGCAGCGTGGGAGCGGCTCTGTTCGATAGCCGTCGTGGTCGCCGGCGCCGGTGGCCTGGGCTCTCAGGTTCTCGAGCTTCTGGTTCGCCTAGGCCCGCTTGTTTTGTCCGTCTGGGACCCCGCCACGCTGGATGCTCCCGACCTGAACCGTCAGATTCTCTATACGACGAGGGATATCGGGGCCAAGAAGGCGAGGGCTGCATGCCGCCGCCTCAAAGAGATCAATCCCGACGCCAATGTCGAATGCCACGCTGAGCGTCTGGCTCCCGACACCTTCGCTCCGGAGCGCCTTTCTTTGCCGTTCGTTCTCTTCGACTGCCTAGACAGCTTCGCCGAGAGAAAGGGGCTCGAGACGATTCAACAAGCTGCCGGGTGTCCGATTTTCCACGGGGGTGTCGAGGGGTGGTACGGACAGGCGGCGACATTTCGCCCCGGGGGAGTGAGCTATCGGGACGCTTTCGGTCCGGAATGGTTTCGCCTTCCGAAGGCAGGGAAGCCCATTTTACCCCATGTCTGCGCCGCGGTCGCATCGGCCCAAGTTCGTGAATACCTCGGTTGGCTCGAGGCGCCGGGGAGCAGCCCCCTCGACGGAGGACTATTGCTCTACGACGGAAGGACACTGAACACGCGGATTCTCGCGGTGTCGCCCGGGAGTCCTAAGAAGGAACGAGGATGAAGAGTAGCGAAAAGAGAGAAGGCGAAACGGTGGTCCGCTTTTTCGGACCCCTCGAAGAGCTCCTCGGGGTTCCCGAGAAGACGCTTACCATCGTCTACCCACAGTCCGACGTGTCGCTTCGGAGGGCCCTCGAGACGGCCTTTCCCGGTCTCCGGGGACAGCTATTCTCCGTAGCCGTCGACCGGGTGGTCGTCGCGGAGGGGCAGACCATTACCGAGGCCCGGGAGATCGCTCTATTGCCTCCCTTTGCCGGAGGATAGCGGATCATGGACAAAGACCGCGTATCAGTTGAGCCCGAGACGTTCTTGACGGACGAAGCCCTATCTCAGGAATGCGTCGCCCGGGTGACGGAGGCTTGGAGCACCGACCGGCGCCTCGGTGCGGTCGTGAGCTTCGCAGGGGTGGTCCGGGGAGATATGGTCGACGGCTCACCGGTCGCGGCGATCGAGTTTAGTGCCCACCGAGAAATGGCCGAAGAGAGCGTCCGGCGCCTCGTCGAGCGGCTCGTGGCGGACACGCGCTCCGACACCGTCAGAATCTATCTCCGGCACGCCCTCGGCCGGGTTCCCCGGGGCGGTATACCCATCGTGATCATCGTCGGGACATCCCACCGGAAGGAGGCCTTCTCCCTCTGTAGCGGCATTCTCGAGCTCTTTAAGCAGGAAGTGCCCATCTACGGAAAGGAGCTCACGGATTCCGGTGGGCACTCCTGGAAGGAAAACCGTTAACCGACCGTGGCCGGCGAAAGGTCGAGAATGGGCTCGTACTCCTGAATCTGGTCGATCCTGGTGCCCATCGCGGCGTCGGTATCCCGGTCTTCTCGAATCTCCACGACGACGGGAACGCTCTGCTCCTTGGCCGCCTTTACCGCCCAGGAGAAGGCTCCCTTGATCTCCCCGGGTTCGGTCACCCGGACACCGGTAGCACCGAAGGACTCGAAGAGCCGCACGAAGTCCGGACCGTAGCCGTCTTCGTAGCCGATGTCCACTGCGTAATTCATGTCGTAAACCCGCTGAGAGGGCTGCCGTATCAGGCCGAGGTAGCCGTTGTTCAGCAGGATAAAGACGTAAGGCACTCTGTTCTGCACCGCCGTGGCGATGTCCCCTAAGAGAAACTGGACCGAATAGTCTCCGGATATACCGACGACCAAGTCGTCCGGACGAGCCATCTTGACGCCGAGACAGGTGGGTACCTCCCACCCCAGGGGCCCGGCTTGGCCGCAGCAGAAGTAGGTATGGGGTTGGTTGATCTCCTGAAACTGACCGGACCAGATCTGATAGAGACCGATCGCCGTGACAAAGGTCGTTCCTTCAGGGAAGAATTCGTTTATCTCCTTAAAGATGCGTTGCGGCTTTATCGGAACGTCGTCGAAGTCCATCTTCCGCAGGAGCGTCTCCTTGTACTCCTTTGCCTTCTTGCTCCATTCGGTTTCCGGCCGGGGGTCGGTTTGATCCTTCGCGGCTTCGAGAAGGGCATCCAAGGCGCGGGAGGCGTCGGCAACGATTCCAAGGTCCGGGGAAAAGACCCGGCCGAGCTGGGTCGGGTCGACGTCGATGTGTACAAAGGTGCGATCGCCCCGGTAGACGTCGAGCTGCCCTGTGTGCCGTCCGGCGAAACGGTTTCCGATCGACAGGACGAAGTCGGACTCGAGGAAGAGCTTGTTGCCCCCGCGGGTGTTAGTCTGAATCCCCACGCGCCCGCCGTAGAGGGGGTGATTAAAGGGGATACCCCCTTCCGCCATGTAGGTTGGGATCATCGGAACGTTGAGGTACTCGCCGAGGCGAACAAAGGCATCCGTCGCGTCCGCTCGGAGGACGCCGCCGCCCATCATGAGGACCGGACGCTCCGCCGCGAGAAGCATCTCCATCGCCTTCCGGATAAGCCCAGGTGCCGGTGCCGCCTTGCTCCAGGGCAGCGGAGCGTCGAGGTCCGGCTCGTAATCGACCTCTCCCTTCTGGATGTCGACCGGAAGATCGATAAGAACGGGCCCCGGGCGCCCCTCCCGGGCGATGCGGAAGGCTTCCCGGAAGACACCGGGAATCTGCGCGGTCTCCATAACCAGATAGCTCTTCTTGGTAACAGGCCGGGCAATCTCGGCGATGTTTACACCCTGAAAAGGCTCCTGGTGGAGCGTACCGGTCGCCGCTTGACCGGTAATACAGACAATAGGAATCGAATCACCCTGGCAGGTGTAGAGTCCGGTTATCATGTTGGTTCCCGCCGGGCCCGAAGTCCCGATAGCGACGCCGACCTTTCCGGTAGCGCGAGCCCAGCCGTCCGCAGCGTGGGTGGCTCCCTCCTCGTGGCGCATTGTCAGGTGGCGAATATCGGGGAATTTCGAGAGCGACTTGTAGAGCGGCAAAATAGCCGCGCCGGGAACTCCGAAGGTCACGTCCACTCCTTCGCTCTTTAGTATGTGAGCGACGGCGTCCATCACAGGCATTCTTGGCATGGAGGGCTCCTTTGGTAATGTGTTACATAGTGAAATATCGTTTCACCAAATTGTATCATATGGTGGCCCCGGCGTCAACCGAAACCAAAGGGGCTGGACGATCCGAGCAGGCGCCGGTACTTTGACCGCCATGGAAAGACGAAGGCTCGGAAGAAGTGGTTACGAGGTCAATTCGGTCTGCCTGGGGACGATGACCTTTGGGTTGCAAACGGACGAACCGGAAGCCCGGCGACAGATGGATATGGCCCTAGAGCGAGGAGTGGACTTCTTCGATACCGCCGAGTTGTATGCGGTTCCTCCGTCGGCCGGTACGTACGGCGTCACCGAGAGCATTATCGGAAGGTGGCTTGCCGACCGAAGGAACCGGGACAAGGTTTTCTTGGCGACCAAGATCGCCGGGGAAGGGGTTCCCTGGATTCGCGACGGACAAAACCGTATCGACCGGAAAAACCTTCTCTCGGCGGTCGATGCTTCCCTCGATCGCCTTCAAACCGACTGGATCGACCTCTATCAGCTTCATTGGCCCAACCGGGGCTCCTACCATTTCGGACAGCACTGGGACTACGAAGGAGGTCCGGGGAGCACGGCGGAAGCGCTCGAGGAGATGCAAGAAACCCTCGAAACCCTCGCCGAGTTGGTATCTCGGGGGAAGATCCGCTTCGTCGGGCTTTCGAACGAAACGTCCTGGGGTACGATGAAGTACCTCGAGACCGCCGAGCGTCTCGGTCTTCCCCGGATGGTCTCGATTCAGAACGAGTACAGCCTTCTCAAGCGCCTCTTCGAACCGGATCTAGCGGAAATCGCGCTCCGGGAGGAGGTGGGGCTTCTCGCATGGTCACCCCTCGCCACGGGACTCCTTACCGGGAAATACGCGTCTATGAAGAGGCCCGAGGGTTCCCGGTGGAGTATCGAGAAACGTTCGATTCATCGGGATACCGCGGCCGCCCATCGTGCGGTCGCCGCGTACCACGAAGTCGCCGCCCGCCACGAAATGGATCCGGTTCACCTTTCCCTGGCCTTCGTGCACAGCCGGCCCTTCGTGACCAGCACCATCATCGGGGCCCGGACCTCGGATCAGCTCTCGCACAACCTGGCGGCCTTCGACCGCCCTTTGTCGAATGAGATAGTGCGTGACCTAGAAGCGGTTCGGCGGGAATACCCGATGCCTTTCTAATCGGCGATCTGAGCGGCCTGATGTCTTTTCAGAGGCGCCGAATCGCGGTAGGCTAACGGCTCACAGGAGAATCACGCATGACGAATCTACTCACCGAAATTCCGGACGTACTGCTTATGGGTCCCGGGCCCTCGACGATTCACCCAGAGGTTTACAAAGCCCTTGCGACGAGCACCCTTGGTCACATGGATGGTGACTTTATCGGGATCATGGATGAGATAAAGAGGCTGCTGAAGATTACTTTCCGGACCGAGAACGACCTTACGGTGGCGATGTCCGGCACCGGTTCCGCCGGCATGGAAACGGTCTTCGTGAACCTGGTCGAAAAGGGCGATCGGGTCCTCGTCTTGGAGAACGGGGTCTTCGGAAAACGAATGATTGACGTCGCCGGGCGCCTGGGCGCCGAGGTCGAGGTGATCTCCCGGGAGTGGGGAACCGCCTTCGAACCGGCGGAACTCGAGAAGAAGCTCGATTCTGGGAATTATGATATCGTCGCCCTTGTCCACGCCGAGACCTCTACCGGCGTTAGGAACCCCGCGGAGTCCATAGGCCCGATGGCCAAGAAAGCTGGGGCTCTCTTTATTCTGGATACCGTAACCAGCCTCGGCGGCATTCCCGTGGAGGTCGACGACTGGGGGGTCGACGCGTGTTACTCCGGGACCCAGAAGTGTCTAAGCGTTCCACCGGGTCTTTCCCCGGTAACCTTCTCTCCCGAGGCCACCGAGAAGCTCAAGAGCCGCAAGACGAAGGTCCCGAACTGGTACCTCGACCTCTCGATGATTACCCAGTACTGGGAGGGATCAAAGCGAAGCTACCACCACACGGCCCCGATCAACATGCTCTACGCCCTCTATCGGTCTCTCCTTCTTCTCGAGGAGGAAGGACAGGACGGGGCGTTCGCTCGGCACCGGGAGTGCCACGAGCTTCTTGTTGACGGCCTTTCGGCCCTTGGGTTGTCCCTCCTGGTAGACCCGCCCTACCGTCTGCCGATGCTGAACGCAGTTGTCGTGCCCGAGGGCGTCGACGAGGCGGCGGTTCGGAAGACACTCCGGAAAGAGCATAACATCGAGATCGGTGCGGGCCTCGGACCTCTAGCCGGGAAGATCTGGCGTGTCGGCGTAATGGGCTACACAGCCCAGCCGAAGCATGTCGAGCGCTTTCTTCTTGCGTTGGGAGACGTTCTCAGCTGAGCGGAAAGTCCACCGTCAGTTGGAGACCCGAGTCGCTCCGGACCTCCAGGCGGCCGCCGATCTGTTTCGGTAAGTCATGAATGAGATAGGCGCCGAGGTGGAGGCGCCCTTCGGCTCCCCCCGTCGGGCCTTGCACTATCTCGTGTTCCCGGTTTACTCCCGGGCCGTTGTCCCCAACCGTAAGCCTTGCTTCCCGACCGAGGCGTTCGAGACGCACGGTTAACGTGCCACGACGACCCGGCCCAAAGGCGTGGCGAAAGCTATTCGTAATCGCCTCGTTCGCCCAGAGCCCCAAGGGCACGGCCCGGTCGATTGGGAGGCGAAGGGTCTCGGCCTGGAACTCTATCTCCACCTCGTATTCCGAGCGGCCGTAGACCCCGGAAAGGTGGGACGTCAGCCCCCGAAGGTAGTCGGCGAAGTCGACCTCGGATAGCGCCTCGGAGCCGTAGAGCTGCTCGTGGACCATGGCCATCGCGTCGATGCGATCCTGACTCTCCTGGACGATCCGGGCGACGTCGGGGACGGTGATGCCTTCGAAGGCCAACCGGAGAAGGCTCGAGATAATCTGTAGATTGTTCTTTCCCCGATGGTGAATCTCTCTGATGAGTACCTCCCGGTCCGCCATCGATTGCCGTAAGCTTTCTTCGGTTCGAAGATGGTCCGCAACTTCCTTCCTGAGCTCCTTCGTTCGTTCGTCAACTAGCCGGGCAAGGATGGTTCGACTCTTTCGAATCTGGCGATGCTGCCGGAGAACGACCTGATGAAGATGGAGATGCTCCGACATCACCAAAGACAAGAGGGCCACGAGAAAGCACAAGAAACCGTATTCCATTAAGAAATGCGGTACCGGAAGGCTCAGAGTCCCGATAAGGTCGTTAATCGCGGTAACGAGCCAAATCCCAATACCCGCCACAACGATCCGGCGTCCTCGTCCGCGGAACGAAAGACCCCGCAAGAGTCGTAGAAGAACGAATATTGCGGCAAGAGTCGAAAGCACAAAGACGAGGACTCCCAGGGGACCGAGGGCCGGCTCGAGATAGACGATCCCGGAAACAAAGAACCGGCGGCTTAAGAGCCGCGGTTCCACAACGCCGGGGGAAGCAAAAACGACGATGGTCGCGGCAATTCCGGTGGCTATGGGCCCGGCGGAAAGAGCCCCGCCTTTCCGCTGCAAAAGGCCGTCGACAAACCCGAGGAGGCTAACCACCAACCAAATGACGGAGGACAGTTGAAATCTCTCGAGGAGCAGATGAGTTTCGAGGGCCTCGGCGTTATACTGCAGGAAGACCGAGAAGGCGTAGACGGCCGTCGCGAGCCCGACACCGAAGGCCCAGGCCCCCCAGCGGTAGGCGGGAATCCGGAGGGCAAAGAAAAGCTGTACTCCTGCCGAGAATAGGGCTACGACCGCGACGGCAAAGCTTCCGAGAGAGGCGCTCGTGATGGGCACTTCTAGTCATTATACTACTTTTTTACTAAATCTCCAGTTCGAGCAATAAGCGCGAGGGTCGCCTGGATTACCGGGCCGATCCCGAAGGCAAAAGCGACGGTACCGACGCCGATGCTCCCGCCTAGAAGCCGACCCCCCAGGAGAACCGTGAGCTCGATAAGCGTTCGAATGACCCGAATGCTCAATCCGGTAACCCGAGCAAGCCCCATCATCAGGCCGTCTCTGGGGCCCGCCCCCATTTCCGCGGTCAGGTAGAGACCCGAGCCGACACCGATAACCACAACGCCGACACCCATCTGTAGGAGGGCAAGCGCCGGGTGACCGGGGGTTGCGATCCAAGGCATCAGCAGGTCGACGGCGAGGCCGATCATTACGGCGTTAAAGACCGTGCCTATCCCCGGACGTTCCTTGAGCGGAATCCAAAGAAGCAACAGCAGAATACCCACCCCAATGACGACTGTCCCGAGGCGGATTCCCCAAAGGACGCTAAGACCTTGGTGTAGGACATCCCAAGGACCGAGACCGACGTCCGCCCGGACCATGAGGGCGATTCCGAAGCCAAAGAGAGAGGGGAATACGCCAGGGCATTCGGAAACGTGCGTAGGTGTGAAGCCGATGGTTACTCAATGAGGCTACAGAATAACCCATCGTCTATCGACAGGCAAACCGGCGGAGGCTTGGGTAGCCGGGCGCCGGCAGTTGGCACACCGGGTTACCAAGCCCGGGGACCGCTCCCGGGTTTTCGACCGGATTCCGGCAAGGCTCTTGGCCGGACCCACATGCCTACTTCGGTGGAGCTCGCCTAGGAGGTCGCTCGGGGACTCGTCCACCGCTATCCCGGCCTAATCCGGCGACGCCGCCGCTGGGTCTCAGTAGAGCCGAACCGCCGACGCCTTGAACCCGGCATGGAGGAGCACTCCCGGGGCGATTTCCAACTGGTCTATCGCGCGATCGGTAACCAGGGCGTCGAGAGGAAAGGGGCAGGCGAGGCGCACGCGGTAGAGATTTCCGATGGGGACGACCTCGGTGACCGGCCCGGAGAACTGGTTCTGGGCACTCGAAACCAGCTTCTCCTTGGACAGGATGACATCGTCCATTGGGACCACGGCTGCCGTGAAGGTCCCTTCCTGTGCGGGAACGGAGATGGCCCCTCCGCCTGCAATCTCGAAGCTACCGAGGGAATCGCCGGTCTCGCCGATCGCTCCGTGGTAGACGTTGTTCCGGTCTGTGTCGAGTCTTCCGTTTTCCATCGGCAGGACGGTTGTGGCTATGCGATAGGCCGTCGCAAGGTTATGGGTCGAGAGCAGCACCGTGGTTCCCTTGGACCGGGCGTCTAAGACCGCCTTCTCGATCAATTGTACCGACTCCGGGTCGATGTTGCTCGTCGGCTCGTCGAGGAGGATTACCTCCGGGTGGAGTGCCAGGGCCCTGGCGACGGCGAGGCGTTGACGTTCTCCCCCGGAGAGGCCCTGGGCGTGCCGATGGGAGAGGTGTTCCATTCCGACGGCCCGGAGGCTCTCTTCTATCCGGCGGGAATGCTGTCCCCGGGGAATCTTTCGCACCTTCAAGCCGTAGGCGACGTTGTCGGCCACCCGTTCCCGGAAGGCGTAAGGCTTCTGATGGACGTAGACCGACAGTCGCCGCATCTGCAGCCGGCCTCGGGGAGTCGTAATCTCGCTGCCGTTGAACAGGACGCTTCCGGTGTAGGGTCCGAGAAGGCCGTTAAGCACTTTGAAAAGGGTCGTCTTGCCACAACCGTTCGACCCGATAACCGCGGTAATACTCCCCCGGCAGACCGAAAAATCGTCCACCTCGAGAACGCTTTGTCCCGGCGTGTATCCGAAGGCAAGGTTGCGGGCGCGGAGAATCGGGGTGTCATGCGGTGGCACGGTGGGCCGTCCAGTTTAGAATAAAGTTGACGCCGAAGGCGACGATCATCAGGAGAAGCCCTAAGGCAAGGGCCAGCGAAAAGGCGCCGCGCTGCGTCTCGAGGGCTATCGCCGTCGTCATGGTCCGAGTGTACCACCGGATATTCCCCCCGAGCATCATAGAGACCCCAACTTCCCCGATAAGCCGCCCAAAACCCGAAAGCACCGCCGTGGCGACGGCTACCCTCGCTTCGAGTAGGGTCTTCCAGACTATTTGATGCCCGGAGCACCCAAGGGTGGTAAGGGTTTCACGAAGCTCTTCTTCCATCGCGTAGACCGATCCATAGACCAAGGAGGTGACGATCGGGTAGGCGAGAACCGTCTGCCCGACGATGATCGCCGAAGGAGTAAAGAGAATTCCGAGGGCGCCAAGGGGACCGGAACGCGAGAGAAGGCTGTACACCAAGAGTCCCACGATGACGGTCGGAAGGGCCATCAAGGTATGCAGGACGGAGATAAAGGCCCGGCGTCCGGAGAAGCGTCGAAACGCCAGAAGGACGCCGGTGGGAATGGCGAGGAGAGAGGTCAGTGCCGTAGAGAATACGGAATAACGAATGCTATTCCAGGTTATCGCCAAGAGCTCCCGGTCGCCGGAGGCGATCAGGCCGAGAGCCTCCCACAGCGCTTCTCCCATTGTGTGCGCTACCTCCCCATCAAGCGTCCGGTGTAAAGAGCGGTTCGCCCCCTATCGTAAAGCTACCGATGATCGACTGTCCCTCATCGGAGACCAGGAAGTCAATAAAGGCCTGGGCCGTTTCGTGGTCTACGTGGGGGTGGCGTTCGGGGTCCACGACGATCGCGGCGTAGGGGTTAAAGAGCACGGGATCGCCTTCGACGACGACGTCTAGATCTATGTCACCCAGGTAGGAGAGGTAGGTCCCCCGGTCGGCGAGGGTGTATGCTTCCTCGTTGTCCGAAACGGTAATGACGGCTCCCATTCCCTGGCCGGCTTCGCGGTACCAGGCGCCCGACGGAGCGATACCCGCTTCGTCCCAAATGTTCAGCTCCTTGTTATGGGTTCCGCTGTTGTCCCCCCTGGAGATAAAAAGTGACTCGCTCTCGGCGATCCGTTGGAAGGCGGAGACGACGTCGCCGCTCCCGGAAATCTCTGCCGGGTCGCGAGGGGGACCGAGGACGACGAAATCGTTGTACATAAAGCCGACCCGCTCGACACCGTAGCCTTGGGCGACGAACTCTTCCTCCAGGGAGGGCGCGTGGACCATCACGACATCGACGTCTCCGTTTCTGCCGAGCTCGAGCGCCTGCCCGGTGCCGACCGCGATCACGTCGACCACTACGTTGTTGGCCTCTTCGAAGGGGGGAAGGAGCTCCGCCAGGAGGCCGCTGTTTTCGGTACTGGTGGTGGTGGCCATGCGGAGGCGGAC
>JBKHCS010000031.1:0-28977 GCA_046541715.1 Spirochaetaceae bacterium
CGCGGTTCTGACCCTGACTGACGAGTCTTAGTCGACGTCGGCAACTACCCCTCGGTTTTCCCGATAGCCTTCCGGGGCTTCTTCGACTTCTTCCAGACCGAGAATGACGGTGACTCGGCGGACATTCAGGTTTGCAACCTCCTCCGCCTGGGTGTTCGTGGCGGTAAGGACGGCCGATACCCGGTCGACCGATTCCTCGGTGTTGAAGCTCGCCGAATACTCAAGGCGCTCCCCGTGGCTCAGAGCCGGAAGGCGGAGTTCCGGAAACCCGATATCCTCCCCCTGCCGGAGAAAACTCAATCCCATCACGAGCTCACCGGAAGTGTTTTCCGCGCTCCCCCTTACCTCGGCTACGATCTCTACCGTGGCGCCGGAGTCTTCGGGAAAATCGAGATACTGCCCGGAGGTAAGTCTCTCTGCTTCTCCGGCAGCGATCTCGTACTCTCCGTTCTCTATCAGCACGTACGCGTCACCGGAATCGGCGGGTACGTCGAGGTAACCTGATGCTTCCCGCCGCCACTCCTCGATCTGAGTTACGATCCGCTCTGCGGTATCCGGAGGAGGGACTTCCACATCGTAATGCGCCGCGTAGAGAGCTCCGTCCTCGGGACGATAGATCTTTACCCGATCGTTCCCGAGGAGCTCGTAGACCACTCCGGGGTGCGGGGATGCGAACCGCTCGAATAGTAGAGGGCGTTGGTCCTCCTCAGGAGGCTCGAGCATGCTCCGGCGGTGAATCAGCTCCCCCTCTTCCGAGAGCCCAAGGAAATCCAGGATGGTCCAGGGAACGTCGATCAACCCGTATCGGGCACCGTTGATCGAAGCTTCGGTTTCCGGAGTCCGGACGACGGCCACGGGCCAGTAACGCCCGAAGGGTTGACGGACGACGCCGTGGGATTCGTCGGACGTTACGACGACGACGGTGTCCTCCAGGTAGCCCTCATCTTCCAAGTCGGTCAGAAACTCTCCCAATACGTCGTCGAGAAGGTGGACCGCCGCTATCCGCTCGCTCGGATACTCGTCGAGCATCTCTTCCGGTACGGCGTAAGGGTGGTGGGTCCCGACATTCAAAAGCGTAAGAAGCCACGGTCGTTCGTCCGTATCGAGGGATTCGATCATCTCGAAGGCACCCTCAAAGAACGCCTGGTCGTCGGGCCCCCAACCGAAATCGATATACTGTTGATCAAAATATTCGGACCCGAGGACGCGCTCGAAACCCACGGACTTCATAAAATAGTCTTTCGACATGTAGGTGAGCTCCGCCGCCTGGAGGAACACGGTTTGGTAACCCGCAGCCGTCAACAAATAGGGCAGGGCGGTCGGCTTCTCCTCCGTCGGAAGCGCCATGTATTGATACGCCCGGGGAGTGGTCAGGGTGAACTCCGGATAGTCGCCGGTCAAGATCGGATAGAGCCCCCGGATGGTCTGCCGGTTATGAGACACGACGTTCGGGACGACGACGGCCTCTTCGGCGAAGTCGCTGAGCTTCTCCATCACCACGGGGTAATCGACACCGGTTGCCTCTTGAACTTGTCGAACGTAGGGCCCGGCCATCCCTTCGAGAATCAGAATGAGAACATTGTAGTCTCGCCGGAGGGCAGCCGTCGTATCTTGCGATACTTCAGCCGCACCGGAGGACGCCGGAGCGCCGTGAGTCGGGGAGTCAGGGGGAGAGGAGACCGCGGATCCGGCCCCTCCCGAGGAGACAAGCGCCTCGGCCGTTTGAGCGGCCGTGGCCCAGAGAAGGCTCGATACCTCCCATCGCTGTCCGGCGTGACCCCGGACGAGAATAGGGGTCGAGGCAGCAAGGATTCCGAATAAGGCTACGGTCGAAACGACCAAGGTACGCCCAGGCGGGAGAGGACACCGATACCAGGTTGCGATAACCAGGAGCGTGGCCACACCGAGGACGATGCCGTACCAAAGGAATATGGGGCGCGAGATGCTCCCCTGGAAAAAGGCGTGTCCAACGCCGAAGCTAAGCTCCTGAAGACGGAGGACCGACTGGAGGGAGGATACCATCTCCATATTGACGATGTGCCCGAAGCCCAGCACAAAAAGCACGGCGGCGCCGAGAATCGGCAGAAGCCGATAGAGTAGGGCGCCAAGGGATAGAATGGCGAGGGCAACCAGCGATTCCATCAGGACGGTTCGAATGGGAACCGATAGTCCGACGAGTCTACGCGCAAGTACGAAGCGTCCTCCGACGTAGATCGAGATGTAGAAAAGGGCGGAACCAATTATCAGCGCCGGTGCCGGTCGACGGCGGCGGGAGTCTTCACGGTATCTACGCATTATTTCAGCCTATACGATAAATATACCCTTAACGGCGGAGTCCTGCACGATTGTCGCCGGCCGGTGGTAAGAAGACCGAACCTCCGCGTATTATTGATTCCATGACGGTCAACAAAGTCCTGCTCCTTACCAACGAATACCCTCCAAACGTCTACGGCGGGGCCGGGGTCCACGTCGAGTACTTGAGCAAGGCGCTTTCCCGATTGGTGCCGGTGGAAGTGCGCTGTTTCGGGGATCAGGACTACACCGACGGCAACGTGACGGTCCGAGGGTACGCTCCCTGGGGGGAGATGAAGCGGAATACCGACCCGCGTTTTACCGGGGCGTTGGGCGCCTTCTCGCAGAGCCTTGCGATGGCCAAGGACACCATCGACGCCGACGTCGTTCACTGCCACACCTGGTACACCCAGATGGGAGGGCTTCTCGCCGCCAAACTCTGGGACATCCCTTTCTTGTTGACGACCCACTCCTTGGAGCCCTTGCGCCCCTGGAAGGCGGAACAGCTCGGCTCGGCGTACCATCTGAGCAGTTGGATGGAGCGGACCGCGATCGGGGGGGCCGACGCGGTTATCGCAGTGTCCCGGGAAACCAGAAACGATATCTTCGAGCACTTCGGCGACGCCGAGGGGAAGACCCACATTATCCACAACGGCATCGACCTCGGGGAGTACCGGCCGGTGGAGGCCACCGACGCCCTCGAGCGCCGGGGTGTGGACCCGAAGAGACCCTACGTCCTCTTTGTCGGGCGCATCACCCGGCAGAAGGGCATTATCCACCTTGTCGATGCTATCGGCGACATCGACCCCGAGGTGCAGGTCGTGCTCTTGGCCGGGGCGCCGGATACGGAGCACATCGCCCGGGAGATGGAGGAGCACATCTCCGCGGCCCGGGAACGCCGGAAGGGCATTATCTGGGTCGACGAGATGGTAAGCCGTAACGAGGTGATCCAGTTCTATTCCCACGCGACGGTATTCTGCTGTCCCTCGGTCTACGAGCCCTTCGGCATCATCAACCTCGAGGCGATGGCCTGCGAGACGCCGGTGGTCGCCTCCCGGGTTGGGGGCATTCCGGAAGTCGTGGTGCCCGGGGAGACCGGGCTTCTCGTGGACTTGACGCTCGAGCCGGGGACCTTCTTTCCTACGGACCCCGAGTCCTTCTCCCGGGGCCTCGCGGCGGCGATCAACCGTATTGCCGGAGATCCCGTTCTTGCCGCGCGTATGGGTGCCGCCGGGCGAAAGCGCGCCGCGGAGCATTTTAGCTGGGACGCAATCGCAGAGAAGACCCTCGAGCTCTATCAGGAGCTCGTCGACCGGCGGGTCGCACGGTAGGCGCTCTGGGCGCTCATAAACTCCAGAAGCTCCCGCCGGGATCGTATGTGGAGCATGCGCTCCCGGGCCTCATCGTTTCCGGCTATCGCGGTAATCGCCGCCAAGACTTGGAGGTGAGGTCCGGGATTCTCCTTGGGAGAGACTTCGAGAAACACGACCTGGGTCGGCTTTCCGTCGAGGGAATCGAAATCGACACCCCTCGGGAGGAGCCCCAGCGCCACCGAGAGTTGGACCACCGAGTCGGACCTGCCGTGGGGGATCGCGACGCCGTGCTGCATGCCGGTGCTCATCGTTTTCTCTCGCTCGAGGACTGCGTCGAGTACCTCCTGAGTGTCCGTAATCCGCCCGGCGATCGCAAGGGAGGTGACCAGCTCGGTAATCACTTCTTCTTTCGTCCTTGCCTCCATCGAAAGGTGAATGCATTCGATCGGAAGGTAACGCTGCCAGTCCACGACTGCCCGGTTCGACGAGTCTACCGCCGCCGCTGCCGCCCGCCGGAGCTCCGTTGGTTTCGCGACGCTGCGGATGTGGGCGACCTTCTGCTGGAGGCTCACAACCGCCTCGTAGACCAGGTTATTGATAAGCGACACGTAGTCAGGACGGCTTACGAAGTGCAGTGCCGTCTGCGTTGTGCTCATCGCGATAAACACCTGGTCTTTCCGCATGTGGTAGATCTTGTGCTCCGCTCCTTCGGAGGCGTTTACGAAGAACTCCTCCTCTCGCATCATCCCGATCACATCCGTCAGGAGGAACCTGGTAAGCTCTTCGGAGCCGAACTCGAAGTACGTGGTAACCGTAGCTTCGTCGACAATCTCTTTCCGGGTGGTCCGAACGTCGTGCCTCAACAGACGGTTGAAGACCGGAGGACCGACGAGGGTGGTAAAGAGCGTCATAAAGATGGCGACGCCGAAGGTCCGGTCGTCGAGAATGCCCGAAGCGAGGCCGATCGAAGCGATGACCAGGGCGACTTCTCCCCGGGGAATCATCCCAGCGGCGATCCGGGTAGCCCCTGCCCGGTTGAATCCCAGGGCCAACGAGGGGAGCCCGCATCCGATTACCTTGCTCCCGAGGGCAAAGAGACCGAAGAGCAGGCCGTAGAGTGCGATCTCCCCGGACGCGAGAACGAAGACGTTGACCAGCATTCCGGTTACCGTAAAGAAGATCGGGTCGAAGAACTGATGGACCGTTTCGATCTTCTCTTGGACAACGTAGGCGATGTCGGTGTTCGCCAGGGAGAGCCCGGTGACGTAGGCGCCGATAATCATTGCCAGGCCCGCGGTCTCGAAGAGGCCCGCCAGGACAAAAGCGAGCCCCAGGGCGAGAACGGCGATCTGCGCGGGGTTCTTTACGCTCTTGAGCGCCCGGCTGATCTGCCGGGAGAAGAGAATTCCCAGCGTAGTGAATCCGAGCCAGACCGCAAGGGCCCGGCCGGCTATGGCCGTTATCTCCCGCCACACCGCGGTACCACCCGATGTCTCCTGGAGGGCGTCGATACCTATGATTATCGCGAGGAAGGTGATCCCCACCACATCCTCGATGACCGAGGCGGAGAGGATGGTAACCCCCTCCGGGCTTGCCATCTTTTTCCGTTCGCTCAAGATTCGTCCGGTAATATCAACCGAGGTTGCGATAGCCACCACTCCGAGGAAGAGGACCCGGGGGTCCGACAGCGGTACCCCGAGCATGAGGGCGCCTACCGATAACCCGGCGGCCACCGACACAGCCGCGCCGCTTAGTCCCACAACGCTCCCGGCGAGGGCGAACCGCAAGAAGAGGCGTAGATCCGTCTGGAGACCCATCAGGAAGAGGAGCACCACGGAGGCGACGACGGCAAAGCCGTAGAGTTCCGGCGAAATCGAGAGGGCGTTGTCGACCAAGGGGAACAGGCCCTCTGGGAATCCGGGTAGAGTCATACTCCCGAGAAGGTAGGGGCCGATCAAGATTCCCGCGACGACCTCCCCGAGGATAATCGGCACTCCGATTCTCCGAGCGACCCGCGCGCCGAGGTAGCCGGCAAAGAGAACGATGCCGATCTCCAAAGCCAGGACGGTCATACGATGCTCGAAATCGTGCCCCGTCTCGGCGGCTACCGCCGCTACTGCCGGGAGCAGAAGAAACAGCGCTAGAATCATGACAAATCGCGCCGCAGAAAAGCGACTCTTCGCGTTCGGCATGGAACGAATATGACGCGTTTTCCTCCGGCGGGGCAACACCGGCGCACGCGTGGTAGACTATGGCCATGCGCATCGGCCGAAGACGAACCAAACCGGGGATGCCCCCGGGAAGTCTCGAGTATCTCGGGGAGCGGAAGGAAGAGGCAGTCACGTTGACGGTCATCGAATACGACGCCTCTCGGTCGGTGAGGATTCCGATAGAGACCGTCGCGGAGGCTCTCGAATACAAGGAGCGGCCGTCGGTAACCTGGCTCAACATCGACGGATTGCACGACACCGAAGTGGTTCGGGCCGTGGGAGACGTTTTTGGCGTCCATCCTCTCGTCCTCGAAGACGTCCTTAACACGCAGCAGCGCCCGAAGGCCGAGTTCTACGACCACTATGTCTCCATCATTCTCCGGATGCTCTACGTAGACCCCACCGACGGAAAGCTTTCTTCCGAGCAAGTCAGCCTTATCCTCGGAGAAGGGTTTGTTATATCGTTCCAGGAGCGGGCCGGCGATGTGTTCGATCCCGTGCGGGAACGAATTTTCGGGGACAAGGGGCGAATCCGTCGAGCGGGGGCGGACTATCTGGCGTACGCCCTCGTTGACGCCATCGTGGACGGATACTTTGTCATTCTCGAACACCTTGGGGAGCGTATCGAAGAACTCGAAGAATCCCTGGTGATCCGGCAAGACGATAGCGCATCCCCGGCGGTCATTCACGGTCTCAAAACCGAAATGATCGGCATTCGCCGAGCCATCTGGCCCTTGCGCGAGGCGATCAGCTCGATCGAGCGGACCGACGCGAAGCTTTTCGTAAAAGACACCCGCCTCTATCTCCGGGACCTCTACGACCACACGATCCAAGTGATAGACGCCGTCGAGAGCTACCGGGATCTGGTGACCGGATTGATGGACCTCTACATGTCGAGCGTCGGCAACGGAATGAACAAGGTGATGAAGGTCCTTACCATCATCGCAACCATCTTTATTCCGCTGACCTTTATCGCGGGCATCTACGGTATGAACTTCAACCCCGAGGTATCGCCCTGGAACATGCCGGAGCTGGACTGGCGATTCGGCTATCCAGCGGCCCTGTTGCTGATGACCATTGTGGCGGTCGGGATGGTATTCTACTTCCGCCGAAAGAAGTGGCTCTGAGGCTCCCGCCAAGACCCCACCGCCCGGATTTAGTATAGTAACCGTCTATGAATCGACGTCAGCGAATCGAGGCTCTCCGGGGGCTCCTTACCGAGCGCGTTGTCCTCTTAGACGGGGCCATGGGGACCATGATCCAGGACCTGGGGCCCGACGAAGAAGACTTTCGGGGCCGCCGCCTCGAAGAGGCACGCCGGGCCCTCGGTGCCCGGGGTTCCGGGGAGGGACACCCCGAGCTCTTCGACCTCGAGGGAGCACTCTCGGTGGTCGCGACGGCGGAGAAGCCGCTTCAGGGGGACAACGACCTCCTGGTCCTGACCCGGCCGGACATGATCTACGAGGTCCACACCCAGATGATCGACGCCGGGGCGGACATTATCGAGACCAACACCTTCAACGCGACAACCATCAGCCAGAGCGACTACGGCCTCGAGAAGATTGTGTACGAACTGAATCTGCAGGGTGCCCGGGTGGCCCGGGCCGCAGCGGACGACGCGGCTGCCCGCCTCGGGGCACCGAAGTTCGTTACCGGGGTCCTGGGGCCGACGAACCGGACGCTATCGATCTCTCCGGACGTCAACGACCCCGGCAAGCGGAACGTAACCTTCGAGGAGCTCGCCTCCACCTACGCCCTCGCGGCCCGGGGCCTTATCGACGGCGGGACGGATCTTCTCTTGATCGAGACCATCTTCGACACCCTCAACGCCAAGGCGGCCATCTACGCCCTCCTGACCCTCTTCGAAGAGACCGGAGAGCGGGTGCCGATTATGATCTCCGGTACGATCACCGACGCCAGCGGGCGGACCCTGACCGGGCAGACTCCGGAAGCCTTCTTCTATTCCGTTGCCCACGCCGAGCCCTTTAGCGTCGGCCTGAACTGCGCCTTAGGAGCCGATCAGCTCCGGGACCACGTCGCAGCCATCGCCGCGGTAGCTCCGTACCCGGTGAGCGCCCACCCGAACGCGGGGCTTCCCAACGAGCTCGGAGAGTACGATCACAGCCCGGAGTTCATGGCGAAGATTATAGGCGGCTACGCGAAGGACGGATTGGTCAACATTATCGGGGGGTGCTGCGGGACCACGCCGGCCCACCTGGCAGCCATCGCCGAGGCGGTGTCCGAAGGCAGGCCCAGGTCGATCCCCGACGTGCCTGCCTACACCCGGCTCTCGGGGCTCGAGCCGTTGGTAATGGACGAGACCCGGGGGTTCATAAACGTCGGGGAACGGACCAACGTCGCCGGCAGCCGGAAGTTCGCCCGGCTTATCAAGAACGGCGAGTACCCCGAGGCCCTCGATATCGCCCGGGACCAGGTCGAGGGGGGCGCCCAAGTTATCGACGTTAACATGGACGAGGGCATGCTCGACGGTTACGCCGCGATGACCACCTTTCTAAACCTGGTCGCGACCGAGCCGGATATCTCCCGGGTGCCGATTATGGTCGACTCGAGCAAGTGGGAGGTCATCGAAGGGGGGCTGCGGTGTGTCCAGGGCCGGGGAGTGGTCAACTCCATCAGCCTAAAGGAGGGAGAGGAGCCCTTCCGGCGGCAGGCCCGGGAGATTCGCAAGTACGGCGCCGCGGTGGTGGTAATGGCCTTCGACCAGGAGGGGCAGGCGGACACCTTAGAACGGCGCACCGCCATCTGCAAGCGCAGCTACGACATTCTCGTCGACGAGGTCGGCTTCGCGCCACAGGACATCATCTTCGACCCGAACGTCTTCGCCGTCGCCACCGGTATCGAGGAGCACCGCCGGTACGCCGTCGACTACTTTGAGGCGACCCGGTGGATCAAGGAGCACCTTCCGGGGGCCCATGTCTCCGGCGGAGTGAGCAACGTCAGCTTTTCCTTCCGGGGGAACGACGCCGTCCGGGAGGCAATGCACTCGGCCTTCCTTTACCACGGCACCCAGGCCGGGATGGACATGGGTATCGTCAACGCCGGGCAGCTCGCGGTCTACGACGACATAGACCCGGAGCTCTTGGAACGGGTCGAGGACGTCCTCCTCGACCGCCGGGACGACGCGACGGACCGGCTGATCGAGTTCGCCGAGACCGTCCAGGGCGGCGGAATGACCCGGGTGGAAGATCTCTCCTGGCGGGAAGCTCCCGTTTCCGAGCGAATCCGCCACGCCCTGGTAAAGGGCATTACCACCTACATCAACGAAGACACCGAGGCTGCCCGGGAGGAGCTCGGGGAGGCGCTTCTGGTTATCGAAGGCCCCCTGATGGACGGCATGAACGTCGTCGGCGACCTCTTCGGTAGCGGCAAGATGTTCCTTCCCCAGGTGGTCAAGAGCGCCCGGGTAATGAAGACTGCGGTCAACTACCTCTTGCCCTACCTCGAGGCGGAGCAGACGGGGGAGGCCCGGGCGAAGGGCCGGGTGCTGATGGCCACCGTCAAGGGCGATGTCCACGACATCGGGAAAAACATCGTCGGCGTGGTGCTGCAGTGCAACAACTACGAGGTGATTGACCTCGGGGTGATGGTTCCCGCGGCGGACATTCTCCGGGAGGCCCGGGAGCGGGAGGTCGACGTCGTCGGGCTTTCGGGTCTGATTACCCCGAGCCTAGACGAGATGGTCTACAACGCCCGGCAAATGGAGAAAGAGGGCTTTACGGTTCCCCTGTTGATCGGGGGCGCCACGACGAGCCCCATCCACACCGCGGTAAAGATAGACCCGGAGTACTCGGGGCCTGTGGTCCACGTAAAGGACGCGAGCCGGGCCGTCGGCGTGGTCAGCAAGCTCTTGAGTAACGAGGCCCGGGATGCCTACATCGCAGACATCGCCGCCGGCCACGAGAAGGTCCGGGTAGCCCGGGGGGACAAGACCCGAAGCAGAGAGATTCTGCCGTTGGAGGAGGTTCGGGCGAAGCGCTTCGACCCCGGGTGGGAGGACTACGAGCCGCCGGTTCCCGCCCACGTCGGCCGCCTGGTGCTCAACGACGTGCCGGTTGCAACCTTGGCGGAGTACATCGACTGGGCCTACTTCTTCGTTGCCTGGGACATCGTCGGCAAGTGGCCCGATCTTCTTGAGGACCCGAAATACGGCGAGGAGGTCCGGAAGCTCTACGCCGACGCCCGGGCCATGCTCCGGCGCATGATCGACGAGGACCGGGTAAGGGCCCGGGGCGTCTGCGGGATCTTCCCTGCCGCCTCCACCGAGGACGACCGGATCGAGATCTACACCGACGAGAGTCGCAGGACCCTCCTCGCCGAGCTCCCGACCCTCCGGCAGCAGCAGGAGAAAAAAGAGACACCCTACTACTTAAGCCTCTGCGACTACATCGCGCCGAAGGGCGCCGGCCCGGCGGCCGGCAAGCGGGATTACATCGGCGCTTTCGCCGTTACCGCCGGGGAGGGGGTCAAAGATCTCGTCGCGGAGTTCGAGGCGGACAACGACGACTATTCGAGTATCCTCGTAAAGATTCTCGCCGACCGCCTCGCCGAGGCCTTCGCGGAGTACCTCCACATGCTGGTCCGGAAAGAGTACTGGGGCTATGCTCCCGACGAGAACCTCGACGTCGAAGGCATGCTCAAAATCCAGTACCAGGGTATCCGGCCGGCCCCCGGCTACCCCCCGTGCCCGGACCACCGGGATAAGGAGGTCATCTGGAAGCTCCTCGAGCCCGGAGAGCTCGGCATTACCCTTACCGAGAGCCGGATGATGATCCCCGGCGCCAGCGTCAGCGGGTTCTACTACAGCCACCCGGAGAGCAAGTACTGGAGCGTCGGCCGCTTAGGCCGGGACCAGGTGGCGGACTACGCCCGGAGGATGGGCGAGAGCGTCGAGGAGACGGAAAAGTGGCTCGGGAGCGTTTTGGCGTACTGAGGTCAATTCGCCGTGTTCAGGATATCGACGCGATCCAAGAAGCCCAGAACCACTTCGGGCCGGTCGGTTATGTAGCCGGCGGCTTGAAAGCGGGCGAGTACCTGCACCTGCCAAAGATGGTTGATAGTATACGGAAAGACGAAAAGTCCCTTGGCGTGGGCGGCGGCAATATACCACGGCCAGGCCATAAAACCTTTCGGGCCGAGACCGTCCGCTATCGCCTTTCCTCTCTCGGGCGGTCTCCTATGCCGGGCGCGTTGACTCAGGGGCCACTACAGAAGCGCCTTCGGTTGCGGTCCGGCCGGGAGGCACAGCGAGTTGATTACTCGAAGCGAAGCACTCCTTCCCGGTAGGTGACAAGAGAGACGTTGAGTGCACAGAAGATCTTTAAAATTGTAGTAATCTTCGGATCGACTTCGCCGCGCTCAATCTCGCCGACGGTGTTCCGGGAGCAGCCCATCCGCTCCGCGAGGCATTCCTGGGAGCAGCCGAAGACAGAGCGCCGAGACTCGACCGCAGCGCCGAAGACCTCGAGTGCCGTCTCTCGCGATACCATCGATAAAGGAAGAGCGCTACTCCCGGGAACCTCGAGAGACGAGATGCCGCGCTTATCATCGAACTGAAGCCCCTTAGTTCCGAGGGTCATCAGGATCCGAGTGATGGAGCAAAGGGTAGGCTCGGTGATCCCGCGCTCGTAGTACGCGACGGTGTTTCGGTGCAGTCCCGCCTCTCGAGCGAGGGTCTCCTGGGAAAGACCAAGCTCGAGCCGCCTCGAAGCGATCCGCGTTCGCACCGCCAACAGCAACTGATCCCGGTAATCCACGTGCCCGCTCCTTGGGTATCAAACCCCTGAACAGAACCGGATAGGAAGCCTCCGCAATACTATCACGGAAGCCAACTTTATTGTGCCACAATCGAGCTGGTAGACAGCTTTCGGTGCCGGGCCTACGCTTTTGGCATCCAGAAGTTCGTGGTATGGAGGTTGTTATGAACAGGTTCCATCTTGCTCGCCGGGCGCTGTGCCTCGTATTCTTGCTGACGGTTTCCATTGGAATCGCCGGCGCCCTGGAGACCGGGATCTCGCCGAGAGGTTCGATCGGGTTCGATACTGCGTGGCCCTCCACGCTGGTCGAAATGGACAATCCGGATGTGGGCGTTGGCGTTGTCGGGGGATCGGCGATGTATACCCGGCCGTCGGTAGGTGTCGCTGTCGATCTGATGCTCGACAGGGTGGCCGACACGAGGGCACCGGCAGTCGGGTTTCGTCTCTCCACGGATATCATCTATTCGAAGAGCAAATACACTCAGACCGGAATAATGATAGACAGCGACACTCCAGAGAATTCCGGCGTGGACGACGTCGACTTTACCGAAACCCGCCTCAGCGTCGAGGTTGCCGCGGCGGTAAAGATTTTTCCGGTCGAGACCTTCTATTTCGGGTTAGGAGGAGGGGTCGCGATTCCGGTCTACGCCGAAGCCACCTGGAAGCAGAACGCCGGGGAGATCGATGCGATCGATCTCGAGGAAGACGTGGAGATCGAGACGGGAGCATTTCTTCTCGGGTTCATCGGGAGCGACTTTCCGATCTCCGAATCGCTCTCTTTCTTCGTCGAAGGATTCGGGCGCTCCTACCTGCCGTACGAGTCGGAGATCAATTTCAACGTGGACGGCATGGACGTCGTGATGAAAAACAAATATACGTCCGTCCTCGGATTCGGGGTGAATATGGGAGTTACTTTCAAACTGTAGTAACCGGCGGAATCTATCCTGGGTGCCCGAGAGCCGATTACGGGAGCGGGCGAAACGAGCGGAATCGGATATCCCTTCCGCTCGTGTTTCCGCCGACTTCGTGCCTCAAGCTTCCCGCGGTCCCGGGACGAGGAGCACCGGGGTGTCGAGCTCCTTGAGAACGCCTCCGGCGACGCTTCCGACGACGAGGTGATACATCGCCCCGGTTCCGTGGGATCCCATCACGATGTAGCGGGCATCGACTTTGCGGGCCTGGCCCACTATCACGTCGACGGTGTTGCCTCGGGACATATGGGACGTTACCGTTAGTCCCGACGCTTCCACCGCCGACACGACGGTAGCAAAGGCCTGCTGCTCGTCGGCCACCTGCTTCGCCTGAAGAGTCTGGTATGCTTCTGAGGTGACCACGTGTTTGGTGCCGGTGGTCCCTGTACGCACGTGTACGACATGAATCGGAAGCTCGAAGGCACGCGCGAGGTCTATTGCCGCTTCGACCGTTTTCTTAGTCTGTCTCGAGAAGTCCACGCAGAGCATTATCGACGCCATATCAACCTCCCCTTTCTCTTGAGTCCGCCCTTAGTGTATCCGAGGAGAGCCGACACTAAAACCCGAGGATCTCCCAATATGCGGATGCTTATGCCTCTTTCGGACAGGCGATCCGCACCCCGTGTCCAAGTCTGCGGAGCTCCCGGACGTTGTAGGTGACGATCAGTTCCACCCCGGCGGACAAGAGCAGGTAGATGATGAAGGCATCGTAGGATTCGCCGCCCGCCGCGGGAACCCTTCCGACCGAATCGAGGGCCTCCCAGGCGGAGGGTGCATCGAAGGCGGCGAGCTGTGCATTGTCCTGCAGGGTCTCGCGGAGCACCATCTGCGCCTCTCCCGGAGCGAATCGGTACGGGGCCGGCAATCGGGTCAACACCGCGTAGGTTTCAAGAAGCGAGTGATGCGTTACAACTATTTCGTGGTCGGAGAAGGCTGCGTCGAGCCACGCCGACGCCTCACCGTGCAGGGGGTGGTTAGCGTGGACGGCGGCGACGATAACCGACGTGTCGACCCCGACCCTCACTACGAAAACCCGGCGGTCCGGTTAAGGCGGTTTTCCCGGATATGGTCCACGGCGAATGTCTCTACGGTTCCCGGACCGGCGCCGGTGTCTATGGCGACTACCCTTCCGCGACGGACGATCCTTCGCTCTGCTCGTGCCGGGATGAGGGTGATGCCGTCGGGCACGGCGACCAGCTCGACTTCGGTTCCCTCATCCAGGCCGTACAAGTCCCTCAGCTCCTTCGGGATTACCAGCCGGCCCGCTCGATCGATCTTCGTAGAGAGTCCCACCTCCGAAGTATACCATATAAGGTGCCATTTGTCATCAAGAATGGCACTCTAAGGCTCCCGCCGAGTCCGGATTATTCGGACCGTTTCTTCCGGGGAATCCGGATGGTGAAGCGGGTACCGGCGCCCCGCTCTTTGCGAAGCTGAGCGCCGGCTTGGGTCGACAGGCCCCGGATCAGCTCGAGGCCGACGGATCGGGCGGATTCGAAATCTACCGATTCCGGGATCCCGACGCCGTCGTCGCCTGCCTGGATGACGTAGTCATCCCCATCCTCGTGCAGCGAAACCGATACGGTACCCTCGCGACCGTCGGGGAAGGCGTGCTTTAGGCTGTTGACGAGAATCTCGTTCAAGAGCAATCCGCAGGGAATCGCCGTGTCGATATCGAGACCCACCTCCTCCAGGTCCAAGTCGAAGCGCACGCGGGTGCTCACTTCCGCGAAGGCACTCCGGAGATAACCGACCAGATCCCGGAGGTAGGATCCGAAGGGTACAGAGTCCAGGTTGGTGGATTGGTAGAGCAGATCATGGATCATGGCCATGGATTGGACCCGGCTACGGGCGGTCTCCAACGGGGTCTCGATGCTGCCGGATTCGTACTCCGCTTGCTGCAGAGAGAGAAGGCTGCTGATGATGTTCAGGTTGTTTTTGACCCGGTGGTGAACCTCTTTAAGGAGCACCTCTTTCTCCCGGAGGGATTGACGGAGCTTCTCCTCGGCGGCCACCCGGTCAGTTATATCGCGGTAGATGCTGTAGATCCCGATGCTGCTATCGTCCATCCGAATCGGCTTGCTCAGTACCGAAACATCTAGAGGGCTGCCGTCCCGTCGTAGGCGGACGGTACTCTCGTAACGCACCACCTCCCCCCGGCGAAGCTTCTCGAGGGCTCGATCGGCCTCGTCCGTTCGATCTTTCGGGACGAGCAGGGGGTAGACGGTCCCGGAGCGGAGCTCCTCGTCGTCGAACCCGAACATTCGGATAAACTCCGCGTTGGAGATGATATAGCGAAAATCGGTGTCTAAAAGGACGATTCCCTCCGGAGCGTTTGCAAAGAGCTCGTACCACCGGGCGTTCTGAATCAGAAACTCCCGTTCGGTGCGCTTGCGTTCCGTAATATCCTGGGCCATGAACGCGATGCCCCGTTCCGGCTCCTTCGGATCGAGAAAGGCAGAGGAGACTTGGATGTCGAGGATGTCCCCGCTCTTGGTAATCCACCGGGTTTCTACCTCCGCCCAGCCCCCGACGCCGGTCGACGCGTACTTAATCTCTCCGATGCGTCTGAACTCTTCCTCGGACTCGTAGAGAATACGGACGTTTAGCCCGATGAGCTCCTCCCGCGAATAGCCGATCAGAGTGCAGAGGGCGTCGTTTGCGTCGTAGATAACCCGCTTCCGGGCAATCCCTATGCCCACGGGAGAGCTCCAGAGCAGCGCCCGGAGGGCCCCCGACTCAATGTTGTGAGGCGCCATTATGGATGATAGTACCACATCTTCCGGGCAGGTACCGCGGAAGACGAGGAGGGCGCAGACCACCCCTTCCGGAGGAGACTATCCCAGGGGAGTAACGACCGAGACCCGGGCGTTCTCCTTTATGTCGGCTCCGGCGGCTCCGACGCGAATCGACGACCGGAGGGGATCCCGGGAGGATGCGATGACCTCCGACGGATGGGTGACTCCGTTGTAGAGAGCAGGGGGCCAAATCTGGAAGTGGAAGCGTTGGCCTTCGGCTGGGTGGACCGACTCGTTGTATTCGACGACGTAATCCCCGGAGGTGAGGTTCCACCATCCGTACTTGTCATCCTCCTGCTTCTTTTGCGGCTCGAACCATTCGACGTCTGCCTGTTTGTACTCGCTTCCTCCGAAATCGAGGGCGCCCGCGGCGGACGTCCTCCCGATTCGCTTAACGGTAAGGATAATCGCGACCTCGTTTTCCGGGACCTGTTTTCCTTCGTGAACAATGTTAACGACGCCGTTTTTCAACGGTTCCATACTGGACCGTCTGTTAGCCTTCTACTTCAAAGGTAATCTTGCAGATCACTCGATAATTCGATATCTGGGAACCGTTGACGTCTGCTAGCTGCTCCTTTACGTAGACACTCTTGATGTTCTTTAACGACTTGGACGCGTCGGCGACCGCGGTCTTTACCGCGTCTTCGAAGCTGGTCGACGATTGTGCGCTTACCTCGATTATCTTGTGTATTGCCATTGTGTTCCTCCGTACTCTCAAGGATACGGAGGATGCCGAAGGCGACGAATACTCCATTCGGTGTATCAGAACGGACACCACCAGCTAATCGCCGTATAATGCGGCATGAATCAGGCGATGAGGGTGGAAACATTCCCCGTGTCCCGAGTCGGTACCTTCGACGTCGGCGTAATCGGCGGCAGAAAGCACCAGATAGTAGGCCTGCTCGAGGCGGACGTGACGGCGGCCCGGCGTAGGCTCCGGGCCCTCCGGAGAGAGGGCGCCGGGGGATCCTTCACGGCGTTGGTGGTAAAGACGGTTGCGGATACCGTCAAAGAGATGCCACAGGTCCACGGCGTCCGTCTGGGCCGGCGCCGCCGTGTCGTTTTCGAGGATGTCGACGTGGCGGTCATCGTCGAACGGGTCGTCGAGGGGGTCTCGGTACCGCTTCCGGTCGTTGTGCGGAAGTGCAACGAGAAATCCGTCGAGGAAATCGAGGCGGAAATACGACGTGCCGCGACTCAAGCGATCGACGGAACCGGAGACTACGAGCTTGGGCGTAAGCGATCCGGGGGCCTCACGCGGCTCTTCTACCACCTGCCGCAGTTTCTACGATTGGCGATTATGGGCAGCCTTCTGAGGAGCCCGAAGGCTCGCAAGGAGGCGATGGGCACCGTCATCGTCACCTCGATCGCGTCGGATATCCGCTTCCCCGGCTGGATAATTCCCCGGACGATGCACAACCTGGCCGTCGGTCTCGGCTCGGTGGTGCGAAAACCCTGGGTCGTCGGCGACAGTGTCGTGCCCCGGGAAATCCTGAACCTGACGGTGCTCTTGGACCACGACGTCGTCGACGGCGCCCCGGCCGCACGGTTCGGGTCTCGACTCATCGAAAACCTGGAGAAGGGCGTGGTGCTGAAAGTATCAACAAGCCTGTTGACGAGACCCGACTAACCCGTTTCTTGGCAGAGAAATGCAACGAATTGGATCTCACAGCCGGGATCGATCGTTTTTCTTGGCTGCAAATCCATTCTTCGCCGGCAATAAGCCCACTCTGATCAACAGGCTTGTTGATACCTCAGGAAGCTCGGGACGGGATAGCCTGCTTCGTCAGAATCTGAAGCAACTCTTCGTCGCTCTTTGCCTTTATCAGCGCCTTGCGTGTCCCGGCGTCGGTAAGGAGTCGGCTTATCTCGGCGAGAAACTGTACGTGGGGTCCGGTGCCGGACCGCGGCGAGAGCGTCATGATAAAGATCCGGGACGGCTTGCGGTCGAGGTTCTCGAAGTCGATCTTTCGCTTGGTAATGCCTACGCAGGCGACCAACTCGTCCACGGCGTCGGTCTTTGCGTGGGGAATCGCAATCCCGTTCTCCATACCCGTTGACATTTGCGCCTCGTGGTCAAGAACGTCCCGGAGAGCCTGCTCTCGGTCCTTTACCTTGCCACTCCGGCAGACCAGATCCATCAGCTCTTCTATGATCTCGTGCTTGGTGCGACCACCGAGACGGGTCGTGACCAGCTCGATGGATAGTGCTTCCTTTAGCATTGGCGAATCATAGGCGTCGTCCGGGGCCGAGTCAAGCAAACCACCAGGTATACCCCAGGAGGCCGACAAAGAAGAGGGTAAGAAAGACGGTAATCTGATTAAAGCTGAACTTGAACCGCCGGATCGTCGTCAGAAAGCCGCCGATGCGCCTGATGATAAGGAAGTATCCGGCGACGGCGATGCCGAGGGTAAGTAGGAACGTCAAGACCTTCTCCGTGCTAAGCGCCCCGGCAGCGGGAAACTCGGGTCCGTAGACCAGGGCTACCGTTAGTTCCCCGAAGAGTCCCCCGGCGAGGCAGGCAAGGCCGAAGGCGAGGGATACGCCGGCCACCCAGGGGTCCCGTTGTGGCGGTCCGGATCGAGCCGGCTTTCCGAAGAGGATCAGGGAGTACTTGGCGAAGCTCAAGGTGGTCCCCAGGTTGATGATAAAGAGTCCGATTCCTCCGAGATCCCCCTGGAGGCCCTGCTGTATGAAGTACTTCGAGATGCTCCCGTTGAAGAAGGGCGCTCCGGTTATGCCGAGCACTCCGGCGAGGGTCCCGATTCCGATTGCCGGCATGTGACGGAGCACTCCGCGTATCTCGGCGTAAGACCGGGTCCCGTACTCTTCGATAATGATACCGGCGGTAAGAAAGAGCAGGCCCTTGAACAGCGCGTGGTTGATGACGTGATACATGGCGCCCCAGAACGCAACCTCGGACCCGAGGTGGAGTCCGACGACGATAAGGCCCACCTGGCTGACGGTATGGTAGGCAAGGATGAGCTTGATGTCCTTCTGGGCGATCGCCAGAAGGAATCCCACTATGGATGTCACAAACCCGACCGCAAGAAAAAAGGGAGTCGCGTCGATTACCCCATCGAAGACCTGGGACATCCGCACCAACAGATAGACCCCGGCTTTCACCTGGACCCCGGAGAGCACCGCCGAGACGATCGCCGGGGCGCTTGGCGCGCCGTGGGCCCGGGGCAGCCAGCTAAAGAGGGGAAAGAGCGCCGCCTTGACCGCAATCGCCGTCATAATCAAGGAGTAAGGGACAATGACCGTCCTCGGGTTCTCCAAAAGGGGCAGCCGCTGATGCATCGCTGCCAAGTCGAGGACGCCGGTTATCCGGTAGAGATAGCCGATGCCGAGAAGGAAAAAGGCCATGGCGATAAAGTTCATCATCAGGTAGAGCATCGCGTCGTATACGGATTGCTTCTCCTGCTTGTACATAATCAGGATCGCGATGACGAGCATCCCGAGCTCGATCAGGACGTAGATGTTAAAAAGATCCCCGCTCAGGAACACGCCGATCAACGACGACTCCAGCATGGCGAAGAGAAAGAGGAAGGTCTTGTCGAGGTAGTCGGCCTTGGTGCTAAAGAGGAAGGTTCCGGCGAAGAAGACTACCGTAAGCAGGACGAGGGGGGCGGAGTAGCCGTCGGCCACGAGCTTAATGGCAATCCACCGCGGCCAGCCGGCCATCAGCTCGGTAACGTCGGCGCCCCACCGCACCTCGACGAAGGTCGATACGGCAAGGAAAACCATAACGACGTTAACCAGAAACAAAAGAATGTGATACGCCCGTTGCTTTAGGAAGTAGCCCGCAGCCCCCACTGCCACCGGAGTGAGAACCAGAAAGTGGAGGGGTACGCTCGGCATCGACATTACTGATCGAGCCGCCGAATCAGAATGTTCCAGTCCGCCGTACCGTAACGGTAGGCGACCCGCATGTACATCGCCAGGCACATCGCGATAACCGAGACGCCGATGACGATAGCGGTAATCATAAGTGCCTGGGGGACCGGGTCGGCCATCTGCTCTGCCGGAGTCGGAGCGACCGGGGGCCGGGCGTCCTCCGGAAAGTTGGCCATCATAAAGAAGGTAATCGCACCAATGTCCATGATGCCCACCGACATAATTGTCTTTACGATGCTCCGTTGGCTCATCGCGCCGTAGAGTCCGAGAAAGAAGATGGCGACGGCGAGGTCCTCGATTCGAAGCTGCTCTATAAATGCCATGTCTGACCCACTCCGTGAAAAAATCCAAAGCGCAGGATCGCCACACCGAGGCCCAGACCGACCTGGGTGCCGATGAGTATGTCCATCAAGGTTAGATACGTGCTGCGGAACGCCTCGTGCCGGGCGACGAAACCGGTAAAGAGAAGCGCCGTCGGGGCGAGGAGTATGAGCGTCAGGAAGAGTCGCTGAAGTCCGTGGACCCGGGCACTGTCGGTGTACTCCGGATAGATGACAAACCGAGCCACAAAGAGGGCTGCCAACACGCCGCCGCCCTGAAAGCCGCCCCCGGGGGTGTAATGCCCGTTCATAATGATCGAGAACCCGAAAAGCATGATAAACGGGTAGAGCAGCCCCACCATTATCCTTAGGATGACCGATTCCTCGGCGTAGTCTTCGTTTAGAGATGCCATGTCTGGCCGACCCCCTCGAAGAATCCGAAGCGCAACACCGCGACGCCGAGCTCCACTCCCACTTGGAGACCGATAAGAACGTTCATCAGCGTCAGGTAGGCGCCGTTGTACTCCGGAAAACGCGTGACAAAGCCGGTAAACAACACCACGATCGGCGTCAGGAGGATAAGCGCGATAAAGGTGCGCTGCATCACATGGAGCCGCTCCCGGTCGGTGTCGTCCACCGGGTGGACGACGAAGCGCGCCACGAAGATCGCCGCGAGCACCCCGCCCCCTTGGAAGCCGCCGCCGGGGGTGTCCTGTCCGTTGAGGATTACGTAGAAACCGAAGAGCATCATGATGGGGTAGAGGAAGCCCACGGTAGTCTTGAGGATGATCGAGTCCTCCCCGGAGGCGACAACCTGCCTCGCGTCATCCACCGCCGGACTCCTTCTTACCCTGGTGTTTCGATTCGTAGTGCCGTATATCGCTCTCCCGGGGCAGGAACTGGTTCATACCAATGATGGCGGCGAGGAGGATAAGCGCCTCGAACATGGTGTCGTACATCCGGTAGTTCAGCAGGATCGACGCCACTGCGTTTTTCGCGTGGGTGTCCTCCTCGAAGTTCTCGACGATGTAGTCCCGCATCAGCGGATCGAGCTCCACCCGGTTGGTGGCGGTAACGGCGGTAACCAAGAGAAACACCATCACCACGAAAACGCCCGAGGCGATCATCCTCATACGACGCCCTCCGGTGAATAGCGAACAAATCTTATCGCCGAGTCGGTGCCGTGCATCTGAAACATCAGCTCGAGCTCGAGGATCAGGTAGCTCTCGTCGTCGGTGTAGGTTGCGAAACCGTCGTCATCCTCGGCGACCACGAGGTCGTACGCCGGATTCCGTAGCGCGTCGGGAAGCGCCTCGGAGACAAAGACGGTCTGGAGCTCGTACTCCCGCCGGATAAAGAAGTTGCGGATTTCGGTCAGCGCCTTGCTCCGTTCGACGTGGTTCAGATAGAGGTCGCTCAAGTAATCTCGGTGCTTGGCGCTTACAACGGCGACCGTGTAGACGCGGTTGCGCTTCAGCGCCGCTAAGAAGAGGAGTGTCACGAGCCCGCTCCCGATTGCTGCCTCGGCGATCGCAAGCTCGGGAGCCGAAAAGAGCAGATAGAGAAAGCTCGAGAGCAACGAGAAGACCGTAAGGTAGATAATAGAGAGGCGCAACAAGTTGCTGTGGATGACGAGGAAGCCGAATACCCCCATCAGCAGCAGGGTCGCGACCTCAATCATCGGTCTTCTCCCGGGTGGTAACCGTGCGTACCCGGTAGCCGCTCACCCAGGCCGACCGGGCGATTGCGTGAGCGCTGACCGAGACGGTAAGCAATTCGAAGACGAGAATGGTTAAGAGCTTCAGCGTCCCGGCGGAAAGGCCGCTTAGGATCATCGCCCCCAACACGACCGTAACGAAGCCCATGGCCTCTACCTTCGAGGTAACGACCATTCGGGCGTAGAAGTTGTCGAGGCGCAGGACCGTGTAGACACCGAAGCCGGTGATAAGCAGGCCGAAGAGAATGACCGACTGTCCAAGAATCGTCCCAAGGCTCATTCGCTCCTCCCCTCCAGGACACCCCGGCGCTCGACGAAGCGGGCGAGGAGGACGGTGACCAGAAAGCCGAGGATGGAGAAGAGCAGGGCGAGATCGAGGATGTAGCTCTCGTCGAAGGCCAGGGCGACGATGATAACCGCGAGGGTAATCTTACTCGCGCTCAGCCCGATGCCGAGAAGGCGGTCCCAGATAGAGGGGCCGACCACCACCCGCACGAGGCTACCGATCGTCGAGACTCCGATCAGCGACAGCGCGAAAAAGGAGAACCCGGAGATCACGCCTTGGTCCCCTCTGGGTCTTTGCGTCTACCGCCCTTTTGGGCGCTCCGGGGCTCGAAGACCCGCTCGAAGCTCCCCT
The DNA here is from genome assembly GCA_046541715.1 of Spirochaetaceae bacterium. Taxonomy (GTDB): domain Bacteria; phylum Spirochaetota; class Spirochaetia; order DSM-27196; family PWMO01; genus CAYPUT01. Next base: position 21,933 of record JBKHCS010000031.1, read on the forward strand.
TTATCATCTCGGCGGCTTCTTCCGGGTCCGTGGTAAGGCACTCGATCCAGATAACCTTAAACGAGCCCTGCTTGTGGTCGATCGTGACGGTGCCCGGCGTCAGGGTTATCGCGTTTGCCACAAGTACGCCCCGGAAGGGATCGGTTATGTTACTCGGGAGATCGACGACTCCGACATCTATTCGCCCCGTCAGGGTCACGTGCATCGCGTGGACGCCGGATTTGAAGATCTCGCGTAGGAGCACAAGAACGTAGCGCAGGGCGGTCAACGGATTGAGCCGGAATATCTGTTCGTAGCGCGCTTTGAGCAAGTAGCGGTTGGTCACGAAGATCGCGAGGCCGGACAGTGCCAATCCCTCCAGGATGGTTCCTAGGGAGTAGGATTCCTTCCAAACGGCCCAGACGAATACGAGAACCCCCAGGAGGACCAGAAGCCCAACGGTGTTGGGGTGCCGCCCATTACTCAACGTCTACCTCCCTGCGCTTTCTCTTTGTGCGTTTCCGTAGCCTAAATAAAGAGTCCCGCTACACTCACCATCGCCACCATGTACAGAAAGGCGGCGATCAACGAGTACTTTTTGGCGCTCTGCTTCGCCTGCGATTTCGCCTTAGCGTCTTCCTCACCCCGTTTCCGGAGGCGGGCGGCAGCGATTGCGTACCGGCCGAAACCGACGACGAGCATCACCGCCAGAAGCGTCAGAAATCGAACAAGGGAACTATCAAACATTGGAACACCTCCAGGTATCGGCGTGGCCGGGACTAGGCTGTCTTTACCGGTTTGAACTTCTTATTCAGATACGGAACGAAGAGATTCATCGTCAACACCGCGAAGGTGGTACCCTCGGTAAACTCGTACACGCCCGGCGTCTGCCAGCCCCACCAGCGCATGCTCATGATGATAAGACCGACGCCGGCGCCGAAGAATATCTGTCCCTTCGGAAAACGCGGGGAAGTCATGGGATCCGTCGCCATAAAGCAGGCACCCAGCATCAGGCTCCCGGCAAAGAAGTGAAACAGCGGGTTCTGTCCCGCCACGAGAGCCAACACCAGAACCACTGCGAAGGCGCTTGCGGGTATTCTCCAGCGTACGAACTTCCGGTAGACGAGGTAGGAGAACCCGATCAGCAGCATAAGAGAGGATATCTCGCCGATTGACCCAGGAATGAACCCCAAGAACATGTCGAGAACCGGGACACCCGCCGCTTGGCCGGTCTCCCGGAGAATCTCCAGGGGTGTCGCCGCAGTAGCCAGATCGACAGGTCGGCGCCAGGGCAGGATGGAATCGGGGAACACGTAGAGGTAAAAGAGGCGTCCGAACATCGCCGGGTTAAAGAGGTTCTTCCCGAGGCCGCCGAGGAGCTGTTTTCCGGCGATAATACCAAAGGCGACGGAAATCGACAGGGCGTACACGGGGGTCGAAATCGACACCGCCATCGAGAGCAGAAGCCCGGTGACCGCCGCGCTTCCGTCCTTAATGGTAATCTTCTGTCCGGTTAACTTCTGATAGATCGCCTCGGCAGCCAGCGCCGTCGCGACCCCGGTGAGAATCCGTACGAGGGCGTGGACGCCGAAGGCGTAAATCGAAAACAGAGCCGCAGGCGTAAGCGCCATGAGCATCCCATACATTATCTTCATATGGCCTTCCTCTTGGTTCTGTAAGTGCCTAACTCTATTGCAAAATATTAATGATGTTCAAGGTAAGAATTACCTGTTTAAACCGGAGATGCAGAAATGGCAGTGTCACCGTAAGCGATGGCCCGGATACCGGCAGAAAGCCGGCCGGGCGAGAAGTGCACCATGAGGATGATGTGGATGGAGTCGGTCAGGCGAGCTCCCGCGTCAGCTCTATAACCCTATGCCGGTACTCGTTGTGGCGCTCGGATTGCTCCGGCGTCAGCGCCAGCGGGATCTGTCTTTCGACGCCGTTCGGACCGACGACACTCTTCGATTCAAGGAAGGCGCCCTCGTCGCTATGCTTGGTGATGGCCGTGATAAGCTGGCGTCGTTTCGCGACAAACTCTCCGGTGACGTCGGACATGACTGCCGCCGGAGCGTAGTGGTGGAACCTGAGACGTTTGTGGATGACCTCCGGATCCGGAAGGACGCGCAACCGCTCCGGATCGACTACAAAATGCTCGAGAGGGACGCCTCCGACCGCACACTGCTCCGGAACAAGCTCCTCGCCCCGGAGTGTGCGCACCGTCGATATCCTAATGTCCTCATTGCTCACGCCGATCAGGCGACCGAGATAGTCGCGGTACCACTCTCGATAGATTAGCAGCGGGAACCCGATGACCTTCGATGCGTCAAACCCCCCGCTTTTCGCAATCACCTGGCAGAAGAGCTCGGCAGGCTGGGAAAGCACCGCGATAACCGACTGTGGCGTGAAGTGCCCTATCTGTTCGGCGATTCGTGCCATCTTGTCGAGATCGCTCTTCGACGGCATCGAAACACCGCCCTCCGGTCGCTGTTCCACTCCCACCGCGACGATGACGACGTCGCTCTGTGAGATTTCTTTGGGCTCTTCGTAATCCACGAATGCAATCTTCGACCGAAGGGCAACGTTGGACCGGAGAAAGTCCAGTAAGGTGCCTTGAGAGCGTTTGGGGTCAACGTCGACGAGCCGTATCCTGGCCACGTCCCGGTTCCGGGCGAGAAAGAACGCCAGTCTGTTACCGATGTTTCCGACTCCGAATATGGTGACCTTCTTCATGATGCGACTCCTCGCAGGACGGCGGCGAGCGTCTCAGCGCTTTCCTTTAGCTTTCCGTGTGTCGTGGCATCGAGGGAGGGGAGAATAGGACGTTCGGCGCCAAATCGACCTACCACGCAGGGAACGCTCATGGCTATCCCGGATATTCCGAGAATGCCGGGCCATTGCATCGTCACCGAAAGGACCCTTCGGTCGTCGAGAACGAGAGATCGAAGAAGCTCCAGACACGCCATCGCCGGTGTATACCGGCTGGTGGTCTTGCTCATCTGTCGCAGGTGTGCATCTGTGTCAGATTTCAGCTCGGAAAGGGCGCGGTCGAGAAGCTCTTCCTCGGCGAGCTGCCGGAGGGACACACCATTTACGCTGGAGAACTCCCAGAGGACGGTGGCGTCGCCTCCGTGGGGCCCGATAACCTGGCTCACCACAAAATCGGGGTTAAGAGAGAGCGCCTCGGCGAAGACGGAGCGCACTCGATAAGAATCCACCACGCCGCCGATTCCCATTACCCGAGAGGGTGGCACCCTCAAGAGACGGGTGAGCTCAGCAGTCATCAGGTCGACCGGCTCGGATGCAACGACGAAGAGGTTCGACGAGCCGACGAAGGTAGTTGCGATCTCCTCGGCGATACCCCGGTTCTCCCGAAAGAGAGCCTCCGGAGAGGAGTGCTCTTCCGCCCGGGCACCGGCGGCGACGAGTATTACGCTGCAGCGGCTTAGCTCTCTGAGGGTATCGGTCCAAATGACCCGGCGGTTATACACGTGTCCGAAGGAGGTGTCGCTCAGGTCGGACGCCAAATACTCGGCACGGTCGGGTTCCTTATCGTACAGCACGATGTCGCAAAGATCGCGTTCCGCTAAGGTAAACGCAACATCGGAACCCAATCGCCCTACGCCAATTATTCCGACCGATTCTTCTCTCATTCCTCAAGAATAATCGGCTGATGAACACGAGTCAATTGCTCGAGAATCGGGGAAGGTGAATGAGCAATAGGAAAAGTGATCTCCCGGCGCAACCGCCAAACAGCTTCCCAGAGAGGGATTCGACCCAAAACACAGCGACGATCACGGTTCGGGCGGAGCCGGCGCAGCGGTCGCCGTCCATATGAGAGCGTTCACGCACGGATTGGATAAACCCGGGGTGACAGGCAACCGTTTGTGCCGGGAGACAGACACACTTGTCCCGAGGGGCGAGGCCGAGAAAGCAGTCAGTTGCGGTGATCGTGATTTAATCCCGGTGGGCCCGCCCCATCTTGTCGACCTCGCAGACCTTTGCGCGCATCGACGGCATCTCGTGCCACCGTCCTTTCGTCGGAGAGGCATAGACGCCGGAGCGCCGGATGGGCTGCGAGCCTTTCGGCGGAATGTGGTGGGTCAGATCGGCGGCCGCGCTATGTACTCCGCCGGGCTTTCCCGGGCGGACTCGTGGAGGATGCGAACGCTGTCGTCGATACTGAACCCGGAATGCTTCCACGGTAGAAGGTGCCGATTGACCCCTTGCGGGAGCGGGAACTACACTGGTCCCGTGGAGTGGACCGCCGAACAGATTCATTATGCGGCACAGCGCAGACTCAAGAAAGATGCGCAGCGGAAGGCCTGGCTCGAAGAACGGCGGGCGGCCGCACGAGCACATGCGAAGGAGCTCGTCCAGGCAATCGTGGCGGCTGACCCGACAGTCCGACGAATCTGGGGCTTCGGATCGACGTTTGACGAGCGGCTGCGGTTTCGGGAATCCTCCGACATCGACCTGGCGGTCGAGGGTGGATCGCTTGCCGCGTGGCAAACCAGTCAGCGATCACCCTGGAAGGTCGACTGGGTCGAACTGGACGATCAGGACGAATCGATGATTCGTTCAATTACCACGAGCGGGGTCGTCTTGTATGAGCGATAGCGAAGCGCTACGCCTGCTTCAGGGGCAGCTTGAGGACGACTACCAGTTCATTGTCCAGAGTGCTTCTCGTCACACGGATATGCGATCCCGGGCTACACAATCTCCGGATGTTGAAATGGCAACTATAGCACTGGCCTTTCTGATTCATAATCTCTACACGGCATTCGAAGGCTACTTCTTGCGGGTCGCCAAACATTTCGAGAATAACCTGGATAATGCTTCATGGCACCGGGAACTCGTTGATCGCATGCGTATTGAAGTCCCGGGAATCCGACCTGCACTGATCTCACCCGAGTTCGCCGAGGATCTCGACGAGCTTCGACGCTTTCGCCACCGATTTCGAAATACGTACAAGTCACGATTGCGGGCAGACCGTGTTCGTGAGGTGTCGGAAAGTGCGGTTTCGGTTGCGGAGCGGTTCGATGAGTTCCATACTCGCTTCATTGACTGGATAAGAAGGCTGCAGGAAGCCGAAGAAAAATAACGCGATTCTGACTCGATGACAGCCACAGGTACCGGGCAACCCGGCGATCCGTTACTTGACACGATCAATGACCGAATATACTTTAGGGTCATAAAGTCATGCCGAGAGCGTTTACCGAACCGGAAAAGGATAGAATCCGCGAAGCTCTCATCAAAGAAGGAGAGCGGCTCTTCGGGGCCCACGGCCTCAGGCGGGTTACCGTGGAGGAGGTCGCCGCCGCGGTGGGCATTGCGAAGGGAAGCTTCTACACCTTTTTCGAATCGAAGGAAGTCCTCTATTACGAGATATTCTTGAGGCAAGAGCGGCGCCTCAAGGCCCTCGCCCGGGAGCGTCTTGGGGCGCTGTCGCCTCCGACCTCCGGGGCCTTTGCCGAGTTCTTGAAGAGTTCTCTCCGGGCCGTTGAAAACGAGCCGGTCCTGATGCGCTTTCTAAAAGCCGGGGAGTACGAGAAGTTGATGGAGGCTCTGCCGCCGCGTTATCGAGAGGAGCACACCGCCGAAGACCTCGAGGCGCTGCAGCCCACCTTGGAGCGCTGGCAGGAGCGGGGCTACCTCGCCGACGAGCCGATTCCGGCGATCGTCGGGGTCATCCGCGTCGTCTACCTTCTCCTTCTGCACAAGGACGACCTCGGATCAGGAGAATTCTCCGGGATAACCGACCTCCTGATTCGGTTGATAGCCCAGGGCCTTTTGAAGGATTAGCCGATGATTACCGTCGATGGTTTGCGTTTCTCCTATCCGGGGAGCTCCACCGAGGCCCTCGAGGGCATTGGCTTTTCGGTTTCCCCCGGAGAGGTCTTCGGCTTTCTCGGACCCAGCGGGGCGGGAAAGAGCACCACCCAGAATATTCTGATCGGACTCTTAAAGCGCTACCACGGGTCCGTGCTCGTTGCCGGCCGGGAGCTCCGGGAGGTCGGGTCGGACTACTACGAAGAGATCGGGGTCGCTTTTGAGTATCCGAACTTCTACGGGCGCTTCACCGCCCTCGAGAACCTGATGTACTTCCAGTCCCTGTTTCGGCGGAAGACGAACCGGCCGGAGGAGCTTCTCGACGTCTTCGGATTGGGCCCCGACGGCGACACGAGAGTCTCTGCGTTTTCGAAGGGCATGAAGACCAGGCTGAACCTCTGCCGCGCCTTCCTGAACAGCCCGGGAGTCGTCTTTCTCGACGAGCCGACAACAGGGCTGGACCCCGGTAATGCCAAGAAGGTCATCGAGATTATCCGGGAAAAGCAACAGCAGGGCACCACCGTCTTCCTGACCACCCACAACATGCACGTCGCCGAGGCCCTCTGCGACAGAGTCGCCTTTATCGTCGACGGGCGTATCGTTCTTGTCGACTCCCCCCGGGAGCTTAAAGTCGGTCACGGCAAGAAGACCGTTAAGGTCGAGTACCGCACCGGCGGACTCCTGAAGTCGAAAGACTTTCCGCTCGTGGATCTCGGAAACAACCCGGACTTCCTATCGCTCCTTGGGGAGGGCGGCGTCGAAACGATCCACACCCAGGAGGCCACCCTGGAAGATATCTTCATTAGGGTGACCGGGCGGAGGCTGTCGTGAGATTCTTCCAGGCCCTGAAGCACGATATCCGCTACCAGTTCCGCCACGGGTTCTACTTTGCCTATGTGGTGGTCCTGGGAGCCTACCTGGTCGCCCTTCTCAACGTGCCGGCGCACTACCGAAATCTGGTGGTAAGCCTGGTGGTGTTCTCCGACACATCGGTCCTGGGTTTCTTCTTCGTCGGAGCCATCCTGCTTCTCGAGCGGGAGGAGGGGACGCTCCGTGCCGTATCCGTGACCCCCCTTCGACCGAGGGAGTTCTGCCTGTCCAAGGCGTTGTCATTGACCGTCCTGGCCCTTTTGGTCAGCGGCCTGATGAGCTTCGCCCATCTCCCAGCGTGGTCGTCGTCGCCTTTCTACTATCTTGGCGTTCTAGGAAGCTCGCTTTTTTACACGTTCATCGG
>JBKHCS010000151.1:0-6254 GCA_046541715.1 Spirochaetaceae bacterium
ACCCAATGGCGTTTATCGACTGGAAGATGCCTTCCGGCGACCCGGAATCCATCGTGCTTCTCGCCCACGGTTTGAATCTGCGGCCCGAGCGTATGGAGGCCCTGGCGGCGCTCCACCGGGCCCACGGGGCGGTGACGGGGGTGTGCGTGATGCCGGGGCACGGCCCCGGGAGTCCACCGGCGGGCTTCCGCCTTGCCGGCCGGAACTCGAATGATCTGGCCCGGGGTGACGCCGGAGCGTTTCTCCGGGCGGCGGAAGAAGCCGTCGAGGAGGTGCGTCGGGCAAAGGAGCGCTTTTCGGTGTCCCGGAGCCGCTTCGTCGGGAACTCCCTTGGTGCTCTGGTGGTTCTGACCGCGCTGGTACGGCGACCGGCCCCGGCGCACCGCGGCGCCGCAGTCTTCGACGACGCCATTCTTCTCGCGCCGGCCCTGGCGCTCCGGCGGCGGGCGAGGCTTCTCGAGGTGCCGGCACGCCGGCTACCGGGGTGGGTCCCCGTGCCGAGTTTCTCCCGGCCCCGGGATCGTATCTATCACTTTCTGCCCCTCGGCGCCTACCGGGTCCTCTACCACCTTCTTGCTGAGTTCCGCAGTGGGCTCTCCGGACCGGCCCCCGAAGCCGCACCCCTGCGCCTTCCGATGCGGATCTATCTGGATCCGGAGGACGAGTTAGTCCATCCCCCGGGTATCCGGCGCCTGGTCCGGGATGGCTTGTTGCCCGGGGCCCGGCTGATACCGGCGCCGGAGAGTACCGGCCGACCGGCGCATCTGATGGTGGACCGCGCATCTCTCGGTGAGCTGCTCTGGAACGATCTTCTGGCCTACGTGGAGCGCTCGTCGCGGTCGAGCACGTAGAGGAGAACCGCGTCGTAGACGGCGTGGGTCACGATGGGCACGGCGATGTTCCCTGTCGCCGCGAAGAGGACGCCGAGGTAGAGGCTCAGGAGGAAGGCGTAGAAGGCGTAGGCCCGGGTGACGGCGTGGAGGAGGGCAAAGACCGCGGAGGTCGCAACGAGGGCGGCAGCCAACCCAAGACGCTCCGATAGCACGCGCTGGATCAATCCCCGGAAGAGAAGCTCCTCCCCGAGGCCCGCAGCGACGGACAGCAGAACGATCGCCGGGAGGGAGATCGGCGAGAGGTAGTCCCGTACGAAGTTCCGGCTGATACGCAAGAGCTCCCGGAACGCCGGCCGTGGGGAACGGCCCATCGCGTAGACCGCGAGAAGGGGCGGCGCCGCGGCAACGGCACCGAGGGCCGCGCTCGGCAGAAGCCCCAGGGGGCCACGTTGGCCGGGGAAGCCGCCGACCGCCAAGGCGATCGCCCCGAGGCCGAGCTCGACGACAAGGGCTAGAAGAAGAATCGAAGGCTTTCCCGCTGGTTCCGGCGCCATTTCCCAACAGCCTACTACAAATGTCCGGTTGTCGCGGACTCCGATCTTCCTTATGATTCTACATGTGCGGTTTATCCACCATCTATCCACAGCGGCTCTGCTCGTTGTTTTTGTTCTCGCAGCACCGCCGGCCGTTTACCCGCAAGAACAGCGGGATACCCGGATAATCATCTTTACCCCGACCACGGCGGATAATACATACTGGCCCCAGGTTTACGCCGTTCTTAACGCCGCAGCGGAGGACCTGGGCGTCGAGCTTCTCGGCTACGAGTTCGACGTGGAGGACCGATTCGCCAAGCATACCGAAGGGCTCGAAATTCTCCGGAGCACCCGGGAGATCGACGGCGCCATCTTTTCCGTTGCTTTTGGCCAGACTGAACCCCTTCTCCGGGCTACGGATCGTCGGGGCATTCCGGTGTTCATTCAGGGCCCCCTCTTCGAATCGGAGCTACGCCGAGTCGGGGGCGCCCCGCGGGAGGTCTTTGGCTCCTGGGTTGGATACTTCTATCAAGACGAAAAGGAAAAGGGATACGAGCTCGGACGGATTCTACTATCCGGAGCCCTCGAAGCCGGGCTTTTCGATAGCCGCGGAAACGTCCATGTGGCGGGGATCGGAGGCGATCCGACCTGGTTCGGCTCCGAGCTCCGGGCGGCCGGTTTGGTCCAGGCCGTAGAGGAAGAGCCCCGGGGGCTGCTTACCCAGGTGGTGCCTACCCAATGGACCCAGGCCGAGGGACGGCGGGTTGCCGCCGGGCTACTTGCCCGGTACCCCGAGCTCTCGGTTATCTGGGCCGCAAGCGACCAACTCGCCATCGGTGCGGCCGACGCGGCGAGGGAAGCCGGAAGGGATCCGAACGGCGACCTGCTCCTCGGGGGGCTCGATCTCTCTCCTCCGGGACTCCGAGCGGTAGAAGACGGAGTCCTTACTGCTACGGTGGCGAGCTCCCTCTTGAGCTACGCCGAGGTGCTGGTTTACCTCTATGACTACATCCAGGGCTACGATTTTGCTTCGGAGGTCGGTGCCGAGATTCGCCTAGGTGTCCACCTTACCACCGAGGCGACTGCGGCGCGTCACCTGTTGCTCTACCGGTCCTTAAACGCAATCGACTTTGCTCTCTTCTCCCGGGCTCTGAATCCGGAACACCCGGGGTACGATTTTTCTCTCGCAGCCTACGAGCGAGCCCTCGATACCCGGTAGCAGAAAAAGACCGCATGAAGAATCTTTCCGTCCTTGCCGTCAAGCAGTTTCTCTCGGTACTGATTCTCGGGGCGCTTCTTACCGCCGTCGCGGTATCCCTTGAGTTTTTCGCCCGTTACCGGGGAGAGCTCGATGCTCTGGAGTCGACGTTCGATACTATCGAGAGCAGCTACCTTCCACCCCTGTCTCTGAGCGTCTTCAACTTCGACGTGGAGCAGACGCGCCTTATCGCCGAGGGCATCGCCCTCCTCCCCCACCTGTCCTATGTGGAGGTTCGAGAGCAGAGGGGAGAAGAGAGTGTCGTCGTTGTAGCTTTAGGCGAGAAGGTTGAGGGATCGAGTGTCGGCCGGAGCTATCCCTTGAGATTCGAACACGACGGACGGTCACGGCACCTGGGCACCCTTCTGGTGCAGGCGGACCCGGGGGGCATCCGGCGACGAATCTCGGATAGGCTGCCGATGATTGTGGCTTCCAGCGCCGGACAGGTATTCGCCGTCGCCTTTCTCGTCTTGGTTATCGTGCAAGTCTCCATCGTCCGCCATCTCAAAAAGACCGCCCGTTTCGTCCATAGAATCGATCCCCGGCCGGGTGACACCGGGATCCTCTCACTGGAGCACCTAGCCGGCAAGCTCCACGTCCCCGACGAAATCGACGAAATCGTCCACTCGATTAACGCAATGAACGCCCGGCTTAAGGAGGCCTTCTCCCAGAGGGAGACCCTCTTGCGAGAGCTCTATCACCGTACCAAGAACAACATGCAGGTCATCGCCTCGATGCTCTCGGTTCAAGCCGCGAGGGACCCGGAGAACGATCGGCTCCAACGGCTGGTTACCGATACGCAGAATCGGATCTACGCGATGTCCCTGGTCCACGAGAAGCTCTACCAGTCGAACGACCTCTCCCGGATCGAGATGCGGGACTATCTCTCGCAGTTGGCGGTCCACATCTCGGCGAGCTACTCAGACGGCGACGGGCCCCGGATGGACCTGCGCCTCGAGCCTCGGGATGTGCTTCTCGATGTGGCGATGCCTTGCGGCCTGATCGTCAACGAGCTAGTCGCGAACGCGCTGAAACACGCTTTTCCGGATCGGACTGCCGAGGATAGGGAACCGGTCATCGGCGTCGGCTTCGAGGTGGACGCACACGATAATGCGCGCCTCTCCGTCTCGGACAACGGTGTGGGTCTGCCGGAGGGCTTCGATCCCCGGAGCGAAGGAAGCATGGGGCTTCAGTCGGTGGTGGCCCTGGCGGAGCATCAGCTTGCCGGGAGTATCCGTGTCGTCGGTCCCCCCGGGGCGACCTGGGTAGTGGAGTTCAGCCTGGCGCAGTACACCGAGCGGGTTTGAGTCCCGCGGCGCGACCCTCGAACAATTCTACGAACAGCCCTTGACAGGTAAACGATAATTCTGTATATATAAGTTACTATACATAACAGGAGCACGATATGTCCGAGCTACTGATAATCGGGGGCGTTGCGGCGGGTGCGACCGCGGCGGCGAGGGCCCGACGACTGGATAACGACGTACACATAACCATCTTGGAAGCCGGATCCGACGTATCCTTCGCAAACTGCGGTTTGCCCTACTACATCGGGGGAGACATCGAGTACCGCTCGTCCCTTATTCTCTCGAGTCCCGAAACCTTCCACGACCAGTACCGGGTCGACGTGTTCACCAACACCGAGGCGCTCAAGATCGACCGGGAAAAGAAGGTGGTCTACGCGAAAAACACAATTTCGGGTGCACAAACCAGCTATCCCTACGATTCGCTCATCCTAGCCCAGGGCGGCAAACCGCTCGTCCCGCCGATCCCCGGGGTCGAGAAGGACCACGTCTTCCAGCTCTGGACCCTTGACGACATGGACCGGATCGACGCCTACCTTACGGGATACGAGCCGAAGCATGCCGTTGTCGTCGGCGGTGGCTTTATCGGCCTCGAGATGGTCGAGGCGCTGGCGAAGCGGGGCATCCACGTCAGCCTGGTGGAGATGTTGCCCCAGGTGATGCCGAACCTCGAAGGCGAGTTTGCCGGGTTTCTTACCAAGGAGCTTCTGGACTACGGCGTCAACCTGATGCTCGGACGCTCCTTGGCCACCATAGAAGACGGCTACGTCGTATTGAGTGACGGCTCCGAGGTCGACGCGGACTTTGTTCTACTCTCCGTCGGCGTTCGCCCGACCTTGGCTCTGGCCAAGGAAGCCGGCCTGGAGATGGGGACCGCCGGGGGACTAAAGGTAAACGAAGCGCTCCGGACCAGCGACCCAGCTATCTTCGCGGCCGGCGACATGTGCGAAATCGAGCACCGGGTAATGGACCGGACGGTCCGTATTCCCCTCGCGGGTCCCGCGAACCGTCAGGGACGCTTGGCGGCGGAAAACGCCCTCGGGGGCACCCGGACCTACAATGGGGCGATGGGAACCTCGGTTGTGAAGGTGTTCGGGGCCGTCGCCGGCTCCACCGGCTTGAGCCTAAAGGGCGCCCGGGACACCGGTATCGACGCCGACGCGGTGGTGGTCCACAAGAGCAGTCACACGGCGTACTACCCCGGAGCGGATAAGGTCAGCCTGATGATAGTCTTCGACAAGGCCGACGGCAGGGTCCTCGGGGCCCAGGCCGCCGGACGGGTCGGAGTCGACAAGCGCCTCGACGTTATGGCAACCGCCATCGCCGGGAAGATGACCCTTGAGCAGCTTGAAGAGTTGGACCTGGCCTACGCGCCGCCGTTCAACAGTCCCAACGGGCCGGTAAACATGGCGGCCTTTACCGCCCAGAACCACCGGAGCGGGTTCAGCCCGTCGATTCTGGCCCAGGACGTCGAGAGCTTTCTTATCAACGATCAGGCGATCGTCATCGATCTCCGGGACCCGATTTCCTACAAGAAGGCGAATCTGCGGGGAAGCAATAACCTCAGTCAGAACCTTATCCGGGAAAACCTCGACCGAATTCCGACGGATCATCCGATTCTTCTGGTAAGCGACGACGGGCAGAAGGGCCACGTCGCCCTGCGGATGCTTTCCGGTGCCGGGTTCGACAAGGTCTACAACCTAAGCGGCGGCTACATCTCCCTCGAGCGCCACGCCCGGGCGATCGGGTTCGAGCAGCTCAAGGTGGGGATGTTTCCCATCGAGCAGAAGTCGGTGGAAGACCTGGAGGCCCGGGCCGGTGCACATGTTGGAACCGGGACCGCCGGCTCGGCCGGGACCGGCAACGAAGCGGCCGCGTCTACCGAGGGCCCGCTTGTAATCGATGTTCGGACGCCGATGGAGTTCGAGATGGGCGCGTATCCGGGGGCGGTAAACATCAACCTCGACGAACTCCCCGACCGTGCCGCGGATCTCGGTCCGAAGGATCGGGAGATTATCCTCTACTGCGCCTCCGGGGCCCGTTCGGCCTACGGACAACGAATCCTCGAAGAGATGGGGTACACCAAGGTGCAAAACGGCGGAAGCCTCCACGACATGATGGCCGGGGTGTAATACCCCGGCGCTTTACGTGGTGTCGTATCAGAGCTATCCTAAATGAGATGAGCGTCAGAATTGTCTATTGGCAACACGATGATCACTGGATCGGCTACCTCGACGATTACCCGGATTACTGGACGCAGGGAGAGACCTTTGAGGATCTCCAAGAGCATCTTCGGGACTTGTACGCAGATCTGTCCGGGGGGCTC
>JBKHCS010000152.1:0-6221 GCA_046541715.1 Spirochaetaceae bacterium
GGGTATCGAGAATGTTGATCTTGACCCCTTTCCACCGGATCGCGCCGTTCTTCGCCGCGATAGTGATTCCCCGCTCGCGCTCGAGATCCATACTGTCCATAAGACGTTCTGCGGCTTCCTGTCCTTCCCGGAAGACCCCCGACTGGCGGAAGAGGGCGTCGACGAGGGTTGTTTTTCCATGATCTACGTGGGCAATAATCGCGATATTTCGAAGGGAGTCGTTCACGGAGTCTCTGTGCATGAAGGGAAGCTATCCTTTCTAAAGACCCGAGGATAGGGGCATAGGCAAAACAATGCGCACTTCGGTAAAGGCACCGGGGACGCTTTCTATGTCGACGGTGCCGCCATGGGCTTCGACGATGTGCTTGCAGATAGAAAGCCCGAGACCGGTGTTGGTTCGCGATGCCTTGGTCGTGTAAAAGGGATAGAAGACCTGATCCCGGATTTCTTCCGGAATGCCACTTCCGGTATCCCGGATCGAGATGCAGACCTCCCCGGGACCCCTTTTCTCGATCCTCACCGCGATGGTGTCTCCGTCTAAGGTAGCTTCGATGCTGTTCACCAACACGTTGATCAAGACCTGTTTGATCCGGTTCTCCTCGGCGGAGATATAGATCGGCGAATAGGGGAGGGTTGTGGTTAGTTCCAATTGCTTCTCCCGGAAGCGGTGACCGAGGAGGGTCAACACCTCCCGGGTCAACGCCACGAGATCCATCGTGCTTCTCTGTTCGGGGCGAACCTTCGAGAAGCTCAATAGGGACCCGACGATCTCGACTATCCGGTCCATCTCCCGGGTAATCCGCTCCAGCTTGTCCTTCGTATCTGCTTCGTTGTTTCGCAGCTTAAGAATCTCGACGTAGTTTCGGATGGTAGCCAGAGGATTGTTGATCTCGTGGGCGACGCCGGCGGCGAGCTCCGCGGTTGATTGCATCTTTTCCGCTCGGGCAAGGTACTCGGCGACCGCCTGATCGAGGCTCGCATCCTGCACCAGAAGCACCCGGCCGATCGGAATGAACTCCTCGTCCCGAATCCGGCTCGACTGGAGTCGCGCGAAGGGTGCCTTCCCGAAGGGCAACCCGTCCCAGCTGTTCTTACTGTTCTCCCGCACGGCGAGGTGTATTTCTCGCCCCTTCGTCCCGAGGTTTCGCTGGAGAACCTCGGATAGGGAAGCTCCGGTCAGCTCCATCGTCGAGCTTTCGCAGAGCCGGGCCGCCTCCTCGTTGGCAAGAAAGACGCGGTCGTCGCTGTCAAAAATAAAGACGCCGACCGGTAGGTCCCGTATTACCGTCTCGTTCAATTGCCGCATCGCGAAGGGCACCGCATCGTCGGTCTGGTCGAGTGCTAGGTTGTATGCCATTCGGACCAGGCGGAGGCGGTCGAGATCCTTTACCAGGCTTGTGCTCTTTCGGAGTCCGTCGGCGAAGACGGTTACCCGATCGGCTACCTCAAAGACCTCGTTGATGTCCGCCGTGATGTAGATGATTCCCTTCCCCTCGTTTCGGTACTCTTGGACGAGTTCGAGAATCCGCTGCATCTCTCGCTTGTTTTGCCTATGTGCAATCTCGTCAAGGATGATAATCTTGGGGTCCAGAGCCATTATCCGAGCCAGCTCCACGATCTGCTGCTGAGCCTCCGGCAGCCTGCCGGTTGCGACGGTCAGATCTATCGATCCGAGACCCATCCGTTCGAGCAGCTCCCGGGCGGCCAGGATATATCGGCCGTAGCTTCGGTAGCGAACCCAGACCCGCGGGAGCTGGCGGCCGAAGATGTTCTCTACCGGCGTCAGCGTGGGGATAACATTGAGGTCCTGATGCACCATCCCGATTCCCGCTTCGACGGCGTCGGTGGGGCTCGAAAAGCTAATCCGCCGGTCACCGAGATAGATGCTCCCCCGGTCCGGACGAAGCTCCCCGGAAAGAATCCGCACCAGGCTGGTCTTTCCTGCCCGGTGCTCCCCAATAAGCGCGTGGATCTCACCGGCTTTCAGGTGAAAGTCGACACCCCTGAGAGCGCTATTCTGACCGAAGCTCAGATGGATGTTCTCCATCTTTAGCATAGCGCCGGCCTCCGTTTTGGCGCTTCTTCCACGGCGCTACCCTCGGATCCCGAGTCTCTTCATGCGGTTGTAGAGGGTCTTCCGGTGGACGTTCAGGATCTTCGCGGCGATCTGCTTCTTGCCGTCCGCCTTTCGAAGCGCCTCGAGGATCATCTCCCGGGATAGGCTATTGTAGACCTGATTGAGGTCGTGCAGCGGGAGAGCTTCAGTTGCCCGGTACTGAGACGGAAGGCTCTCGGCGGTCAACGTGTCCCCCTCGCAGAAGATGACCGCCCGCTCGATGACGTTCTTCAGCTCCCGGACATTGCCCAACCAATCGAGGCTCAAGAAAATATTCTTGACGTTCTCGTCGATCCTTCGAACGGGCCTCTGGTAGCTATCTGCATAGTGCCGGAGAAAATGCTCCGCCAAGGGAAGAACGTCCTCCTTCCGTTCTCGCAAGGGAGGCACTTCGATGGTAATGACCGCGAGACGGTAGAAAAGGTCCTCCCGGAAGGTGCCTCCGGAGATAGCGTCTCGAATATTGCGGTTGGTAGCGCTGATGATGCGAGCATCCGCGAATATGGAATCGCTTCCGCCGAGGCGCTCGAAGCGGCCGTCCTGAATAACCCGAAGGAGCTTCGCCTGGACGTTCATGCTCATCTCCGAGAGCTCGTCGAAGAACATGGTGCCGCCGTTTGCCACTTCGAACTTGCCGAGCTTCCGGTGCTTGGCGTCGGTAAAGGCCCCGGCCTCGTAGCCGAAAAGCTCGCTCTCGAGGAGCGCGTCGGGAATCGCAGCACAGTTGATCTTGATGAGGGGCCGGGCGCGCCGCGAGCTCAAGGAGTGGAGGCTATTCGCGATCATCTCCTTGCCGGTGCCGCTCTCGCCGGTAATCAGAACGGGGGCCGGGGTGTCCGCACTCTTTTCGATCATACGGATAACCTCGAGCATCCGGGGATTCTCGGTGATGATCCGGCCCTGCCCTCCCGGCTGCGGCCGACGGTTTCTGGTATCGAGGAGCTTGTTGATTTCGTTTACGAGCTCTCGAAGATCGATCGGCTTTTCGTAGAAGTTGACCGCTCCGAAGCGCATCGCCCGGACGATGTTCTCCACCGAGGCGAAACCGGAGATCATGATAACCGGGGTGTTCGGATTTAGGGCCCCTAAGCCCCGAAGGATATCGAAGCCACCGACCCCGGGCATCCGGATGTCCAAGAGGACCAGATCGTATTCGGTCCCCCCGAGGGTAACCTCCCATTTCTCGCTGGACGTAAGGGTAGCGGTCTCGTACCCGAAGCTGCCGAGATATTCCGCCAATGAGGAGGCAAATTCCTTCTCATCGTCGATAATGAGAATCCGGAACGCCATGCGCCATCTTGAATCCGGAACTGTGCTCCGGTCAAGTAAGAAAACCCGACGTGGCGACGGTTGCCCATCGGTAAAACGCCGACGGGCATTTGCTTGCACGTTCGGTCTTTTTCGAAAAGGATTCTCGGGGCAAGACAAGCGCTAAGTCGTTTTTCAAGAGGAGGTTAGACATGGAGTTCATTCTCCCCTTGGTTGGCACGCGGATTGATATATCAGGGCAAACGTATCGGAGGAGGCTTCAATGAAGCGACTACTGTTTTTGGTGGTTGCGGTGACATTCGTCATCGGAACCGTTGGTTTCGTGTTTGCCGGCGGCCAGGGTGAATCCGGCGACGGGGAACAGCTTGCCGTCGGAATCGTTCTGCCGACGAAGGACGAGCCGCGTTGGATTCAGGACGAGCAGCGGTTTACGGAGGCCCTCGAAGAGGCCGGATACTCGGTAGAGATTCTCTTTAGCCAGGGAGATCCGGCGAAGGAGAAGGCCAACGTCGAGGCTCTTATTACCAAGGGAGTTGAGGTCCTGATTATTTGCCCCCACGACGGATCGGCAGCCGGTGCGGCCGCCGAGGAAGCCGCCCGGGCGGACGTTCGAGTGATCAGTTACGACCGACTCATCCGGGACACCGAGGCTGTTGACTACTACGTAACCTTCGACAGTATCGCCGTCGGAGAGGCCTTCGGTCAGTACCTGGTAGACCGCGCCGAGGGACGGGGAAACAACCTCTACCTCTACGCCGGGGCGGCGTCGGACAACAACGCCTTTCTCTTCTTCCAGGGCGCCTGGAACGTCCTCCAGCCGAAGATTGCCGACGGGACCTTTGTGGTTCGTAACTCGAGCGCAGCCATCGAGCTCCAAGACAAACGCGATCTTTCCCGGGCGGAGCTGGCCCGGATCATCGGACAGGTGAGCACCAACTGGAATTTCAACGACGCGAAGAACCTTGCGGAATCGAACCTGACCGCAGCTCCCGCCGACGCCAAGGGAACCGTCTACATTGCGGCGCCGAACGACGGTACGGCCCGGGCGATTGCGGACGCTTTCGGGGCAGACCCGGAAGTCGACGAGTTCTTCATCACGGGTCAGGACGCCGAAAAGGCCTCAGTACAGTACATCATCGACGGAAAGCAGTCGATGACGGTCTTCAAGGACGTCCGGATGTTGGTGAACGACGCCATTCAAGCGGCGGTGGCCCTTCTCGAAGGGCGGGAACCTGCCGCCACCGGCGCGTATGACAATGGGGCCAAGGACGTGCCGGCAATTCAGTCGGAAGTCATTACCGTCGACGCCGACAACGTGCGCTCGGTACTTATCGACAGCGGCTACTACACGGCCGGCGACTTTACCGGTCTTTAGACCGGTAGAAGAGAGAAAATAGCGGGGAAGGCGATTGACTATCGTCGTCGTCTTCCTCCGTATAGTCTTCGGAGGCACCCTATGACGAAGAATCACATCCTGGAGATGAAGGGCATCACCAAGAGGTTTCCAGGTGTGAAAGCCCTCGACAACGTGACCTTCAGCGTTGCTCAAGGGGAGATCCACTGTCTCGTGGGGGAGAATGGAGCCGGCAAATCGACTCTGATGAAGGTTCTCAGCGGGGTCCATCCCTACGGCGATTACGACGGTGAGATTGTCTTTGCCGGAGAGCGGCAGGAGTTTCGCCACATCAGCGACAGCGAGAAGGCGGGAATCGCGGTTATCTACCAGGAACTGGCACTGGTGCCGGAACTGACGGTCTACGAGAACATCTTTCTCGGTCACGAAATCGGAGGAAGGTTTCTCGTAGATTGGAACCGTACGATCCAACGGGCGGACGAAATGCTGCGGAAGGTCGGGCTTACCATCAACCCGGATACCCCGGTCAAGGAGCTTGGCGTCGGGAAGCAGCAGCTCGTCGAGATCGCGAAAGCGTTAAGCCGGGACGTTAAGCTGCTTGTCCTCGACGAACCGACGGCTGCTCTCAACGAAACCGACTGCGACAATCTTCTTCGGCTCATAGAGGATCTCAAGACCCAAGGCGTTACCTCCATCATGATTTCCCACAAGCTCAAGGAGGTCATCCGCATTGCCGACACAGTTACCGTTCTCCGGGACGGTCAGACGATCTGCACCCTCGATGCCCACGCCGGGGAGGTTTCCGAACCGATACTGATCAAGCACATGGTCGGGCGGGAAATCGAGAACATCTATCCCTCCCGTCCGGTGACCGTGGAGGACGAGGTAGTTCTCGAGGTGCGAAATTGGGAGGCGTTCAATACTCAGGCCGGCCGGCCGGTCCTTCGGGACGTCTCTTTTGCGGTAAAACGGGGGGAGATCGTCGGGTTCGCCGGGTTAATGGGTTCCGGGCGGACGGAGCTTGCCCGGAGTATCTTCGGCAACCCGGACGGCTTTCGGCTTGCCGGAGAGCTCTTTGTTGCCGGGAAGAGAGTGATCATCAACCATCCTTCCAGGGCGATCAAGGCCGGAATCGCCTATGTCTCCGAAGACCGGAAGAAGAACGGATTGATTCTGATTCAAGACGTCAAGCAGAATGTCACCCTGGCCAACCTTCGGGCCATCGCCGATCGGGGGATAGTCAACGACAACCAGGAAGTAAAGGTGGCCCGGGAGTACACCGGCGCTCTGAGAATCCGCACGCCGACCGTCGAGCAGGAGGTGCGAAAGCTCAGCGGGGGAAATCAGCAGAAGGTGTCGGTCGCCAAGTGGCTCTTCGTAAACCCCCGGGTGCTGATCCTCGACGAGCCCACCCGGGGCATCGACGTCGGCGCCAAGTTCGAGATCTACACCATCATGAACCGCCTGGTCTCTAAGGGAATG
>JBKHCS010000032.1:0-28706 GCA_046541715.1 Spirochaetaceae bacterium
ACCACTCAACGAGGGTCCTTAGCTACTCCACCGCCCGCTCAGACTGCTTCATGAGAACCGTCCGTCCCATAGGCCATATTTGCGGGAGACGCCTAGTCGTTCCGGTAGACCTGGTCGTAGGCGATCGTCCGCCGCAGGGCTCTCCCGAACAGCTCGATCCCCGGTAACGTGTCCAGGGTCACACTTAATTCCCAGCTGAGGATCTTCCGGAGTACCAGTCGATGATCGCCGTGAGGTACATAAACCCATCTTCGACGCTTACCACGGTTGCGTCCGGCCAATCGAGCGTCCCGGCCGCCGCGAGGAATATGAGTGTTCGTGCGAATAGCCTCATGGTCACGGGTCCCTCTTTCGCCACGATCACCGTTTCTGTCTTCCACCCCATATACTCGTTCGCTGAACGGTGGTTTTACACATCACGAGGAATCTGCGACGGGAGACAGGTGGGGGCTTCAGGCCATACTCCGTCCCTGGATCGCAACCACGACCCCGAGCACGATGAGCGCGACCCCCGCGACGATCGCAGCGATAACGACGCCGGGTCCCTCGGGGGTTCCTTCGGCTATGCGCTTTAGCACGATTCCGGCGAACGCCCAGACCGCGACTGCGGCGAAGGCGAAGTTCTGGTAGCGGAGGAGCATGATGACGTTAACCGCGAGTCCCGCTGCGATGACGACGATCGTCCAGACGACGTCCGGGATGCCGAAGCCACCCCATCCGACCGAGACGAGGAAGGCGGTGATATTCGCGATCGTCGCGATCGTGACCCAGCCGAAGTAGACCGAGATCGGGACCCGGGCAAACCGCTGCGAACCGGTTCTGCGGATCATCTTGTCAATATTCAGGAACATCACGATGAGCGTCACGAGGAGCGCGAGTATGATGAGGACCGACAGTCCGATGAGCTGATAGTGCCAGGCGAAAATCCAGCCGGCGTTGAGGGCCATGTTCAGCGGGAACCAGAAGCTGACGACGCCGGGGGCGTATGGGTCGCTCCGGACCATGCCGCCTTCTTCGGCGCCGCCGCCTCTGCGATCGAAGGCCGTGCGAATCTGGAAGAACAAATACGCCGCGAGCAGCAGCCAGATCAGCCCCCAGATCGAAAAAGTGATTCCGGACGGCACGAAGAGATTCGGCAGCGCGTCGGAAAGCTCGCCGGTCTCCATTCCGTTCAGAGGAAGCGACGTCGCGAGGATATTGACGACGAGCATCCCCAGGAACGTCACCGCGTTCACAATGGCAGCGATTCTGGCGTCGAGTAGTGTCTTCATAGTTCCAATCTACCTGCTCGTCCGGCCGCTCACAAGTGTCCGTCGGTGTTGCGCGGGGAACATCCGATCATGACACGGAACCTCGTCACGCCGGCCGTTCCTGTCTTGCCGACGGTAGCCGGACTCTTCCGGCCGGAGATTGACGATGCTTTCTGGTAAGGGTTGCCTCGTACGGTCGTGCCCGAGAGCCTGGGCTGTGAGCCCCCTGTGTCGGGATAGTTGTCGCGTAGACCACAACGCAATCGACTTGTGGCTCAGAGGTGGGGAGTTCGGTCTTGCAGAAAACAATTTGATCGACCGAACGATGCAGATGCCGAGGTCAGTATCTCGGATAGATGTTTCCTTCAACTCCAAACCGAAGCTCTGAGACCGCTGTTCACAACCCAGGCGCAGGGGCAACCGGCGAATAGTCCGTACGGGTAATGGGTTCGAGGCACCAACTCGCCTACGTTCATGGTATGATGCACCACATGCACGAAATTCGGGTCGTCGGAGCAGACGATCTAAACCTGCGTCGCCTTCGGGAAATCGAACGGTATCGCGACTATGACTTCGTGCCGCTGTTTCAGCGCGAAGAGCTCACCGTCCCGCTCTCCCGAGCGCTCCCTGAAATGATCGACGAGGCGCTCGCCGAACTCCGCTCGCGAACGCCCGTGGCGATCATCTCCCACAGAGACTTCCCCGCGAACGCGATGGCGCGCCACCTCTGCGCCTCCCTCGGCCTGCGCAGCACGAGCCTCGAATCGGTGCTCGCCTGCTCGCACAAGTACTGGGCACGAGCGACCGAAGCGGACCTCTTTCCCCACCTCGTCCCGCCGTATGAGCTCCTCGACCCGTTCGAGCCGCGGGCACTCGAGCAGATAGAGATCGCCCCTCCGTTCTGGATCAAGCCGATCAAGGCAACGGGGAGCGCCCTCAGTTTCCGTGTCGAGTCCGAATCCGATGCGGATCGAGCACTAAAGATCATCAAGGCCGAAATCGACGCCTTCGCAGAACCGTATGATTATCTTCTCTCACTCGCACGCATACCCGACTGGGTTCGCAAGATAGGCGGTCGCCACTGTATCGTCGAGAAGCCCCTCTCGGGAGCACAGTGCACGGTGAGTGGCTTCGTCCATAACGGCGAGGTTACGATCATCGGCGTCGTCGACTCGCTCTCGTATCCCGGAACGTCCGCCTTTTCGGGATTCGTACATCCAAGTCGACTCGCCCGGGACGTGCAAGACCGACTTCGCCGTACCGCAACCGAGGTGATCGTGCCCTTCGGGCTTCAGGAATCCGGTTTCAACATCGAGTTCTTCTACGACGAACAGGCCGACGCGCTCTCACTCCTCGAGGTGAACCCTCGCTTCTCCCAGTCGCACGCCGATCTCTACCTCCGGGTGGACGGCACATCGAACCATCAACTCCTCCTCGACCTTGCGGTCGGCAATGAGCCGGAATTCGTCGCCGGGGCCGGGATCGATCCGGTTGGGGCAAAGTTCTTCAAACGCGTCTTCGAGGATGTAGAGATAACGAACGTCGCCGGTACGCACGAGAGGCAGGAGATCGAGAGGCGCTACGACTGTCAAATCGAGGTCCTCGTCGAGAAGGGCGATCGACTCCGGCACAAACCGACCGAAGATTCGTACTCCCACGTCATTGCGCACGTCTATCTCGGGGCGCCGTCGTATGAAGAGGCTCGGAGAAAGTACGAGCGCATCATCGACGATCTGACCATCGAGTACGAGGGACTGCACGAATGAAGACTGTACGACGGTTCCCGCATCGCGTCCGGCACGTGGAGCACACCACGATTCCCATGAGAGACGGAATAAAGCTTGCCGCACGCATGTGGATACCGGAATCAACAGAGCCGGTTCCCGCTCTGCTCGAGTTCATTCCCTATCGCAAGCGTGACATGACTCGCCGCCGCGATGCGTTGACGCACCCCTACTTCGCCGGACACGGCTACGCCTCGGTGCGCGTCGATCTTCGCGGAAGCGGCGACTCCGAGGGTGTGCTCACCGACGAATACCTCGAGGAAGAGCAGCTCGATGCGATCGACATTCTCGCATGGCTTGAGGAACAACCGTGGTGCAACGGCCGTGTGGGCATGTTCGGTATATCGTGGGGCGGCTTCAACGCGCTGCAGGTTGCCGCGCTGCGACCCCCGCAACTCAGGGCGATCATCACCGTGTGCTCGACCGACGACCGGTACACCGACGACGTCCACTACATGGGAGGATGCCTTCTCGGCGACAATCTGAGCTGGGCATCGACCATGTTCGCCTATAACAGCTGTCCTCCCGACCCCGAACTCACGCCCGACTGGCGGGAACGCTGGCTGCGCAGGCTCGAAGGTAGCGGCCTCTGGCTCGACCCTTGGCTGCGGCATCAACGTCGCGACGCGTACTACAAGCATGGCTCGATCTGCGAGCACTACATCGACGTTCAGGTCCCGGTGCTCGCCGTGAGCGGGTGGGCCGACGGATACACGAACGGCGTCTTTCGCATGCTCGGGAGGCTCTCGGCACCTGTCTGGGGGCTGATCGGTCCCTGGGGACACACGTACCCGCACATGGGGAAACCCGGACCTGCGATCGGCTTTCTCCAGGAAGCGCTGCGATTCTGGAACCGATGGCTCGCGGGAGAACAGAACGGGTACGAGAGCACCCCGAGGCTTCGGGCCTATATGCAGGATTACGAGCGCCCCGCCGCAACGTACACCTCTCGGCCGGGCTACTGGATCGCCACCGACGCGACCATCGACTCGGACGCGCCGCACCTGACATTCTCGCTCTCGAGGGATCGACTGATCGAGACCGGTCGGGCATCCGGAAAAGACACCGTTTCGCGGAGATCCACCGACGGTGCCCCCCAGAGCCTGCGCTCGCCGCTGACCGTTGGCCAGTTCGCGGGGAAATGGTGCTCATACGCGTCGACACCCGACCTGCCCGGCGACCAGCGCGAGGAGGACGGCGGGTCGCTCGTCTACGAGACCGACGCTCTGAGCGCTCCCCTGGAGATCCTCGGGCGGCCGGTCGCGCGAATTGCCTTCCAACCGCGGGCCGAGGCGGGTACCGTCGCGGTGCGCCTCTCGGATGTCGCTCCGACCGGGGAGGCGTACCGGGTGACCTACGGGGTCATGAATCTGACCCACCACGCGTCTCACGAACACCCCGAGGCACTCGTACCCGGCCGCCGTTACCGAGTCGAGGTTCGCCTGAACGGTATCGCTCACCGGTTTCCCGCCGGCAATCGAATCCGCCTCTCGATTTCCACATCGTACTGGCCGCTCATCTGGACCCCGATGCGGTGGGAACCGCTGACGGTCCACCCCCGGGAGTCGGAGTTGCGTCTTCCGATCTGGAGCGGTGACAGCCTCGGTACGCCGGACACGGCTAGCGGAAGCGCACAGACGAGCGGGCCGAACGGTCACCCGGGGGCGATGTTCGCTCCTCCGGAAGCCGCGCCCGAGATGCCGGTGCATCAGCGCAGCTCGACGGAATCGAGCTGGAGCATGACGCGCGATCTCGGAGCAAGCCGATCGTCGGTGCGCATCGTGAAGGACGATGGAACGTACTATCTCCCCGAAATCGACCTTGCCGTCACCAACAGCGCGCATGAGCACTACGATATCGAACCCGACGACCCGTACTCGGCCACCGGCCGCACACACCGGAAGAGAGCCTTCTCCCGCGACGGATGGAACGTCGGGACCGAGACGCGGACACTCCTGCGCTGCGACGCAAAGAACTTCATCATCGAAGCCGAGCTGGACGCCTACGAGTCGGGACGGCGCATCTTCTCGGAGAACTACCACCGCGTGATCCCCCGGGATCACGTCTGAAACAGAGCTTGCCTCGGTACCGACGGCCGAGGGGCTCGGTCTCGAGGTCGATGTCCATGCTCCCGGCGAGGCCGCAGGCTACAACCAGATCCCCTTCCTGGGCCCCTTTGTCGATCGGCTACGAAAGGAGACCCTCTCCGCACCTCCGCGGTGGACATTTTTATAGAGACTTTAGACGATTGCCGTTTTTCGCTTGCGCCTCGAGATTGGGTTTCCTAGTATTAGGTGTGTGATGAGTGATGCGCCGGGCGCGCGGATCTATTATTTCTCCGGGACGGGAAACTCCCTGCACCTCGCGCGGGAGCTGGCTGCGCAACTTCCGCGGGCCGTTCTCGTGCCTATGATCGCCGAGGTCGGCCGGACCGCGTCTGCCGAAATCATCGGTTTCGTTTTCCCGGTGCACCTCACTACGCTGCCGCGACCCGTGCGGGCGTTCGTCAAGCGCATCGACGTGAGCGGGGCCCGCTACGTATTCGCGGCGGCCACCCGCATCGGCACCTTCCAGGTGGCGGACATCCACCTGGATCGGATTCTCGCACGCAGGCGGTCTCGCCTCGACGCCTTCTTCGTCTTCAATATGCCGGCAAACAGCCCGTGCGGCGTGATTCCGAAGAGCATGCCGGGATTCAAGCGGATGGTGGAGGCGTGGCCCGGCCGGATCGAGGCCGAGCGCGTGAACGACCTTTGCGCCCGCATGACCGCCCGCCTGCCGGAAGTCTCGGCGACCATTCGACGCCGGGAACGGCACTTCGACGGGCGCACCCGGTTGAACGGACCCGGGCGCGCACTGCTTGCGAGCCTGATGACATTGACCGGCGGCTCGAGCGCAAAGCAGGCCCTTCCCTTCTACGCCGACGCCGGCTGCACGGGATGCGGGATTTGCGAGGCGGTGTGCCCCTCCGGGAGGGTGACCATGCCGAACGGCACGCCGGTGTGGCGTGAGGACACGCCCTGTTATCTGTGTTACGCATGCTTCAACAGCTGCCCCGAGCAGGCCATCCTCCTCCGCGACAGGTACACCGGGAAACAAGGCCGCTATCTGCATCCGGCAGTCACGACGGCCGATCTTGCAGCACAAAAGGGAGCGTAGGGTGCGGGGAGCTCCGAGCGTACCCGACACTATCGCAACCACCAAAGGCGCAAGAAGAAGCTTCTATGTCTGTTTTCCTCGGTATCGATACCCCGCGGGGTCGGACGCCGGGTATCGGCTAATTCGATATTTGTATTTCGTTAGGGCGATGCAAGAGGAAGCGGCGGCAACCCGACTGTAGAGCCATGGTGCACAAACCAGTTGCGCAGATCGTAGTTGACCAGGAGGTCGGGCTCGATCCAGGCGTGGGACACCGCCGGCGAGGTGTCATCGGCACCGCCCGTGTCGTACTCGATGTAGCCGGCGCGTCGGATGCCGTCGAAGACGTCCTTCCCTTCCCAACCGACCACAAAGCTCGTAGCGGGACACCAGACGAAGTCGATGCCCCGGGCCCTAATATGCTTGTAGACATGGACGTGGGCGCTTGCGACGGTAGGAACCGTTGCGCGCTCAAAAAGGCTCCAGAGCCGCGCTCGGCTGGGCGGATCGACGCAGCTCTTGTTGAACTCTTTCTCGTCCGGGCTCCGGGCGAAGAGCGGCTTGTGCATGAAGAAGAGTGTGCGGGGGGCCCCGGGAGCCACCCCGGGCGCCGACCCGGGAGCCAATTCGGATTCCAGCCACCCCCACTGCTCCTCTTCCCGGGGGAGCCCGCTCCCTAGCAGCTCCGTATTCATTCCCACTATTCGCAATCCATCGAGCTCAACGGAGAACCGGTCGGTTTCGAAGACATCCAACCAGCGATCCATGCGCCGGGCGTCCACGGGCTGGTCGAGTTTTCTTGACCGGGGATGGTCCCCAATATCGTGGTTACCCGGAATCACTACCGTCGGTGCCTCGATCCTGTCGATCTCCGACCGGGCAAACTCCAGGTCCCGGAGGCTGTCGGCACCGTTGAAGGAAACGTCTCCCCCGACAACGACAAGGTCGGGTTGGGTTTCGTTGACCCGATCCAGAACCACCCGCCAGTTCTGATAGAAGTAGGCATGGTCTCTGCTAAGGTGGAGATCGCTGATCTGGGCTACTCTCACTTAGCGGGGACCTCCGGGAACGACGGCAGCGTGCTCCACGCGGATATAGAGATTCTCGTCCCGTTGTGGCATCACATCCCGGCGGAGCTTCACGGTCAATCGCCGCTCCCCCCTCTTTAGAAAGCACACCACCTCGTCGCCAAGATAGAGCGAATTCTGTACCTGGGCCTCGACGTAGCCCTTCTTCGGCACCGTGGCAATCGAGACATCCTCGGGACGCACGACCGCCGTGGCTTCCGAGCCGGGATCGCCTCCCCGAAACCCGCTCACAGGCAGAAGAAATGCCGGGTCTTCGCTCACGTGACGTCCGGAGGAATCCAACGGTAGAAGGTTGGCTGCGCCGATAAACCGTGCGACGAACTCGTCCGCCGGATGCTCGTAGATCTCCCGGGGCGAGCCGGACTGCAAGAGGCGCCCTTCGTCGATCACGGCAATGCTGTCGGAAAGCGACATTGCCTCCTCCTGGTCGTGAGTCACAAAGACGATCGTGACACCGATCCGTCGCTGAAGCTCCTTGATCTCCAGGCGCATCTGTTCCCGGAGCTTGGCATCGAGATTTGAAAGCGGCTCATCGAGAAGCAGGACCCGTGGCTCCGCCACGAGGGCTCGGGCAAGGGCGACCCGCTGCTGCTGGCCGCCGGAAAGCTGACTCGGGAAGCGCGACAGGAGGTCGGGCATCTTGACCTGCTCGGCAACCTGCCGAACTCTGCGCGCAATTTCGGAAGGTGGCGTCTTTCGCACCTTAAGAGGATAGGCGATGTTGTCAAAGACGTTCATGTGCGGCCAAACCGCGTAGGACTGAAACACCATGCCCAGCTCTCGCTCCTGAGGCGCAAGAAATATGCCTCTCTGTGGATCGGATACCACACGATCTCCAATCGAAACGGTCCCGGAGTCGGGCTCGATAAAGCCGGCTATCATCCGCAAGGTGGTCGTCTTGCCGCATCCCGAGGGGCCTAAAAGGGTTACCAGCTGTCCGTCGGGAATCTCCAGTGAGAGATCCGACACCGCCGTCGTTGGGCCAAAAGACTTGGTTAGCGATTCGAGGGCTACACGTGCCACGTCATACTCCCAGTCGCCCGCCGGAAACCCGGCGAGTGATAAAATTTGCGAGCACCAGAAATCCCATCATCACGGTAGCGAGCGCCGCGGCACCGACCATGTCCCCGGATTCCTGAAGATTGAAGACCATCACCCCGATGGTTTCGTTTCGGGAGGACCACAAAAGCGCCGAAATCGTGAGCTCACGCAAGGTCGGCATAAAGACCAAGAACCAGCCGTTTACCAATCCGGGCCGGATAAGCGGCACGACGACGTCACGGAACGTCCGGAGCCAGCCCGCACCGGACACATGAGCAACCTCCTCGAGGCTCTCGTGCACCTGCGCCAGTGCCGCCGTCGTGGCGCGAACACCGAAGGCGAGATAGCGAGCCACGTAGGCGATAAGCAGAATCCAGATAGTATTGTACAGGCGAATACCGAATACCGGTCGGAGCCAGGCCAGTATCATCGACACGGCCACCACGGTTCCGGGGAGGGCGTACGGCATGTTCGATATCACGTCGATGGCACCACGAACCCTTAGGCGCGTACGCACGATAAGGTAGGCCAATAAGGCACCCAACACCGAGACAATCGAGGCGGAGCTTACTGCCAGAAGCAAGCTGTTCCGAATTGCGCGCTTGGTGATGCGATTCACAAAGAGAACGTGTTGAAAGTTAGCGAGGGTCCAGTTGGAAGGCAGCGGCGCTACTCCGTAGATCCGCGTGAGGGCCGTAAGGGCGATTGCGATCAGCGGTGCAATCACCGTTACCGCGACAAACAGAACAACGACGGTTGTTACCGGACCCCGGGCGGATCCCAAACGCACCTCGTTCGGTTGCATGCTCTTTCCGGAGATGACGGCGTAGTCCCGATTCCGGAGGATGAATCGCTGCACCAGAAGTCCGCCACCGGCGACCGAGCCGAGAATAACCGAAAGGGCCGCTGCCAGGGAGAGGCTGTTCGGAGCGGCGCTTCGAGTAACTGCGGAATACACCTGCGTAGTCAACACGTAGTAGTTCTCGGGAAAGCCGAGAACCGCGGGTATGCCGAAGTTTGCCGCCGAGGCGATGAACACGAGGGACGCTCCGGAGGCAACTGCCGGCATCATGAGCGGCAAGGTAATCCGCCGCATCACCGAGAAGGTGGCCGATCCGGAGATCTGTGCCGCTTCCTCGAGCTCGGGATTCATACGGTCCAGAGCTCGGACCACGCTTAGGTAGACTAAGGGATAGAGATGAACCGTCATCACCAGAATGATCCCGTCGGGACCGTACATGTTCCAGAGCACCCCGCCCGTAGCGCTTCTCCAGATCTGATTCACAAAGCCCACGGGGCCCAGGAGCTGCTGCCACGCAACGGCACCGACGAAAGGTGGTATTACGAATGGAAAGAGCAGGGCGTTGCGGAGAAATCGTTTTGCCGGAATGTCGGTCCGGGAGGCCGCCCAGCCGAAGAGTGATCCGATAATCGTGGAAAGCCCTGTTACCCACAGTGAGACCACGAGCGTGTTCCGAATGGCTCGGAAGAAGCCGGGTCGCGTGACGGCCTCGACGTAGTTACGCACACTCAGCGCGTCGTCGTACTCGAAGCTCTCGGCAACGACGCGAAATAGCGGATAGACTACAACCACTGCGAGCAGCAGAACTGCCAAAGAGAGAATCAAGAAACGGGAGTCCAGGCGCCGGTGTTGCATGATAGTGCGGGCGGGCGAGGGCCCGCACCGCTTCTCCAATGAAAGGCTACTCGGCGAAGAGAGCCGTCCAGGCGTCTAAGACCGCCTGGGATTGATCGCTCAGCTCGGCCCAGTCAATCGGAATAGCATCGATCTCGCCAAGTCGCGGGGCGCCCTCCGGGGGATCGACGTCGTCCCGAATCGGAATGAAGTTACCGAGCTCGACGAGCGTTCGCTGCCCCTCGGCGGAAAGGGTGTAGTCCACGAACACCTTTGCCGTCTCGATGTTGCTACTGGTGTTGAAGATGGCGATGGGGCTCGGAATAAAGACGGTCCCGTCCTTCGGCCAGACATAGTCCACCGGAGCGCCCTCCGCCTTTCGACCACGTATCATGTAGTCCAATACGATGCCGGTTTCGTACTCTCCGGTTGACAAGGAGTCGCGGACCGCCCCGTTGCTCCGCGCCTGAACGCCGTCGTTTGCCCGAAAGCGTCGAAAGTAGTTGTCTCCGTGCTCCTGGGCGATCGCGTAGGCAGTCGCCAGAGCCGCTCCGGAGGTTACCGGGGACGCCATGCCCTTTGGTCCGGCATACCGGGAGCCCAAAAGATCAGACCAGGTTTCCGGCGGGTCGTCCACCAAGTCCGTGTTGTAGCCGATGATCATATTGATCAGGCGGCCGGCGTAGTAGTAACCCTCGGGGTCCGCCATACCCTCTGCGAGGGCATCTGCCTCGGCGGGAGTAAACTGGAGCAGAATTCCCTGATCCTTGAACATCTCGTAGGTCGAGGGCTCCGCCACCCACACGAGGTCGGCGAGAAGCTCTCCAGCCTCCAACTCCGTGGCAACTTTGGCGATGACCGCCCCGGTTCCCGCCCGGAAGACCTCCAGCTCGATATCCGGGTACTTCGCCATGAAGTCCGCCTGGATCTTGTCGATAATTCCTTGGGGAACCGACGTGTAAATGGTAATGATGCCCCCAACTTCGCCTTCCGTCTCCGGTTGTCCCGTGGCGAACAAGACAGTCGCGCAGCCTACGAGCAGCATCGTCCCGGCAATCATTCTTCTGAATGACCTTTTCATCATTCCTCCTCCGGCCCCGTAGGGACCTAAGTCATCTGATGACTTTATGAGTGAGACCTGTTAGCGGTTGGTGAGGTCTCCATGAGAATTCGACTAACGCCCATAAACCTGCCTCCGTCTCGCCAAGAGCTTGCTCGGCCAGTCGGAGCCGATGACATCCACGCCGAGGGAAAAGAGGCGATCGAAGTCTCTGTCCTCCTTTATCACACCCCAGGCGACCAAGGTCTTCCCAGCTGTATGCACGTCCTCGACGACGGCGGATGTGATGCGCCGGTGATCTAAGTGGATGTTGTCGGCCTGCGCATCCCGGGCCACGCCCAGCAGTCGAATGGGCACCGAGGAGAGCAATACACCGGTCCGAACCTCCGGCAGAAGGGCTTTTGCCGTCAAAACTCGACGGTGGACGAAGGAGGTCAGTATGACCCTGCGCTCGAGTCCATATCGCCGGGTAAGCCGGACTGCCGCAGTCTCGACGCCGTCACCCTTAAGCTCTATCTGAACGTAGAGCCCCGTCGGAGCCAAGATCTCCAGCACCGCTTCGAGCGACGGAACGGCGCTCCCGGATTCGACTACCTCGGCGATACTGAGGGACCCGATCTCTACCGTCGAGCCGTCCGGCCGCGTCAAGAACGGATCGTGAAGCACCACGGGCGTGCCGTCCCGGCAGAGGTGCACGTCGAGCTCTACGCCGTCACATCCGATCTGTGCCGCGTAGCTGAATGCTTCAAGGCTGTTTTCCGGTCGCTCGCCCCCGGCGCCTCGATGGCCCGTCACCAGGGGGTAGGCCGGCGTACCTATTCGGTCAAGCATCCGCCGCCCCGGGGTGAATCGGCGGCTCGCCGGCCTCCGGAATCCGCGGCTCAAGGATGGCGCTTGTCTTAGCGGCAAGGCGCACCGCCCTGAGAATACCGGCAACTCGGTCCGGGGGAAGAGACTCTTTGCAGACAAGCAGAGTCTCGACGAGAAGAGTGGGCACCTTCTTGGCGCCCTCGTGGATGGATACCGAAGATGCACGGCGCCCGGGATCTCCTGCGCACAGCCCCTCGAGTACGGCATCGTCAATACCCAGAAGCTGCAGGGAGTGAGACTCCGCAAGGCGCGCCAGAGCGGTACCCATCCCTCCGGTCAGATAGAAGAGTACGTCGATCCGGCCCGTGCTGAGGGCGTCTGCCGCCTGTGAGACGGAAAGGAAGCGCCGCTCCACCGCAGCTCCCTGCATCCCGTAGGAGTCCAAGACCGCAGCGGCCATCCGAGAGGTCTCTCCGCCTCTCGTACCGAGAGAAACGCGCTTGCCCCGGAGCTGCCGCAGATCTTGTATGCCACTCGCAGCCGAGGTGACGATCCACAGGTCCAAGCTGTGGGTGCAACAGATGACCCGGAGGTCCGGCATGGGACGATCAAAGGGCTCCTGCCCTCGGTAGGCGGCCCGAGCAACGTGAGCCTGGGTAAAGGCAATGTCGACGCCGCCACTTGCAAGGCGCCTCAGGTTATCGATCCCCCCGGCAGTCGGCTCCGGATAGAGCTGGTCGCCCCCCAAATCGCGGAGCGCCGTGGCGAGCTCCAGGCCCGCCGAATAGAAGGTGCCCCCGATGGAACCGGTGCCGCAGGCAAGACGCTGCTCCTTAGGCACCAAGCTGCGGTAGAACTCTCCCTGTCTTTCCACGGCGAGTCGAGCTTCTTCCGACGTGCCTCCTTCGAGGGCCGCGGCCAGCCGGCCAAAGAGACTTGCAAGCGTCTCCGCCCGATTCCGGAGCGAGTCCAGAATACTCGGCGTCGCCAAGACGAGCCGAATGGCAAGCTCAACGATATCCGTTATAAGGGCTCGCCCAAGGGGAGCGACCAGGTCGGTGTAGAAGCCGGTGACGGCGGCCCCCGCTGCCGAGGGAGAAACCGCGGTCCGCAGCGCTTCGATCGATGGCTCTAGGGGCAGGTTTCGACGTTGGGATTCTCCGAGCTCGTCGATGAGTGAGCCGATAGTGACAGTCAGAACCCCTATTCCCTCGTCGACCGAGTAGCTTCGGGCGAGCAGGTTCGGATTCAAGCTCCGAGCATACTCAGAAATCGACGGACGACCGACAATGGTTCCTCGACCGTGCTCCAATCGCAGGATTCCCAGGGCGCCAAGCACCTGGAGGCCCTCCCGAAGCGACGGAATCGAGATCGAAAGATCCTCGGCAAGTGCCGCGTGAGAGGGCATTTTGTCGCCCTCCTGCAGCCCGAGATCGATAATGCGCTGCTGCAGCGCGAGGGCAACTTCGTCGATGAGCTTTCGGCGTTCGATCCTCATACATCTCCTCTAGAGACCTGATGACTTATCGCACCGTATTCGGAGAGTGTTAGAAAAGCGTGAGGAAAAGGCAAGAATGGCAATGCCCGCAGGCGAGCGGCATCGACCTGGCCTGCGCCGAATCCCGGAGCTTCGTCCGGGACTTAAAGGTCATCTTCGTCGGACAATAAGTAAATTATACTTTACATTAAGGCTATTTTGCCGTATTCTATGTCAGTTATGACATACAGAATGTGCAACAGACCATACTTTAGCCACTCAAAAGGAGAGAAGGCCATGTCGTTTCAGGAAAAGCGCAGTGTCGCGATCATGGTCGCGGGCATTACCATCTTCGCGGTCTACTTTGCGATCGTGCTGTCGCGGTACCGGGCGCTGCCGCCGGCGGCGGTCGCCGACGCCGGCCAGATGCTTCGCTTCTGGGCCGCGGCTATGTTGATTCTGATTCCCGTGTCCGTCGTAGCCCATATCATCATCCTGATCCTCTTTATGATCGTCTACCACGCGACCGCCTCGGAGGACGCTCCGGACTTCGAGGACGAAAGGGATAAGCTGATCGAGCTCAAGGCCGACCGTATCGCCCACGTCATCTTCATGATCGGCTTTGTCGCCGCTATGGCGGCGGTCGTCTTGAACCTGTCGGTGACCGGGATGTTCGTCGCCTTCGCGGTTTCGGGGTTGATCGCCGAGGTGGCCGGCGAGGCGGCTAAGATTCGGTACTACCGCCGGGGCGTGTGAGATGGCCGGCAGCCCGATTACCAACACCATCCGGACCCTGCGGTTCCACAACGACGAAATGACCCAGCAGGAGCTTGCGGAAAAAGTGGGCGTGACTCGCCAGACAATCGTCGCCATCGAGAAGCAGAGCTACTCGCCGTCTCTGGAGTTGGCCTTCAAGTTAGCCCGGGCCTTCGGCAAGCGGGTAGAGGAAGTATTTTTCTATCAAGGAGATCCCGAATGAGAGCAATGACCATCCCGAAATACGGCCCCCCCGAGGTTCTGCGGCTGCAAGACCGAGAAAAGCCTACGCCGGGCCCCGGGGATGTACTTATAAGGGTGATAGCCGCCTCGGTGAACGCCGGCGACTGGCACATCGTCCGGGGCGAGCCGAAGGTAGCGCGCCTTGCGCTGGGACTCTTCCGGCCTGAGTTTGCCGCCGCCGGTATGGATCTGGCCGGGATCGTGGAGGCCTTGGGCGCGGACGCCGGGGCAGACATCGCCGGCGGGGCCACGGCCATTAAGGTCGGCGCCGAGGTGATCGCCGACGTTTCCAACGCTCGTTCCGGCGCCTTTGTCGAGTACACCGTGGTGCCGGCGAAGGACGTGGGCCCCAAGCCCGCCTCGATGAGTTTCGAGGAGGCGGCTACCCTCCCCGTCGCGGGGTTGACGGCGCTTCAGGGACTCCGGGACCACGGGAAGCTTCAGGCGGGAGAGAAGGTCCTTATAACCGGCGCCTCCGGGGGCGTCGGTATGTTTGCCGTCCAGATAGCCAAGGCGATGGGCGCCCGGGTAACCGGCGTCTGCAGTAGCGCAAAGGTCGAGATGGTGCGGTCCCTCGGCGCGGATTCCGTCGTGGACTACAAGAAAGAGGACGTCACCAAGAAGGGCGAGACCTACGACGTTATCCTAGATGCCGGGGCCTTCCGGTCGATCTTCGACTACACCGGCACGCTCTCTCCCGCCGGGCGTCATGTGATGGTCGGCGGCTCCACCAAGGCGATGTTTCAGTCGCTCCTCTTGGGCGGTCTGCGCTCCAAGAAGGGTGGTAAGCAGTTCGTCTCCTTTATATGCAAGGCGAATCGGGAGGACCTGGCTTACCTATCCGAGCTGGTAGACGCCGGAAAGCTCAAGACCGTAATCGGCGCGCGCTTTCCTCTTGAGGCGGCGGCGAAGGCCATTCGTGCCGTGGAGCAGGGAATCTACGCCGGAAAGGTGGTGGTCCGGGTATCCGGCAGCGGGACGTAGACCATAACGAAGACCATAGCAGAATCAGCCGTTGCCGGATGCCGCCCGCGGAATGCTTACCCTTACCACGGCGCCTTCGCTACCGGATAGGGCGACGGTCGCGTTTATCTGACGGCTGAGCATCTCCACGAGGGTCATCCCGAGGGATTTCCGAATCTCCGCCGGAAACCCGGACCCTAAATCGCGGACTTCCACATGGTAATGGTCTTCATCCTTAACAAGAACGACGTAAATGGTGCCTGTCCCGCCCTTCGGATACGCGTGCTGAATGGCGTTGGTCACGAGCTCGTTGACGATGAGGCCACAGGGTATCGCCCGGTCGATCTCGAGAAAGACGTCGTCGCACTCGAGGCGGATATCGATGCCGTCGCTTCCCATCGCGTTGCGAATGTGGCCGACCAGCTCTCCCAGGTAGCTGTGAAACGGAATCAGCGACAGATTGTCGGTTTGGTAGAGTTGGTCGTGGACGAGGGCCATCGAGATTACCCGATCGCGGCTCCGATCAAACAGCGAGGCATCCTCGGGGTTCCGGACGCTTTCGGATTGGATACTAAGGAGGCTGGCAACGACTTGAAGGTTGTTCTTTACTCGATGGTGTATCTCTTTTATCAGAACCGTTTTCTCCTGCAGGTTCTTCCGCAGTGCGTTTTGTTGCTCTTCGATCCGTTCGACGAAGGCATTGAAGCGCTCGACTAAAGAAACGATCTCCCGCGGCGTGTGCCTGCCCAGGGCGTCCGGGGAGAGCGCTTCCCCCGCCTCGGCGGATCGTGCCAGCCGGACGATCGGGCTCGAGAGGCTTTCGGCCATGCTGCGACCCCAGAATAGCAGGTAGGAGATCAAGGCCGCCAGAAAGAGTACTATCCCGATCGCCAGGAAGACGAAGGGTCGTCGTAGGGAATCAAGGTATACCGTTGTGGCGATTGCCCAGTCGAAATCCGGCAGATAGCGGTAGAACATCATCTTGGGGCGTCGCCCCTCCCCCGGTCGATCGCCCCAGGTGTAGCGCAGCCGGCCTTCCGGGCGGCTAAAAAGCGCCTCCCTCAGGCGGTCTGCTTCGGCGCGGTCGAAGAACTCATCGATTTGCCGACCGGGGTAGTCGGGGTGGGCGACGAACACGCCCTCCCGATCCACGACGACGGAATAGGACTCTGCCTCGAAGGAGTACGCGCCGATCGTGCGTGCCAACCGCTGCGGATCGATTAGCGCTACGAATTCCCGGCGGTAGGATGTCGCGGCGACTATCCAACCGAAGGACCGGTACTCCTCCATGTACAGCGCTTTGGGCAGGGGCAAGAGATCGAAACTATTCTGCCAGGTGTATTCGAGGTAGCCCCGCTTCCGTTCCAGTTGGGTCCTAACCGGTTCGACCTCCGGGATCATGCGCCCCTGGGTCGCCGGATCCGGGTGGATGACGACCCGCCCCTTGTTATTGACTACGTAGATGTAGCCCGTCTCCGCGATGTTCAGAACCGCGAGCTGTTCTTCGATAGCGTCTATCTTGTCTGCAAGCTCCTCCTCCGGCCGGCCCCGGTCCACAGCCTCGATGATCGAGACTGCCGTTTCGACCTTGGCGTTGAGATAGGAAATAATTGACTCCCGGATAGCCGTATCGACCATTTGGTGAAGAATCTCGGTCCGGGTCTCGACGTCCGCAATCGTGTTCCGCCATGAGTGCAGAGCGAAGACCGTTACAACAATTGCAATCAGGCAGACTAGGGGAACGGAAGAAAAGAACACAAGGTTGAGGAGTCTCCGCCGGACCGAACGGTCCTGCACGGCCGAACCGTCTTCTGAGTCACCCACTAGTGCATTGTATCAGGTTCTAGAGCCACGTCCAGGCGAGCATGTCCGATCCGCGGTCATTCCATATTGATTTTCCAAGGCAAATCGAGATACTTTTATGTCGAGTTGTATACCTCATTCTTACCCGAGGAGGTGGACGATTCTGATCGTCCTCCGCCTCACCCCGGGGTAACCCTGACGCAAACAGAGGCGGGGTTTCCCGTTGGTCCGGAGACCGAGGCGTTTTACCGGCGCTTCTATCCCGAGACCACGAAAAAGGATTGGTGTGATTGGCGCTGGCAATTGCGGCACCGAATCACCACGGTGACTGACCTCGAGGGGGTCTTCGTCTTAAGCGAAGACGAGCGAGAGGCGGTCGCCCACCGGAATGGCTCGCTTCCGGTGGGCATTACCCCCTACTACGCGAGCCTGATGAGCCAGACAGATTCGAAGGATGCTCTCCGGCGCACGCACATCCCGACGGTGGCGGAATTCGTCACCTCTCCGGGAGACGCTACGGACCCCCTCGGGGAAGACCATCACGAGGCCGCCCCGGGGCTGGTGCACCGGTACCCAGACCGCGTTCTTTTTCTGGCAACCGGATATTGTTCTACCTACTGCCGTTACTGCACCCGGGCCCGTATGGTTGGGGACGGCGGAGGCATGCCTTCGAGCCGTAGCCGGTGGGACGCCGCTATAGACTACATCCGGAACCACCCGGAAGTCAGGGACGTTCTTATCTCCGGCGGGGACCCCTTGACGATGGGAGAATCGCAGTTGGAGTACCTTCTGTCGAAGCTCCGGGGAATACCCCACGTGGAGATGATTCGGATCGGCAGCAAGGTTCCTCTGGTACTCCCGATGCGCATCACACCCGAGTTGGTGCGGATGCTCCGGCGGTACCATCCCCTCTGGATGAGCCTCCACGTAACGCACCCCCGGGAGCTTACGCCGGAGGTAGCCGAGTCGACGGCTCGCCTCGCGGACGCAGGCATTCCCTTAGGGAGCCAGACCGTCTTGCTCAAAGGCATAAACGACGATGTGGAGACGATTAAGCGGCTGATGCACGGCCTCCTGAGGCTCCGGGTCCGGCCGTACTATCTCTTCCAGTGCGATCCGGTCGAGGGGACGGGACACTTCCGGACTCCTATTGCGAAAGGAATTGAGATTATCGAAGGCTTGAGGGGACACACCTCGGGATACGCGGTACCGTCCTACGTAATCGACGCCCCCGGAGGGGGAGGCAAGGTTCCTCTCCTCCCGGAGTATGTCGTCGGGCGTAACGCCGACTCGATTACCGTGAGAAACTACGAAGGCAAGACCTTTACCTACGTGGACCCGGTTTAGGAACCCGAAGAGATAACGATGAGAATTGCTCTTCTCGCGAACCTCAGAAAGAACGCCCCGGGGACGGAAGCTGTCGGGGCGGACCTCTGGGACGACCTCGACTCGCCGGAGACCATCGACTCGATTCTCGGGGCCCTGGATTCCGCCGGACACCGGACTGAGTTTCTCGAGGCGTCGATCCTCCCTCCATACAACCTCCTTGGGCGCCTCGAATCCTACAAGCCCGATCTCTGCTTTAACATCGCCGAAGGCCACTTCGGCGAGGGACGTGAGGCGCAGATTCCCGCCCTCCTCGAGGCGCTCAGGCTCCCGTACACCGGAAGCGGCGTTTTGACCCTAGCCCTGGCTCTCGACAAGCCGATGACGAAGCGGCTTCTCCACTACCACGAGCTCCCGACGCCCGAGTTCCAAGTCTTCGGCCGTCCGGACGAAGAGATCAACGACGACCTCCTTTCGGGAGATACCCTCGCGTTTCCCCTCTTCGTAAAGCCGAGCCGGGAGGGAACCGGCATGGGGGTCTCGGGGCGGAGCATCGTCTCTACCGTTGCCGAGCTCCGGGAGCGGGTAACAGAGATGCTCGAAACCTACCGGCAACCGGTTCTCTGCGAGCGCTTCGTGCAGGGCCGGGAAATTACCGTCGGCCTGGTGGGAAACCTGGGGCCCACCGCGGCGCGGCGCCTGAACGACCGAACCGCCCCGTCCGTGTTGCCGCGGGAGCTCACATTTCTTCCACCGATGGAAATCGAGATGGAGAAGTACGACGAGTCCGAGAGGGGCGTCTACACCAACCGTATCAAGGTCGAACTGGTCCACGACTTCCACTACCGGTGCCCCGCGGAGATCGACGACGAATTGCGAGAACGCCTCTTCCGGTTGAGCGCCGCGGTCTTTCGGGTAACCGGGGCCAGGGACGTCTCCCGGATTGATTTCCGGATCGACGAATCCGACGGGACCCCGTACATTCTGGAGATAAACCCGCTGCCGGGCCTGAATCCCGAATACAGCGACCTCTGCATCGAAGCCTACGCCGCAGGCTGGAGCTTTGAGGAGCTGATCAACACAGTCGTCGACCTGGCGGCCCAACGCTATGGAATCGGGCACTCGTCCTGATGACGATAGGGCTCCTTTGACCGGATGGATCGGTACCAGGAGAGCACCGACCCTCCCTGCCGGTGACCCCGGTCGAATAGAAGATCGCGTTGACAACCGCCTCCTCCGTATTCTCCCCGGACCTAGCGGCGCGTCGGTTGCCTACACGACGATAACCGACCCGTAGGCGTGCTCCCGACTCCGGCGTGCACCTCTCTTACCGAGCGTGGCGGGGAGGATCGCCGTCACTCCGGTCCGGACAAGCCGGGAACGTCTTTCTAGGTGATATGGCCGACGCGAACCCCTCGGATATCCGTAATGGCATTGTACTCCCCGGGCGGAAACCGCCCGATCTCTACACCAAGCTCCCGCAGGCCGATCCGCTTCTGTTGCGCCAATCAACTCCTTGCCCCGGAGGGGTTCTCCTACTATCATCGGGAGTACGTCATTCTCTTTGACCGAAGGGAGGCCCCATGAATAGAAAGAGATCACTCGCTATCCTTATGATAACCGCCGTGCTCCTGACTGCTCCGGCGGCGCTCTTTGCTTTCGAGACCTTCGATTCGTATCCCGGATTCTCCTACGACATCGGGGCCTCCGATAACTTCTTGGGCCTCGACACCTCAATGCAAGCCGGGAGCCGCTTCGACCTGGGCCCCCGGGCCAATCTGGACTACCACGGTGGCGCCGGCTACCGTTTTACCAGCATCGGGGACCATGCCCCCTTCGCCGAGGCGGGAGCGGGCTACCGGGCCGGTGGTTTACAGCTAGGAGCCAACGCCAAATACATTCTCTACGACGTTGTGGGCGAGGATCGGGGCCACGCGTTCCCTTGATCCGCCGGAGAGCCGCATGCACTCGGAAAAGGAGATGACACCACGTCGATACGGTTTGCCAAAGATGCGCAGAGCTGCCCTCGACCGCCTTGCCCGGGCCTACGCCGAGGACGACCTGGAGCTCGACGAGTACGAGGAGCGGACGGAGGCCTTGGAGGCGGCCGGTTCGCTGCAGGATGTCGCCCGGGTGATGTCGGACATTCCCGATTTCGATCTGGAACCTTTCCCCGGCCAAGATAGCCACCTCGCCGGCCGGGTCGAGGACCGGAGGTCTCATCCGGCTACGGCAATTCAAATCCTCGGTGATCGAACGGTAGACCTCGCCGATTTCGCGAACGGCGAGATTCGAATCTTCTCCCTCCTGGGTGACACGAAGGTAGACCTCGCGGATCTCCGCCCCGGAGAAACCGCTTTGGTGAAGGACTTCGGGCTTCTCGGCGACTTCACCCTAAGGGTTCCCGCCGGGACGCAGGTTATTCGGCGGCGCATCGTGCTTCTCGGAGACGAAAAGCGCGTCGCCGGAAAGAAGCCTCGGAAGGGCAAAGGCGTCGGTCGGAAGAAGCCGGCCGCGGTGCAGGACGCCACGCCGACTATGCCGGCGCCGGCTTCCCGGCCGCCGGTACCGCCGCGAGTGGTTGTCCTAGGTTTTCGCCTCCTCGGCGACACCAAGATCGTCGATCTGTGAGGAGCTTTTCCGCGATGGGCCGCTCCGTCCGACGAGGCATCGTTCTGTTGAGCGCTGTTTCCGTTCTCGTCGTAACCCCGGTTCTCTCTTCCCTCTGGTACGTCAATAATCGGCTCCTGCCGAGGGCGATTCTGCGGATCGAAGCGGCGGCGGAAAGCCGGTATCCAGTTTCGCTCGCGATAGATGCAGCCTCGCTGCACCTTTTTGGGGGTCTGCAGTTTCGCGGGGTAGAGCTAACCCTTGGCAGCGAATCTCTCCGGTCCACTGCCGAAGTGGTCGAGGTCGACCTGAGCTTCCGCGCCCTCCGGCGTATCGCGCGGATCGCCCGGGGCACCGGCGTACCCTCGCCGGCGGTTGACCCACCCGACGGCCCGGAAGGCGCATGGCTCATCGCCGAAGAAGCTGCGGCCGCAGGCTTGATACCCGAGGCGATTACGGCCCGGGACGTCAACCTCGCCTTGACCGTCGGTCCGCTCCCGGAGCGCTACCCACTGTACTTCGAGCGCGTCGTCATCTCCCACAACGCGGATGCCCGGGAGCTCTTGATCGCGACCGCCGGGGAGAGCTCGCCGGGTATCGCAGCCGTAGTCACCGCATCCTACCAATCCCGGACCCTCGACGCCGATCTCTCCGTCGACGCGCTCCCGATCCCCCAGATGCCGCAGCCCCGGTTTTCTCCATCCGGGGGTACGTTCTCCGGCTCTCTGCAGGGGCGGTATTCGAAGGAGGGGAGGCTTGAGGTCGCGGGGGTCTTCGGAGTCCGGGAACTATCTATCGATGCTCCGGTTGTAACACCCGATACTATCCGGCCGATAGACCTAAGCTACGAGTTCGTCGCGGATTACGACCCCAACGCGCCCCCTGCCGACATACCGTCCGCTGTCCCGGAATCTATCCGGCGCCACTTTCCCGGGGGCTCTCTTACAGTTCGGGAGGGCCAACTAACCTTCAACGGAATCGAAGTCGCGCTGAGCGGCATGCTCACCGGTTTGGAGACCCGGGGGCCCCATCCGGTCTCCCGGGCACCCGCAGGAATTCCCCGGAGGATAAGCGTCGAAATCGGGCTCCCGAAGACCCCTGTTGCCCGGCTGAACGCCGCGGTCCCCAATGCCCTCCGGGGCCCCCTCGACACCCTCGAGCTCCAGGGCGACTTTGCCTGGCACCTTGCGTTGGACTTCCCGCGGTACGACCCCGCCGGCCTTCAGTGGGAGGCCGAGATGGAGCTCGATGATTTCGCCGTCCTCCGGGTGGCCGATTCGGTAAACCCCTTCGGACTCAACGGAGCCTTCGTCCACACGATCCGGGATCCCGGAGCCAACTACTTCCGGCGGGTTCGCATTCCTCCGGCCGGGGCCGGGGCGTTTTCGGGATCGGATGCGGCGGCCTCTTCCGCCGGGCCCGCTGTGTGGGACCCGGCATTTACCTACGTCCGTCTCGATGAGATGTCCCCATGGATTCCCGAAGCGGTCCTGACCGCGGAGGACGGTGCCTTCTACTACCACAACGGGGTCAACTTCCGGACCCTGGCCCTCGCGATCGTTCGAAACTTGAGCGAGAGGGACGTGATCGTCGGCGCGAGCACCATCAGCATGCAGCTGGTAAAGATGCTCTTTCTCAACGACGACCGCATCTTCTCGCGGAAGCTCCAGGAGGTGTTCCTGGTCTATCTGATGGAGCATCAAGTACCCGTGGCGAAGGACCGGATCCTTGAGATCTACCTGAACATCGCCGAGTTCGGCCCCGGGGTTTTCGGCATCCACGACGCTGCGCGGTACTACTTCGGAAAGGACCCCGCGGAGCTCTCCCTCGGTGAGGCGACCTTTCTCGCGAGTATCCTCCCCTCTCCCAAGCGCTACCACTGGTACTACGCCCAGGGGGAGATAAGCGACGGCTGGTTTATCCGGATGAAGAGCTACTACGACGTCATGCGTCTCCGGGGTACCATCTCCCGGGAGGAGTACGAGGCCGCCATCGAAGAGAAACCGGTGTTTGCCAAGCCGGCTGCGCCCTCGGCAGGTTAGCCACGCCGGCGGTCGCCTATCGATAAGGAGCACCGACGTCTTGCCGCACGTCAGACCTTACTCAAGAAACGAAGAGCGGGCAAACAGCATAACCCACGGTTTCGGCGCGCTCATGAGTCTGGTCGGCACCGTGGCTCTTACCCTC
This sequence comes from Spirochaetaceae bacterium, assembly GCA_046541715.1. Classification (GTDB taxonomy): domain Bacteria; phylum Spirochaetota; class Spirochaetia; order DSM-27196; family PWMO01; genus CAYPUT01. The sequence goes on from JBKHCS010000032.1 coordinate 23,173, forward strand.
CGGGCCCTCGAGACCGGCGACATCAGGCGCATCGTGACCTACCCCGTCTTCGGGGTAACGATGGTCCTGCTCTACACCGCGTCGACCCTCTACCACAGCCGAAAGAGCGAGCTCTCAAAGGCGCGGCTGAAGGTCCTCGACCACATCTCCATCTTCTATCTGATAGCCGGGACCTACACGCCGGTTACGCTTGTGGGGATGGGGGGAGCCTGGGGCTGGTCGATCTTCGCGGTCGTCTGGACCCTGGCCCTCGCAGGCACCGTGTTCAAGCTCTTCTTTACCGGGCGGTTTCCCCGGGTCTCCACGGCTATCTACGTGGGCATGGGATGGATCGTCGTCGTGGCGGTGGTACCCCTTATCCGGAGTCTCTCGACGGACACCCTGCTCTGGCTCTTGGCCGGCGGGCTCTGTTACACCGGCGGGGTTGTCTTCTACGCCTGGCGGCGCCTCCCCTTCGGCCACGCGGTCTGGCACCTCTTCGTTATCGCAGGCACGGCAAGCCACTTCGTGGCGGTCATGTCGCTCTAGGCTTCGATTGTCCGGAGCTGCCGGGCTATCCGCTCCTCTCCGGCGATTGCCCGACCCCCCGACGGAGCCCTTGATCCACCTCAAGGATCGTCGCATCATCTTTGTGGACCAGACCTAGGCTGGTCATACCGATCCAGACCGGAGGTGTCGTAGTGGTGGTAAACACCATAACCGAGGCAAAGGCACAGATTCATCGCGATCCATTCGATAGATTGCTCGTCGCACAAGCGATAGAGGCACGGCTGACTCTGGTCACTGTGGTCGAGACGATACCGACCTATGCGGCTCCTTGTCTAAGAAACTGATCCCCGGCGAGGCACATAGTCCCCGGGCTGGGCGGACTCTGCGACAGCAGAGACCGCGGATAAGCTTGGTTCATTCCTATGAACAGATTTCGGGCTGGGCGGATTTGAACCGCCGACCCCTTGTCCCCCAGACAAGTACGCTAAACCCCTGCGCTACAGCCCGATTGGTAAGAGAGAAAAAGCTACCACCCAGTGCGCAGCGGTGTCAAGAACGGCGGATCGCGCTCCAGGAACCGAGCCAGGAGCTTTCCCGGTCGTAGTCTTCCACGAGGGTTACGCGGTGCGGGTCGCTGTAGGTGCCGACGAGGGAGCTGATCTGCCGGCGCATCATCGCCAGACAGTTGTCTATAAGATCCTTACGGAAACCGCGGTCACCGAGATCTATGACCATCTGCATCGAGACAAGGCGGCCGAGTATCCGGCCGAGGTCTACCATCTTTCGTTGGGGCACCCCCGATTCCAGCGTGAAATCGAGAAGTTCCCGCACCCGGGCGGCGGCCCGGGAAGTCAGTTCAAAACTCCCGAGAAAACGATAGAGATTGCTCTCTTTAAGGCGGTTCATCGACTTGACGACGAACTCCGAGATCTGCTCGTAGAGGATATCGTTGGAACCTTCGAAGATCTGGAACGGCCGGCTGTCAACGAGCGCACTCCCGGCGATATGGTCCCGCCGGTATCCCTTCGCGCCGATCAACTGCAAGACGGATTGCGCCGCGGACTGCATCATGTCGGTTACCACGCTCTTGATCGAGTTTGCCGGAAAGGCGTGGACCGAGCAGTCGTTGTCGACGCCGGCGACGTCCGAGCTGTAGACGCACATCGCCGAACAGGCGGTGTAGGCCGCCTGTAGCTCGGCGAGGCGGTCCTGCACTTGGTCGTAATCCGCGAGGCGCTTGCCGCCGACAACCCGGCTTCGGCTGTGGTCCCGGGCCTCGTCGAGAAGGCGCCGCAGAAAGCCGACGGCCATCCCGGGGAATTGCAGCCGGCTTCGATGGAGAAGGTCTAAGAGCATTCTGACCCCGCTGCCGTCGGAGGCGAGCTTTCGGTCGGACGGAAGATAGGCATCGATGCGGTTCCGGCCGTAGGTTATCATCTCGAGCCCGAGATTTCGGTAGTACTCCTCGACCTCGATGCCCCCGAGGCTCTTGTCCCAGACGAAAAAGCTGATATTGCGCTCCAAGACACCGTCTGCGGTCTCTCCCCTGGCGGTAAGCAACCAGTAGTCTGCCCGGCCGGTAAGACCGCCCCAGTGCTTGGTGCCTTGGATACGATATCCACCGTCCTCCTTCCGGGAACTCGTACGCATCTGAAGGGCATCGGAGCCGAAGTCGGGCTCGGTTATCATCAACCCCCCGAGGGCCCGGTCGTTTAAGAAGCGACCGAAAACCTCCTTCTGGAGCTCCTCGGCGGCGTACTTCGATACCGGCTGCAGAAAGAGTGCACCGTTGATACCCGCCACGAGGGAGAGGGGGAGCGATTCGTAGGCGCAGGTTTCGAGGAGGGCGAGGCACTCGTGGACGTGCTGTCCCCGCCCCCCGAAGCGCTCGGGAATAAAGACCGAAAGCGGGGCGGTTTCGAGGGCCTCGGTAATGAGGTCTCTGCCGACTTCGGGAGTGGCTTTGCTTGTGTCGGCGGATTCCCCCCGGAAGAGGGATTGCAGCTTGTCTCGAACATTCGAAAGGAAGGAAGGAAAGGACAAAGGAAATGTATGGTACACGCTTACTCGCTTCGCTTGGATTTTGTCCTGCTTACCGCAGCGGACAAGCTTCTTGTATCGCGATAATACTTTACATGTCCTATAAAGTATAGGCGCGGGCGGCGGAACCGATTCCCGGGCGCTCCTGAATCGAAGGCCCGTGAATCTCCCACAAGTCCGTGTGACCCCGGATGACACCGTTGCGATCGACGAGATAGATTTCCCGGTCGTACTTCTCTTACCGCGCTCGAAGGGAGTCTGAGGAGTTCTCCATTCGGATTCCGCCCCCGCTGTAGTGTCCATTCCGGAGCCGGCGGTATTGTGAAGCCGCCGCGGCGATAGTAATCTGTCCCCACCGATGTCCGAATCACTCTCCTACTCCGCCGGGGAGAAAAAACGGGGACGCAAGTATTTCAGCCTTTTCGGCTTGATTAACGCCCTTGCCTTCTTGTTCCTTACCGGGAACGTCATAACCCTCTATGGCCTCAAGCTCGGCGCATCGAGAACGCTTCTGGGAACTCTGGGGGCCTTCCCCTACCTCGCGCTCTTGATTATGCCCCTCGGCAGGGGGCTGGTCCGAAGAATGGGGGTTATCAAGGTGCTCAAGCGTTCCTGGATGGCTCGCTATCTCAGCCTGGTACCCGTTCTTTTCGCCCCGCTGCTGGTCGCCTCGGGACAGACCGCCGGTGCCTTTCTCACCCTGGGAATCGGCGTCCTTCTTTTCCATCTTTTCCGGGGTGTTGGGATGGTGAGCGATGCCCCTCTCATCGGAGCCCTCGCGGAGGGACCCGACCGGGGCGCCTTTCTCGCGCGCTTCCAGATTATCATTGCCCTCGCGTCGGTAGCCGGAGGCCTGGTTATCGTCTTGTTGTTAGCGGGAGACGCACCGGTCTGGCGTTACACCGTCCTCTTGACCGCGGGTATCGCCCTGGGTATCGCGGACGTCACCCTTCTCTCCCGGATTCCCGAGCCGCCGGGTGCCCGGCAGGCCGCTTCCCGGCCCTTCGCACAGTCCATCGCCGGAGCCTTCCGGTCGGCGAACATGCGCCTTTTCGTTTTGGGATTCGGCCTCTTCGGAGCCCTCTCGAGCAGCGTCCGGGCCTTTCTCGTGGTCTACGCCCGGCAGGTGTACGAGCAACCGGACAATCTGGCGATGCTCTACGCGGTGGTCGGGAGCACCGGATGGGTGCTGATGGGCTTCCTCGCCCGGCGGGTTATCGACCGCCTCGGCGCGAAGCCGATACTCATCTTCTTCGCCCTGGTCTTCTTGATAAGCCTGATACCGATGATTACGACCCCCTCCATCTCCGGGGATCTCGGCGTCGAGGTCTTTCTAGGGATTGTCTTCTTTGTCGCGACCATGGGGGTCACCGGCGGAGAGTACTCCGCCCAGACCTATTTCTACGGGATGATCGACGAGAGCGAGCGATTGGACCTGGGAATGCTCTTCTTTATTACTCTCGGAGCAGGGGGCGTCGTCGGATCCTTCGCCGGGGGGCTTCTTCTCGACTGGCTCGCAGAAGTATTCGACGGAGACTCGGTCGCCGCTTTCCGGACGTTCTTTGGGTTTCTCGCGTTTCTCCTGGTCGTCGGGGTTCTGGTCCTGAGCCGGCTCCAACGCCTCGGCGCCCGGAGCGTCGCGAGCGCCCTATCGGTTATCTTCTCCTTCCGGGATATGAGGACCCTCGGGCTTCTCGACCGCCTGAGCAGAAGCTCCTCCATCGACGACGAGCGCCGGGCAATTCGCCGGCTCGCGAATACCCGGTCCGGCGAGGCCGGAGAAGACCTGGCAACCCGCCTCTCGTCGCCGACCTTCGCCGTCCGACTCCAGGCACTTACGGCTATCGAGTCCCTACCCCTTACCCCGGCGGTGGAGAAAGCCCTGGAGGAGCACGTCGCGGGGTATCACTTCAGCTCCGCGTACCGGGCTGCGGAGATCCTCGGGCGCCGACGCGTAGCCCGCGGGATGAAGGTCTTGGAAGCGTCCCTTTCGGGCGAAGACCTTCTGCTGGTATCGAAGGCGATGGTGGCCCTCGCACGACTCAGGGCGGAGGCCCTCGAAGGCAGAATCGCGGAGATCATGGAGGGCTCCCACAACCCGATGGTCGTACTCCACGGTGTAACGGCTCTTCATATCCTGGGTCTCGAAAAGTCGATTCCAGCCCTCCTGCGGTGCATGTCTCGAGGCGATATTCCCGACTTTATCCGGGACGAGATCGTCGTTGCCCTTGCGGACATCTGCGGCTTCGGGCCCCTCTTCTACCGAGGGTATCGGTTCTACCTCGGCCGCCTGCCCCTAAAGGAGCTCATCGACGAGTGGATCGGCGAGTCCCCGGTATCCGAGGGACTCTCCTCCGAAGACCTCTACCGGGCTTTGGCCGACCAGAGCATTAGCGAGGGGCTCGTCGAGTTGCTCCCGAAGAAGCCGAAAGAACTCCCCTGGCTCGAGCCGTATCGGGAAACCGTCGGAGATATCAACATTCTTGTTGATACCAGGGGACGCCTGCTCTTGGTTGCCATGGTGATCAACCTAGTGCACAAAGGTTTTCTTGACCCGTCGGTGGTTTCCGGCTACTTTCAAGCTATAAACCCCAACGAGGAGAACCCATGAAAGTAGCCATCGGGGCAGACCCCAACGCCTTTGGTCTTAAGGATGAAATAAAGAAAGAGCTCGACGAGCTGGGCATCGAGTACGAGGATTTCGGCAGCGAGGATCCCATCTACGCGAACGTCGCGATCGACGTTGCCGAAGCCGTCGCGAAGGGCGACTACGACCGCGGCATTCTGATGTGCGGCACCGGTATCGGTGTGAGCATCGCCGCCAACAAGGTACCCGGCGCCTACGCCGCGCTGGTAACCGACGCCTACTCCGCCGAGCGGGCCGCCAAGAGCAACGACGCCAACATCATTACCTTCGGCGCCCAAACGATCGGCCACATGAACGCCCGTTCCCTGGTCAAGATCTGGATGGATTCGAAGTGGGTCCCCGGCGGGCGCTCGCAGCC
>JBKHCS010000033.1:0-28647 GCA_046541715.1 Spirochaetaceae bacterium
CTGACAGCCACGTATTACTGCGAGGCTGAGCCAGGGCTTACAGAGCTTTCGATTGCCGGAGACAGCGTCACCGTAACCGGTGGGACCGGCCTTCCAATCGACCTGACGGGATCGTTGACCGAGCAAGCACCGGGGCGCTATACCGTCGCGTTCGACAACGACGGGGAGCAGCCCGGGCTCCTGATCTTCGACCAGGACGCTCAGTACGCCACCTTCGTGTCCGACGATAGCCCCGTCAACGGCAACCGAGAGGGCTACGTTGGCCTCTTGCAAAAGTCGCCGCTCCAAGACGTTTCGTACACCGAGACGGATCTCGTCGGAAGCTGGTCGGGAGTAGCCGCCCGGGTGGATGCGGGGTATTCGGTTACCGAGAGCTACGAGATTACGGCTGAGGTTACCGAACCAGACGGTTTGGCCCTGAGCGGCCAGGACGGGGACGGATCGTTCTCCGCCTCGCCCCCTGGAATTGTCCTCGATAACGACTCTCAGCAAGATCCCTACCCAGAACTCTACGTCTCGGGGTGGAGTTCGGCGAACCAGGTAATCTGGCCGGACCTCGGGCAGTCCGGAGGCTACGATGCCCTGTACGCCCTCTCGTACGACAAGAGCGTGCTGGCCGTCGGATTCTTGACGAGCGTCTGCTCGACGACCATCTTCAACAATCTTCCGGCACAAAAGTTCGCGCTCATGTCGCGCCAGTAGCTGTGGCATCTTTGTTTATCGCGCTTGTTCCGCAAAGCTCCCCGCAGGGGGAGGTCTTCGATGCCGGCCCCCACTCCCGGTTACTCAGGAAAACCGTTAGCGGCTAAGCTCGGCATCACGCCGGGCATGCTCGTCTGGGCGCTCGACCCGCCGGCCTCAAGTTTCTCAGACGACGTTCGTCTCTCTGAACCGCACTCTTTTCGTATTCGTCGTATACGGTTCGCATGAGGCGAAATCGGCGATTACATCGACTAATGAGAGGTCAGGGCGCGATCCAGGTATTTGCCGACTTCTAACCAAAAGCAGTTTTTCATGGTACGTTTAAGGCCGTGACTCATGAATGGATAATTGAAACTGTACGGAGCCGACGTTACGTAGTTAGTCATCACGCCGACCAGGAAAGAATGAACGATCGTCTCTCTGTACATGAGATCGAGACGGCCATTGTGAGTGGGCGCATTCTGGAGTCGTACCCGGACACGGGACGAGGCGAGAGTGTCCTTGTTGCCGGTTTTGCGGATTCGGGAACGCCAATTCATGTAGTGCATGGAGAACGAGCCGAATCCGGTGTGATTGTGACAGTTTACATACCAGGGCCACCTAAGTTTGCGGACCACTTTCAGAGGAGTGAATGATGCAAGAAGTGTGTAGTTTCTGCGGCAATGCCGATTTCAAAGCAAAGGTGGTGGATTACGTGTACCGACGGGGCGACAGAATGCTCGTCGTGAACGGTGTCCCCTGTACGGAATGTACGTATTGCGGCGAGCGTTACTACGAAGCCGATGTCCTCGTCAGAATTGAATCTGATTTTGAGGCGATTGAGAACGGAACTCGGGAAGCGGAACACCGTCTATCGGTTCCGGTTGAAGATTTCTCGCGGCTGGTCGGATAATGGTGTGATTCATATGCAGCAAGGGTCCAAAAACCAACGCGTTGTAGGAGCTGGATCTGTGCCGGTTTAGTGCTTCGCGAGCGGCCCGGTTCAAGCGTACCGAAGTAGAGGTGAAACTGCTGTATTCTTGTTGCAAACTGGCGACCGTAACCGCAAAAAAAGGCCTTCCTAAAGCAAGGAAGGCCTGAATCTCTTGCAGGATACCATTTTATAACTGTCTGAAATCGGTCGCCGCGAAGCGGCATCCTCTGGAATACTTGATTTTCTACGAGAATAGACCTGCCCGAGAGAGGACTTGAACCTCCACGTCCTTACGGACACTAGACCCTGAACCTAGCGCGTCTACCAATTCCGCCACTCGGGCACGTGGTGAGGAAAAGACTATTGAGCCGGCGGTTGGTTGTCAAGCGGACCCCGGGATCTCCTCGACACCCCCGTCCTCTCGCCCCACGAGCACTACCGGATCCATCATCGTAAAGAGGCCGTTCTCGACGACGCCGGGGATGGAGTTGATGGCGATCTCGAGGTGACCGGCGTCGATCGGGGGATCGAAGGCGACGTCGGCGATGTAGTTGCCGTTGTCGGTGACGACGAGGCCGTTTTTCTTCTCCGCCATCCGGAGCTTCGGGCGGCCGTCCATGGACGCTAGGGCGCGGAAGACCGCGGCGTAGCTTCCGGGGACGAACTCCACGGGAACCGCGAAACGCTCGCAGAGGTTCTCCGAGAGCTTTGCCGCGTCGACTACCAAAACCACCCGCTCGGCGTTGTAAGCCAGGATCTTTTCCCGGAGGAGGGCACCGCCGCCGCCCTTGATGACGCGCCGCTGGGAATCCACCTCGTCGGCGCCGTCTATTACCAGGTCCAGACGGCCGCCGAGCTGCGGGTCGTCGAGGTCCCGGACCGGGAGCCCCAGGGCCCGGGCCTCGAAGAGGCTCTGGGTGCTCGCGGCGACGAAGAGAAAGCCCCGGCCGCCGGGAGAGGCCGCCGGCTGCTCCTGGTAGACTTGCGCCAGGCGCCGGATTGCCCACACCGCCGTCGAGCCGGAACCGAGCCCGATGTGCCGGGCGTCCTCCAGGTAGCGGTCTACCGCGGCAAAACCGACTGCGCGCTTTACATCATCCTTGCTCATTCATCAACTCCTCGACCTCTTTTGGCTTCGGCATACCGCTCTGGGCGCCGACCACAGTATCGCCCCGGCTGGGGTCGAAGGCCGGCCCCGCGTCAAAGGTTTCTAATCCGCACGCGTGGGTAGACTCGCCGCCGGTCAGGACGTACGCCCCCTCGGCTCCGGCCTGGTTCCCGCCCCCCGGAAACGAGCCCCGGACCGCATCGAGGCAGTCCGAATCCACGGTTCCGTTTGCTCCCGGGGTGTAGACGAGGATGTTCTCGCCGGAATCGTTTACCAGGATGGCCGCGACGTCGATGGATCCATCGTAGGTGGACACGGCGCCGTCGTCGATCCCTTCGGCGTCGAAAAAATGATAGTAAAACCTGTCTCAAGGCACAACCGCACAACGGCCGATCAGAGGCCATATTCCGCGAAGCACGGCAACGATTGCGTTTTGCAGGCTTGTCGCCTGCCGGCGGGCGGCCGTTGGAGGGCGCCGCCGCGTCTATAGGAGAAGAAAGAGCATTTTCGGCGTGGGTAGGACGTTTTTAGGTGAGCCGATCCGGGACGAATCGAGGTAGAGACCGCCCGATCTTGACCAGATGCGGGAGAATTCTCTTGAGTTCGTCGGGATCCTCGATGATCGCGATCACCTTCATATCCCCATCGCATTTCGGACACACGAAGGGATCGACTTCATATACCTTCGCCGGGAGTCGAGCCCATGCACGCCAAAAAGCTTGATACAGGCTGGAAAAGGGCCTGTATCGGTTCTTAAGCTGTGGGTCTCGGGTTCGAATGCCCGGCGGCTCATTCTATTCCGAGGCGCAGCCAGTGCCTCCTGGCGATGCACCGGGAGGCGGCTGCGCTGAGAACCGTTAGCGGTTGGCTATTGTATCCCCCTCAAGAACACGCGCGATGATCTCTTCGGTCTCTACGGCTGCGGTGTCCATGACCCTGGCGATGACGCCGCCGAACGGTTTTGCCATGAGCTGGGAGTTCATTCGGGAGATGTACGTCGTTCCGTCCGTGGTCTCGTAGATTGCCACGCGACACGGCATCATCGGCGAAATGGTACGCGCATCATCCACGGAGAGTACCTCGGCCGAATAGCGAGAGGAACACAGCTCTAAGATCTTGACGGCCGCTACCTCATGCCCGTGACCTTCGAGTATTTCCTGCATGTCGTGGGTTACCAGCACGCTCCACCCACCGTCCTTCACTTCCTGCTCGAGACGCTCAACGGTTTCCTCGAAGCTGTAAGGGCTTGCGTCCTCGAGCATCATGAACCGGGGCATGCTGTAGTAGCCGACAACGGCGGTGAGAACGATACCTACGATCAGCGAAGCTGCACCGACGGCAATGAGTCTTTTATTCATCTCGCACCTCCTATATAGAACAAACTTAATATAAACACTCATAAATGCGCCGTCAAGGTCCAATGCGTGTATCGGGAGAGACGGGTGTTTCGCCGTGCTTGCCCGGCGGCACCTTCGCAGCTTTGTCGGTGTGATGACGAGGATCGGATTGATCTCAAAGACGCGTTACAGACGGCAATCAAGGGAGAAGTCTAACGAGAGAGCTCTACATGGCCGCGGCGGCAAGGACCGGCGAGAAGAAGGCGAAAGAGATCTTCACGATGCTCGCCGATGGGGAGCAGAAGCAACAGGGCAGCCAAATACGGACGGCGCACGGGTATCCTGAGGGAAAGAGCATCTCGACCCCCGGTGACTTGTCCGGGGTCAAACTCAGATCCCGGCTAAGGATCTTCCGGGAGTACCAGTCGATGATCGCCGTGAGGGACACAAGCCCATTTGCCGGGCGGATAATGTGTCGGATCAATCGACCACACTTGATTCGCTCGTCGGACCGATAATCCCCGGAGGAGATACGGATAGACCTCGTGATCCACTTCGATCATTTCCCGAAGCTCGCCAATTGATCGACTCCGAGGTCTTTTTTCAGGAAATCGATCTGGACCTGCTGATAACCAACCTTGCGATAGGGCTCGTCGCGTTCTGCTTTCGTCGCCCTATTCCAACGCATTCTTACCGCGTTGTCCGGTTTTCGGCGTCCGCCATCTTCAGCTCGGAGTGTCCGAAATCAGCGCCCGGAGTCGCTCTCGGAGCTCAAGCATATTTCGCATCGCGACCAATCCACCGGCGACGATATCCTCCACCAACCGACCGGGCATCCGTCCTCCGACGAAGACCGGGACCGCATCGGGTATTCCACGCCGGACGCGTACCATTTCGTTGAGTATGGTCGTGTCATAAGTGTCGGTGACCGCGGCGACGATTACCGCTCGGGCGTTTAGCATGGTTGCGGCGGCGATCGTTTGTTCCGCCGGGACTGAGCCGCCAAGCAGCACCGGATGCCACCCGGCTGCATGAATGTGTACCGCCGAGGCGATTCCGCCGAGATCGATTATTTGCCCCGGCGGATACGCAAATACCACGATCGGACGCAACGGGTCCCCGGCCATCGGCGCGAGCAGTGTCGAGAGAAACGTTCGCAGAGCCGCCTGCATGAAACTGAGGTGGACCTTATGAAACGTTTGCTCCGTGATCCGGGCGTCGATCTCGTGCGTCAATGGAAATATGAACGAATCGATGACGTCGAGGCGGCCGTAGACGGTTGTCGCGCGCTCCAGTTCGGACCACAGAGCCGTATCGTCGAACCGATGAATCGCCGTTACTGCCCTCTCGAGGGATGGATCAGGCATAAAATCTGTTGGCTGCGAGTGGTTGAGAGATTCCTTCAACGCGCGAAGATCACCGTTCGGACGATTTGCGAGTTGACCGATGCGGTATCCCTGATCCACCAGAACAGAAATCAGAATCAGCTTCTCCAACAGTTCTTCCGAGTAGACGCGGTGTCCGCGATCATCGCGATCGGGAGCGATGCCCGGGTAGCGGCGTTCCCACGCCCGGAGCGTGTTTGGTGTGAGTCCTGTCTTATGTGCCACTACCTGCTGCGGATACTGGCGCACTTTTGTATCCATTGTGTATACCCTCTGTATAGTTTATAACGGGTCGATATATCGATACAACCTTGACTCACGAAACGAGAGGGCTGTACGTTCTTCTAGCTAATCCCACCATCCCGCACACGGGAAAGGAGTTCTGTATGGCAATGGATATGTTTACCATCTCCGTAGAAGCGTATGAAATCGTCGCTCACATACTGACGGTTGGGTACGCCGCGATGGCAGCGTCGCTGTTGTATTTCGTTCTTACCAAGAACGACAACATGCCCAAGTATCGCATGTCATCGGTTCTTTCAGTGGTCGTTATGACCTCAGCTCTACTGTTGCTGTACGCGCAAAAGCAGAGCTGGACCGATGCGTACACGTTTACCGGGAGTGCCTACGCCCTGCGAGAGGGAGCCGAGCTGTTCACCAACGGGTATCGCTACCTTAACTGGATGATTGACGTTCCGATGTTGCTTATCCAGATCTTGTTCGTTGCCGGCATCGCTGGAGCCGCCCGAACGCGTTACATGACGAAATTTTCGTTTTCCGGTGTGCTCATGATCATCACCGGGTATATTGGCCAATTCTATGAGCCGGGACGCATTCAGGAGAACGTCACCGCATGGTTGGTGTGGGGCTTCATCTCGACGGTCTTCTTTGTGTGGGTACTCATTCTCATTACGAAGGTGATCAAGGAAGGTTCGGCAAACATGCGGGGGTCCCGCGCGCAAAAGCTCTTCGGCGCGATCCTTCCGCTGTTCTACATCTCGTGGTTTCTCTATCCCGGTGCGTACCTGATGCCGTTGCTAATGACGATAGGGGTGGCCGACTACGAGTTCACGATCGTGGCTCAGCAGCTGACCTATACGATCGCCGACATAACCTCCAAAGTCTTCTACGGCGTCATTCTCAATACGGCCTCGACGATTCTCAGCGAGGAGCAGGGCTTCGTCCCGAACTGACACCTGCACGATCGACCGGAGTCGTCATGGCGGGTTCTCAGTGAAAACGATTGTTATCGCCGGAGCCGGTGCGGGCGGGCTCTCCTTTGCGTATCATCTCATGCGTCTGGGAGGCTCGGACCCGTTTCAATGTATCCTTATAGATTCAGATACGAAGACGGAAAACGACCGGACGTGGTGTTTCTGGGGTCCGCCCTTCGAGTTCGACGCCTTTGTCTCGCATCGATGGGAGATGCTCACACTGCGAGACTCCGGCGGTTCTGTCACTCGGAACGCGGAGGGATACCGCATGATCCCGGCGGACCGATTCTACCGCGCCATCCTCGACGAATTGAAGACAGACTCCCGTTTTTCCTTCGTCCGCGGTCGCGTCACGGCGATCCAGCGTGCGAAGGAACGGGCAATCGTTACCGCGGCAGCACTGCCGACCGCAGAACGAGCTGGGTGCGACGAACCGGTCTGGCGGCCGCTTAGCGATACGCCGGGGGCGGGGACGGCCTTTTCGGCGGATCTGGTGGTCGATACGATCCTCAGTGGCCGCGCTGAGCCGAGTACCGACCACCCCCCCGGCGCTCAGACGTTCGTTGGGTGGGAAGTGGAAGTCGAACAACCTGTTTGGGATCCGCGCAACGCGATTCTGATGGACTTCAGCGATCGTACCGAAACGGACCGGTTTGCGTTCACGTACATACTTCCTATCTCTCCGTATGGCGCTCTGGTTGAGCATACTGTCGTCGGATGGGTGCCTCCGACGGACTCAATAATAGAAGCACGACTTGAAGCATACCTCGAACGCGTGTTATCCGGTGGCGATTTCAGAATCGTGCGACGCGAAAAAGGACAGATTCCGCTGCTGTTGCACCGGGCGCCTCGCGCGGACGGGCCGATTCTGCAACTTGGCGTTACTGCCGGGGCGGCGCGACCGTCCACCGGGTACGCGTTCCGCTCAATCGTGGAAACCTCCCGTGCCGCTGCCGCGTCCGTGGTTGCGTTGTGGCGTCAGGAGATCGGCACGTCCTGGAGTAGCCTCCGGATTCCCCGGGTTGATCACGCGAACCGGCGGCCGCGTTTCTTTGATTCGGTGTTTCTCACACTGCTGGAAACGGAGCCGGACGTGGTCCCCTCCGCGTTGCTAGCGTTGTTCCGGAACAACCCGTCTTCACGGGTACTGCGGTTTCTCGACGGAAAAAGTTCTTGGTGGGATGATCTCCACATCGTCTTCACTCTTCCCTGGCCTCCATTTTTGCGTGCATTCCTTCGTACCGTGCGAGGAGATCTCCCGAGTAACCTGTGTCGATACTGCATATCCGGAGAGGAGCAACTATGACATTTCGCGATACGCATATCCATACGATAGTCCTGGTCATTACCGGCCTGGTTGCCCTTACGTCGCGTCTGGAGCCTCGATGGATGGAGTCGGCACAATACGTGCTTTTGGCGGTTGGGACAATCCTGATTGGAATTCCCCATGGCGCTACTGACAATCACGTGTATCAGCACGCGGTGCAGCGGAGCGGTATCGTGTCGATGCCCCGTTTCTACATTGTCTATCTCGTGATCGCGGTGGCTTATGGCGTCTTCTGGCTGGTTGCGCCAACGGTTTCGCTGGCGGTGTTTCTTCTGATTTCCGTCTACCATTTTGGGCAATCAAATCTGTTTTACACGGCACTTCCGGAAGGGGCTGGTCGGAAGAAGGCGTTGTATATTACGTGGGGTGCATTCAACCTGGCGTCCCCACTACTCTTTCGGTACGACCAGGCGGCCCCGGTAATCAATTACCTTTTGGGATACGATCCGATACCGGTTACCACCGCACTCACCGTGGCGCCGTTGGTCTCCGGTGCTCTTCTGGTGATGAATGTGGCGATCCTGACGGTTCTGTTGCACCGCAGAGTGTTGTCCGGTGCAGACTACTGGAAGGAGGTGGCCGGCTTTGTCGTGCTTCTTGCGCTCTACACGACCGCGCCGCTTTACGTCTCCTTTATCGTGTACTGGGCGTTCTGGCACTCCGTTAATTCAGCGATAGAGATCGCCGACACCTGGCCCGAGCCGCACGCTATGGCCCGTGTCGTCCGGTTCTATCGTGCTGCTCTGCCACTGACCGTAATAACCTTTGGGGGAATAGCGGCGGTGTTTTGGCTGGCCGAGGCATATGGGTCGCCAAGCGCGCTTATCGGCGTGTTCTTTGTTATCATCGCCGCATTGACGCTACCACACACCGTCGTGATGGAACTGTTGTACCGCGATAAAGCGCAGCCGACTTGACGACCGAGACCGACCATGCCGTTTTTGCAAGACCCTGATCCCCCGAATTGAAAAGAAATCCCCCAGGGCCCCGGGTGGGGATTCCGGCTACTGCCGCATGAGCGAGTCTTTCACTCTGAGGCTCTCTCCGTCGAAGATCAGCAGGTGGCGATGGTGGACCAGCCGATCGATCAGGGCGGTGGTCATCGCCTGGTCGAGAAAGATGGTCACCCATCGGCGGCACTCGACGTTGGTCGTCACGATCATGCCGCGCTTCTCATAGCAGGCGGAGACGACCTAGCCCCACTTATCGAAGATGAGCAGGTCCCGCTTCTCGATCGACTTGAGAAGACCGCTGTTGACAGCAGACGCAGCCGCTTACAGCAGGTAGCGATCTGCTCGCGCGTCGTGCCCATGAGCGGCCTAGGTCGAGAACGTGCTCCGGGAGACGACGCTTCCCAAGGCCGCAGATATCTTCCGCCAGGGTATTGAAGAAACCCTCGAGTACATGTACTTCCCCGACGAACACCGGCGGCACATCCGTGGTTGGGAGCTTTCCCGACGGTAACTCTGACCTCATGCTCGTTGCGGCTCGTCTCAGGCACATCGCCGGAACCCAGTGGGGTACCAGACGCTACCTCAATACTGAGCTCCTAAAAGACTATCTGATCAAGGAGGCGGCCAGCTAGAGGAAACTATCTCGTGAGGGCCCCGAAGAATAGTGCGCAAGATACTGGACACTACCCCACTCACATATTATAGATTCGTTCCTCCCGGCGGAAACAGATCTATCAACTCAGTAAGGCTGGTGATACGCAAATCAGGTTCATATCCTGAATACCCGGCATCCGACAAGCCGGTCATTCCCGAACGTATCTGTACAGCCGCACCATAGCATGCTCGCTTTGCTCCTGCTATGTCACGGGAAATCGTGTCGCCCACGTACATCGCCTGAGTGGCAGAGACTCTTAGCTGCTTCACCATTTCTTCAAACATGAAAGGATCGGGTTTTCGGCGTTTGTACTCGGCGCTTGTCGCGACTACCTGAAAGAACGAGCTTATTCCATATTCTTCGAGCTGCTCATAGACCACTTCTCTACTAATGATGTTGGATATCAGCCCAATCTTGAGCTTTCTTTTCGAAAGCGTTTCTAACACGTTGAGGCTCTCTGGACGACAAACTCGTCTAAAGAAATTCCTTTCGTAACACACCGCTAACTTCTCCCACGCAACACATGGGACGTGATCTGTTTCCGGATCTTCGCAAAACACAAAGCCTCGGAACAATTCTGGGGCGGAGAGCTCGACGACAAATCGTTCCTTCCATTTGCTGTATCGTTTCATGCCCTCTTGTAATTGAGTCGTCAACGCACTGTCTGTTTTGCCGATCGGCACATTGTAACGCGTAGCTATCTCCCTGAACTTCGGAATAGCATCGCGCAATATATCGGAGTTCGTGTGCATGTCTTCGATCGTTCCACCTAAGTCGAAGACAACAGCTTTGATTTCTTCGAAGTTAGTTTCTATGACCGTTATATTCCACGAATACGTCAGCGTTGATCCGAACGCCGGAACGTTTGTCAAAAAGCAATATATGTGCTTTCTGGAACGTACAAATCACTTCACTGTTCTCTGGCAGAAGGTCATCAACATGCATGCGAGTTGTTAGTGTAATTCCACTACCGGAATGAACCTGGACCACTGCTTCCGCCCCTGCTGGTTGGTTCGAATAGACTGCAAACTCCCATCCGGCAATACCGTCACGTTTTGGATGCAATGTGATGTCCTCCGGACGTATACCGATTAACACCTCTTGATTATCTCCAATTTCCGTGCTCTCATCGAGAACAAATGCCCCGCTCTCAGCACGTACATATGTTCTATTTCCCGACTTCTCAGTAATCCCCTCGATCAAATTGATGGGCGGCATCCCGATGAACGTCGCTACAAATACATTTGCCGGCGATCGATAGATTTCCAGGGGATGCGCGACCTGCTGAAGAACTCCTTCATTCATGACGGCGACATGAGTACCAAGGGAAAGGGCTTCCTGCTGATCATGTGTAACATAAATGATCGTTTGACCTATCTCTTTATGTATGTGTTTTAGTTCTGCCCTCATTTCTACGCGTAATTTTGCATCCAAATTACTTAATGGTTCATCAAGGAGGAGTCCCTGGGGAACTGGAGCAAGACTTCTCGCCATGGCGACCCGTTGTTGTTGCCCACCACTCAACTCAGACGGATATCGATCGAGCAAATCATCGATTCTAATCCATCGGGTCACGTCGTTTATGCGTTTAGAAATCTCACTTTTTTTGACCTTCTTCATTTCGAGACCAAACGCGATATTCTCATAAACCGTCATGTGCGGCCATATCGCATAACTTTGAAACACTAATCCCATATCGCGATCAGCTGGAGGCCTAAATAGCGACATCTTGGAGTCGAAAACAACGGTATCCCCAATTGTAATTCTTCCTTCGGTAGGCTCCTCTAAACCTGCGATCATTCGCAAAATAGTGGTCTTACCACAACCGGAGGGTCCCAAAAAGCACATAAATGCCTTATCCGGGATCATGAGGTTTAGATCATTTACTGCTTTTACAGCCCCGAACGACTTATGTATGCTCTCCAATCTAATTCCCGGCATGACTCAACCTCTGAGTCCTTGTGATATGTCAGTACCTGACAGTTTTCGTATGAGCAGCGTAAAAACCAAAATCGTAAAGACATTGATTAACAGCAGGGCATTAGAGTGCGAAATCAATGCTCCATCGGCGTAACTAAACGTAAGTGTCGTTAGCAAGTTAGTTCCAGGGGTGATTAGCATGATTAATAATGCGAGTTCACGCATCCCTGTAACGAGTGGTAATGTGGCACCACTGACAATGCTACCCTTTTGAAGAGGCAGAATAAGCCTCCTCATACGAGTTAGCCAGCCGGCCCCTGCTATCATCCCGGCCTCTTCGATTTCGTGTCCTAACTGCAACATTCCACTGATTCCTGCTCGAGTTGCGAATGGTAGGTTTTTTACGACCGTTATCAGCACCAAGAGCGTGAATGTTCCATAAAGGCTCGGTATCGGGCCACGTCGAACAGCAAATAGCGTCAAGTACATAGCACCGAACCCTATGCTCGGCACAAGGTACGGCAAAAAACTAACCTGATCTATGGTAGTCGAAAGCCACGGTTTCGTTTTTCGTACCCTTACTACTGTGTAGCCGATCAAGAACCCGAATAGACCGCACAACACGGCCACGGTCAGCCCAAGGGTTAAGGTGTTCATGAATGCGCTTCCCACCATTGGGTTTCTCAAGACACCGGGCTCACCGGCATCGATGGCAGGGTCCGGTTGCCCAATCCAATAGTGTAAAGTCAAGTTGTCAAGAGTGAAGACACCTGATCTCGCCATGAGGGTGTCTAGAGCTAAAAGAGACAGTGGAAGAAATGTTACCGACAACAGAAACACAAATGACGTAATCGTGGCCGGCAATCTCCACTTACCAAGGTCGGTAATTTTCTTTTTCGTACCTTTGCCGGAAACTGTCACATAACTACGTCGTGTACCGATAAAGCGATGATTGATGTACACGAAGCTCACTGCCAGCAAGATCATTACGATGCTAAGCATGTACGCGACACCATTATCTCCGGAGCGAAAAGCAGAGTACAAACGCGTGGCTAAAACATGGAAATTAACGGGTCCTCCCAAAAACGCTGGGGCACCAAACGCACCTACACCTGATGCCATCGTAAGTACCCACGCCGAAAGAATGGCGGGAAGGACGAGTGAGAACAGAATCCGCCGTAGTATGACAGATGTTCTTGCGCCCAATACCTCTGCGGATTCTTCTAAACGAGCATCTACATCCCGCAAAGCTCCTCCGACCAACAGGAATGAGAACGGGAAATAGTTTATCGCCATGACTATCACCAGTGGCACCCCACCGTATGCTAGCCAATCCGGCACGGTTACACCAAAAAACTCTAGGATTCCAGACGAGCCACCAAGTCTCCGGTTTCTAAAGACGGTTATCCACGACAGCGCATATGTCCAGGACGGAAGAATGTAGGGGATTATCGCCAATGTTGTCAGGATTCTTTTGCCCCAAATGTTGGTGCGAGCGACAAGCCAGGCAAGGATACTACCGATGACCCCAGAAATAATCGACACGGGAAACACTACGGCGAGCGTGTTAAGCAACGGTGTATAAAAGAATCTGTGCCGAAGAGGGCCCACAAACGTACGCGTTATATAGTGAGTCGTAAACTCGCCTACTGAGTCTCCGATGCCACGTGCGAAATCACGAGCACTAACAGTAAAAGCTGAACCGAGCAAAGAAAGCACCGGTGCAACAATTAGATATCCTAATATAAATATTAGCAGATAGCTAAGAATAACAGGTTTGTCGCCAAGTAGCTTTTTTAACCTGTTTATGAGGCTTTCCACCCTATTAGTACTCCGATTATCCAAAGAGCATATTTTGTGTTTTAAAAACAGTGGGTTGCCGGCATTGGAAAACGCCGTCAACCCACCAAACTCTATTGCCGCTAATTATTCTCGATGTAAAATCCAAAAGTCTGATACTTCTCGGAGGTATCGTACTGTGGTATCAATGTCCAACGTCGTGGTACGTTCATCCCATTCAGACAAACCACCCAAAGGAGTATCTTCATTGAATGAAGCCTCAAGGTTGGTTGAGAAGCCTCCTATGTCGACAGTCCAAGCCGCGGCACCTTCATCCGACATTAAGAATCGTGTGAAGAGCATTGCTGCGTGAGGATTTGGAGCATTGGTCACCTGAAGGAGATAGACCGGTAGCTGATATCCGACCGTTGGTTCCGCATCAACCATCGCATCCAAGGCCCAATTCTCTCGTTCAATATCTCGGTGTCTACTGATCGTATAAAGACCAACTGGTGGCCGTGCCTGTCCACGGGAACCGACAGCTTCAGCCGCATCGGCGTCCGAAGCAACCGTAATTGGTTGATTCTCTGCTAAGCGCTTCACAAACTCCCAACCAGCATTCTCCGTCGTAAGCTCGATGTCTTCACCGAAATAATCTCGATAAGCCGCTTCCCATGGTTCAGGATTCGTAACGATTTCCGCGAAAAATGACATGGTGACCGCGGTAGTTTCTGGATCTCGCAGCGCAAATCTACCACGCCACTCTTCTGTAGTCAGAGCCCACATGTTATCGAATGGCTCTCCTTCAGGATAGGCCTCAGTGTTATATCCCATAGCCCGAAGCAGAACGAGCTTTATGAGCGGGTTTCGGTTCTCTTCGGCTACCACGTCTTCAAAGGTATCGGGGAAGAAGTTCCAGACGTTGCCGGCGGCGAGCATTTCGTTCACTCCAAAAAGGTCATCTGTCATCACTAAGTCGACTTCAAACACATCACCAGCTTGCTCTCTTATGACACGTTCTTGAATCTCCGTCCCACTCATTTTTGCCATGCGTACGCTAATGCCGTATCTTTCTTCGAAAGCATCACCCGCCCGCTGTACACGACTCGAGGTGTTATACGTGACGACCTCTCCTTCCTCCCGTGCCAGCCGCTCTATTTCAGCCCAATCCTGGTTCTCCGCTAATTCTCTTGGATCAACACCTTCCTCCTGTTGCCCTGCTCCAAAAACGAGCATAGTTGACGAAAGAAACAACAATAGTGTCCCAACAATTGTGATATTACGACGATACATATGAGATCCTCCCTCTCGAAAATCCTGCTTTTATCATTCATGTGATTTCCTGTCACAATCCATTGATACCAGACGATCTGGTTGCGTATGGCCTCTGCGACAGTCTACACTCCAACCATAATCAACGATTTCTTTGACTTCGCATTACTCCATATGCGTCTCCATCGCACAGGATTCTTAGGGCTTCGCAAGCGAAAACTACCACCCCAATCCTGGGCTGCAAGTATTCTTTCACCACTTCTTATTGTACTGGTGTTAATTTTTCATTAGACTGGCGCTATTCTTCTTTGATGAGGTGCAAAAAAAAAACGTGTCGACGCAGGGTGTATATAGTCGCATACAGATGCACTACCCGACGATGAGCGCGGCGGAAAAAAGCATCGCGAATTATCTACTACAAGATTCAGCAGCACCGCAGCTCGTGTCCATATCACGCTTGGCGACCCACGCTGGAGCCAGCGAATCGACCATCGTGAGATTCTGCCGAAAGCTTGGATACACGGGTTATCCAGAGTTCAAACAAACGCTGCTGTCGGAACTCCTATCGAAATCTGACGGGGGTCCTGCTGCACCTACCTATGATGGCTTGTTTGCAGGCGATGACCTTTCCGATATTCGCGATAAGCTCTTCGCGTTGTTCCAGTCCAGCTTGGAAGATACCCTCAACACTTTAGATACTGAGGCACTAGAAGTTGCTTGTCGAAAAATTATGACGGCAAAACGTGTGAATCTGTTCGGGAACAACGAGTCCGGGAGTATAGCGGAAGCTGTAGTGCACAGGTTTTTGTTGTTAGGAGTCGATGTCGTCGCTCATACGCAACACACTCTACATACGCTCTACGCAAGTAATTTATCCGCTGATGACACATGCATTATAGTTTCGCACTCAGGCACAAATGAACACCTCGTGGAAGCACAGCGAATTGCTCTTGATAATGGGTGCCATACAATAGCGATTACCAGCAATCCCAACTCACCGCTTGCTAAAAGCGCAAATACTCATCTTCGAACTTCGTTGCCATTCACAAGGATCGGGGATGAAGCCGGGCTCATCCGAGTTACTCAGATCGCGGTACTCGATTGCCTTGCGTTGGCCGTTGCCCACTATAAGGCTCACAAATGAGACGAGACGCCACTGTTTTCGTAGACTGTAAAGCCATCTTGGCAGGTATCGAGGTCGATGCTTTACCAATGACTGTTATCGCTACGCGGGCTGTCTACCGACAGAATCACCTGCCTAAGTCCGTCGTGGTTACACCATGCGTGAAAAAATGATAGTAAAACCTATCTCAAGGCACAACCGCACAACGGCCGATCAGAGGCCATATTCCGCGAAGCACGGCAACGATTGCGTTTTGCAGGCTTGTCGCCTGCCGCCGGGCGGCCGCTCGGCAAACCAGGGCATTTCTTCCCACCGTCCCTTTGTGGGGGAGGCATAGAGCCCGTAGCGCCGGACGAACTGGAGTCCTGAGAACGGGATGTAGAAAAAAGTACCCTCATCATCGAAGCGGAGCGCTTCCGGCGTAGGCTCTGAAAAAACTGCTTGCGCTTCTTCGGCAAGAGGCAATAGTATGACTTCTGCAATGTCCCAGCCGGAACCCACGGACTACCGCTCCCGGGCGCGAGAGCTTCACGCTAAACGCGACTGGAAGACGGAGCCGGTCGAGACCGAGCGGCTTATAGAAGAGCTTCAGATCCACCAGATCGAGCTCGAGCTGCAAAACCAAGACCTCCACAAGGCGCGACAAGAGGCGGAGGCCGCTCGGGATCGCTACTTCCTCCTCTTCGACATAGCGCCGACGCCGTACTTGGTGGTTGATTCCACCGGGACTATTACGCAGGTCAACCTTAAGGCGGCGGAGCTCTTCGGCCGGAAGCGACCGGAGCTCCCGGGCCGGAGTCTTCCCGGCTACTTCGAAGGGAAAGACGCCGAGCGCGTGGAATCGGCCCTCGAGTCCGCGGCGAACGGCCGCCCCTTTGCCGAAGAGTGGTACGCGTTACGGCCCGTCGACGGCGTAACCCGGTACGTCAACCTGCGCGTCGTGACCTGGCAGGAGGAAGAGGAGGGGTCCCCCGCCTTGCTCTTGGTAAGCATCGTCGACGCGACGGAGCAGAAGCTCCGGAACGACGAGCAGCGAGAGGCTATCAGCCACTATCGGGTGCTCTTGCGGGAGCTCAACCACCGAGTCAAGAACAACCTTATGATCCTTTCGAGCATCGTCGAGCTCGAGCGGCACAAGGGGCCGACGGAGGAGACCTTCGACGCGATTGTCCAACGGATTCGCGGCGTCGCTCTGGCCCACACGGCTATGCACGAGGCCGCCAAGGACGTCGACGCCGTCGACCTCAACGAGATGCTCAAGAGTGTCGTCGAGAGTCTCCGCCGGCAACTCCCGGGCAGGATCGAATGCTCCTTTGTCCGGGGTCCCGCCGAGCTCGTACTCGGCTCCCGGCGGGCTCTCACGGTAAGTCTCGCCGTAAACGAGCTTATTACCAACGCGCTAAAGCACGCCCTCCCGGACGGCCGGGAAGGGACAATCCAAATCGAGATCTCCCAGGTGGACGAACGAGTTCACCTGACAATCGCCGACGACGGGGTCGGGACGGATACCTCCCGTCCCACCGAAGGGGCGGGTATCGGAACCCAGCTGGTTATGCAGTTCATCAACGAGTTGGGGGGAACCTGGGAGATGACCTCTCCCCACGATGGGGGCGCGGGACTTCGCCACGACATCGAGTTTCCCCTCGAGTGATGGCCAAGTCGAAGGGCCCGGATTCCCACCAGCAGCACCCCGAACACCTCATCGTCGGTATCGGCGCCTCCGCCGGGGGGTTGAAGGCGCTTCAACAGTTTTTCGACGAGGTCCCCCGGGACCCCGGTGTGGCCTTCGTGGTGGTGATCCATCTCTTACCGGATCGGGAGAGCGATCTGGCGACCCTCCTTTCGCGGCATACCGAGCTCCCGGTCAAACAGGTCGAGGACGGGGAGTCCGTGGAGCCGAACAGGGTCTACGTTATCCCGCCGGACACGGAGCTCGCGGTCATGAACGGAGACCTCCACCTTATTCCCCGGGGCAAAGACCGGCCCTGGCTCCCGATCGACTACTTCTTCCGGAGCCTCGCTTGGGACGCGACCGAGGCGGCCGTCGGTGTGGTCCTCTCCGGGAGCGGTAGCGACGGGGCCCTGGGGCTCCAGGAGATTCGGGGCGAAGACGGCCTTACCATGGCGGAGTCGCCGGAGGCGGCGGAGTTCTCCGCGATGCCCCAGGCTGCCATCGACCTTGGCGTCGTGGACGTGGTGGGGAATCCGGAGGAGCTTGCGAAGGAGCTCCTCGAATACGTCGAGCACTTTTCTCACCGGCGTGGGAAGGTGCAGCGGAAGCCGGAGCGGTTCAAGGGACAGCTCGATAAGATATTCGTTATCCTACGCTCCCAGGTCGGGCACGACTTCTCCGCCTACAAGGAGTCCACGGCCCTGCGACGCATCGACCGCCGGTTGGGGGTCCACCGGATAGAGCGCCTCGAAGACTACGTCAAGTATCTCCAGGGGAACCCCAAAGAGTTAGACCTGCTATTCCGGGATCTGCTGATCGGCGTAACGAGCTTTTTCCGGGAGCCGGAGGCCTTCGAAGATCTCAGGGAGAGGGCGCTCCCGGGTCTTCTCGAGAATCGGCGAAACGACGACCCGTTGCGGATCTGGGTCCCCGGCTGCTCCGGGGGAGAAGAGGCGTACTCCATCGCCATGGTTATTCGGGACGTCTTGGAGGAGCGCAGTCAATCGGTACCGGTCAACATCTTCGCCACGGATATCGACGACGACGCGATCGACCGTGCCCGCCGGGGGACCTTCCCCTTGGCGGCGCAACAGGATATCGGTAAGGAGCGCACCCACCGCTTCTTCAAGAAGGTCGGCGACACCCTCGAGGTAACCCAAAGTATCCGGAACATGCTGGTCTTCTCGACTCAGGATCTCATCAGGGACCCACCCTTTACCAAGCTCGACATTCTTTCGTGTCGGAATCTGATGATCTACCTGAAGCCGGAGGTGCAGCAGAAGCTCATTCCCCTCTTCCACTACGCCCTAAAGCCCGGGGGATACTTGGTCCTCGGAGCATCCGAGACGGTTGGCAACTTTCCGGATCTCTTCGCCCCCGGAGGGGGAAGGGGCCGGCTCTACAAGGCCAAACCGAACGACGGGCGTCGACCGGAGCACGTGGGACTTGGGCTTCCGATTCGCCACGACCGATCAAAAAACTCTCCACCCCGGGAGGCGGGGCGCGGCGCGGCGGCGCAGACGGAGGGGTTCTTGCAGCGCTACCTGCTGCGGCGCCACACGCCGACGACGGTCTTCGTAAACCGCAAGCGGGAGGTCGTCTACGTCCACGGCAGCACCGGCCGCTACTTCGAGCTGGCTACCGGCGTCGCCCGGATGGACGTAACCGAAATGGCGAGGGGCGCCATCAGGCTCCCCTTGAGCCAGGCGCTCCGAGATGCTTTCCGGGGCGAGAAGCTGGTCGAGCGCAGCGGAATCCGCTTCGAGGGGGACGGCGGCCCGGCCATCGTCCACCTGACCGTCGACCCTATTCGGGAGGACGAGGATACCCCGGACCTCTTCGCCGTCGTCTTCCGGGAGGAGCCCCTCTCGGAAACCGTGCTCCGGAAGACGACGGAGGAGGGCCGGAGGGAGACCGGCGAAGACGGCGTCGCCGAGGACGAGAGCGACTACGTCGTTTCTCTGGAAAACGAGCTTGCCGCAACCAGGGAGCGCCTCCACACCACGGTGGAGGAGCTCGAAACGACCAACGAAGAGCTCAAGAGCAGCTTGGAGGAGTATCAGTCGACCAACGAAGAGCTTCAGAGCTCCAACGAAGAGCTCGAGAGCTCCAAAGAGGAGATGCAGAGCCTCAACGAAGAGTTGACCACGGTAAACAACGAGCTCCAGACCAAGAACGAAGAGCTCTCCCGGGCCAACGCGGAAATGCGCAACTTCCTCGACGTTCTCGACATCCCGATTCTCTTCGTCGACAACCAGCTTCGCATCAAGCGCTACAACCAGGCGACCACGGAGCTCGTAAGCATCATCGAGAGCGACGTAGACCGGCATATCGGGCAGCTGAACCACCGCCTGCGGTACGACGACTTTATCGACGACATGGACGACGTGGTCCGGCGGGCCACGGAGAAGGAGCGCCGGATCGAGTCCAAGAACGGCACCCCCTACCTGGTCCGGATGACCCCCTACAAGAATATCGACGACGTTCTCGAAGGGGTGCTGGTGGTGTTTCTCGACGCTACTTCTGTTTCCGGGCCCAGGTCAGAAACGTAGCCATCTCGGGCTCGGAAAGAAGCGCTTCCCGGCTGTTGAGCTCCTCTGCGAGGCGCCGCCGGGAGAAGAGTCGGTGTATTTGCCGGTGACAGAGGCGGCAGATCCAGAGGCCTCGGCTTACCCGTTCAGCCTTGTCGAACCGGGCCCGAACTGTGCGCTTCTTGTGGAGACTCCGGGGGATGAGATGATGAAAGGTCAACGGCTTGGCGCGCCCACAGAGCTCACACCGCTCGGGAGCCGGCGGTTTGGCACCCCGCCGGCTGCTTCCGCCGCGCCGGGGGCCCGGGGCCGGGCGGTCCGGAGGGGGCCAATCAGACATCGGCCCCCGGGAAAAAGCGCTCGGCGATTTCGGCGATGGACCCCTCTTCGGCGTTCCGGTCGAGGACGACGTCGGCGACCGCCTTGAGCTCCTCCCGGGCGTTGGCCACCGCAACCCCGAGACCCGCGGCCTCGAGCATCTCTCGGTCGTTGGTGCTGTCGCCTGCGGCAATCGTCTCCTCGATCGGTATGCCGAGCTTCTCCGCCAGGACCCGGAGGGCCGTCCCCTTGCTGACCCCCGGCGCGACGATCTCCAGGTAGTGCTTCTTCGAGCGGGTGGTTACCCAGGCGGGGTCGGTCAGGACCCCCGCCTTGCTCCCGGCGGCGGCATTTCCCGGCGCGTTTCCCGGCGCCCCCCCCGGCGCCGGCTCCCGGGCCAGCTCCTCCAGGGCCACCTGGTGGGGTGGAATCTTCTCTTCGTCGTGGATGATGAGGAGCTTGGCGCTGCCGTTGGGAAGTGCTTCGGCGAGATCCGGCACCACCCGGTAGCTCATCTTTGCCGAGGCGGCGTACGCCTCGGCCCGGGGATCCTCGTACTCCACCAGGAACCCCTCCGGTTCGTAGCCCTGGACAAAGAGGCCCCGGGGCCGGGCGTACTCCATGACCCGCAGGACGGCCTCCTGGGAGAGGACCCGCTCGTAGACCACGGTGTCAGAGACCGCCGAGGTTACCCGGGCGCCGTTAAAGGAGATCAGGTATTCGGTGTCGTCGGGGTCGCCGATCTGATATGCCATCTGCCGAAGGCTTATGGTCGGCCGGCCGGAGCTCAAGACGACGACGATTCCCCGGTGGTGAAGATCCAGGAGGGCATCGTGGTTGATCCTCGGAAGAGAGCCGTCCGGGGCGAGGATGGTATCGTCAACGTCGGTAGCCAAGAGTCTGTACATGGAGAAGAATCTACGAGGTTCCGCCCCGGGGGTAAAGGCGCCCGGCGCCCGAGCCGGAGCCCGGGGCCGGGAATAGAGTCAGTAGGGAGGGCCCCCACCCCGGCGGTTGTCGTCGATCATCCGGGCGATCCGGCGGAGGAACGTGTTGATCTGAGGCCGAAAGAAGTAGCCGATGGCTATTCCGATGAGGAGCCAAAAAATCATCCTATTCCTCCGTCTTTATCGGGATCGTCTGCCCCGTCTGGTCTCCCGCTTCCACCTTTGGCGGTATGACGACCCGGAGAATGCCGTTCTTAAAGGTGGCCTCCACGGCCTCCCGGTCGAACTTGTCCTCCGGTACCAGATACCTCTGCTGCTCGATGGAGCGGAGTTTGAGGCGCCGCTTGAAGTAGTGGCGGCCTTCGTTCGATTCCTCGCCGCCGGCACCTGAGGTTCCACCCACCTCCGCAGGAGCCTTCGCGGAAAGCAGAAGGTAATTCCCCTTGAACTCCAACGTAATCGAGTCCTCGGAAAAGCCGGCGAGGGCGAACTCGAAAACGAGGGTCCGGTCGTCTTGGATGTAGATGTTCGTCGGGGGATAGGAGTAGAAGGGATAGAAGTCCCATTTGGCGTCCCAGTTGAAGCCCTGGGCCTCCTTCTCGAACCCCATCTTCTCGGAGAACACCGTTCCGATGCTTTCCGCGGCGGAAAACAACTCCTCCATCACCCGACCGAGGTCGTGGTATTCCTTGTTGCGCATAGTACACCTCCTAGAGCGTGTTATGGATTCCGGGTCGCCGATGGCCTACCCGAACGGCGCCGTACGGCCGCCACCTCAAAAATACAACACTCCAGGCCCGGCGGCCAGTAGAGACGGCGGCCGGTGGAGACGGCGGCCGGTGGAGGCGGCCGGTGTAGGCGGCCGCCGGGTTGGGGGCCGGAGCCCCGAGCGCCCGGTGGCTTCCCGGCGCCGGAAACGGTACTATGGTGCACTGTGAGCCTGCGAATCCTTTTTCTCGGAGAACTGGTCGGCAAGGCCGGTATCTACTGCGTCAAACAATCCCTGCAACAGCTCAAGGCAAGCCGGGAGATCGACTTTGTCGTGGCCAACGGAGACGGTGTCACCGGCGGCTTCGGGTTGGGAAAGAGTCACTCGGTCTACCTACGAAAGCTCGGCGTCGACGTCCTGACCGGAGGAGACCAGATCTTCTACAAGAAAGACATGGTGGCCTCCTTCAACACGACCCCGTCGGTACTCCGTCCGGCAAACCTTCCCCCCGGAAGCCCCGGACGCGGATGGCGCCACTACGCCGTGGGAAAGATGCGGGTCGGAGTAGTCAGTCTAATCGGTCAAAGCGGGTTTTCGAGAATGCACGGGAGCAATCCCTTCACTTTTCTCCCGGACATCGTCTCCCGGCTCAAGGAGGATGCCGAGACCATCATTCTCGACTTCCACGCGGTAACCACGGCGGAAAAGCTGGCAATGTTCCGCGTCGCCGACGGGATGGTTACCGCAGCCATCGGGACGGGACAGCGGGTCATAACCGCCGACGGTCGGGTAACCGAGGAGGGGACCGCCACCTTGTGCGATGCCGGACGAACCGGTAGCATTCAGAGTGTCGCCGGCCTAGATCCGGAGGTGGAGATTCGTCAGTTTCTCCGGCAGGTTCCTGAACGCTCCAACGAATCCTTCGAAGGACTCGAGATCCAGGGAGCCGTTATAGACGCCGACGATACCGGGCGCGCAACCAGCATAGAGACCATCCGAATAGCCTGCGCGCCTCCCGAAGAGAGAGAGGATTTGGCGTGATCGAAAAGGCAATCGTTATACGTACCGAGGGGGAACGGGTCATCCTTGCTTGCCAAAGCCAGGGGTGCAAGTCCTGCTCCTCGATGTTCTGCGCGTCCGGGGGAGACCGGCGGGAGTTTACCGCAGTGAATCCCCGGGGAGTGGCCCTGAAAACCGCCGACGAGGTGGAGTTCTACGTAGAACCGGGAAGGGCCATCCTGGCGGGTTTTCTCGTTTTGGTGATGCCCCTTCTCGCCTTTGCCGCCGCCTACTTCGCGGTCGGCGGCCTCCTCGAGGAACCGTCGGAACAGGTTCGCGTCCTCTCGGGACTCGGGGGACTCTTCCTCGGTTTCGGGGTGGCCTACCTTCTCGGCCGCCGGGGCAGCCGCTACCCGGTCGTCTTGGCGAGGCCGGAAGAGATCAACTTGCCCACGACCTGAGCGATCTGCGAAAGCGGAACTTGGTGTTCCACGGCGCCCATCTCGTAGGCGACCCGGGGCATCCCGTACACGATGCTCGTCTCCTGATCCTGCCCTACCGTGAGGCCCCCGCGTTTCCGGATTTCCGCCATGCCGTCGGCCCCGTCCCGGCCCATTCCGGTCATGATGACCGCCAGGGCGTTGTTCCCGTATTCCTTCGCGACCGAATGGAAGAGCACGTCCACCGACGGACGGTGACCGTTCCTCGGTGGATCGTCGGAGAGCCGAAGGAGGGCGCCCTGATGGCGTCGCTCGACGGAGAGATGCTTGTTGCCGGGAGCGATGTGGATGGTCCCCGCCTCCGCGAGGGCCCCGTCTTCCGCTTGGCGAACCGAAAGGCTACAGATCTTGTCGAGGCTCTTCGCGAACTCTTCGGTGAACCCCGCGGGCATGTGCTGCACGACCACGATCGGCGCCGGGATGTCCGCCGGAAACTCGGCAAAGACCTTCCGCAAGGCGTTCGGCCCCCCGGTCGAAACGCCGAAGGCGATGAGCCGGGTCGGCCCCGGTTTCTCCGTGGGGGTGATGGTTGCAGGAACCGGAGCCGCCGGTGCCGGAGCGGCCGGTTTCGGCGGAACCGCCGCTGCCTCCATGGCGATGGTCGATCGCTCCGCCACCTCCGCCGCCCTGCCGCCGTAGATCCGCACCAGCTCGACAAGCTGCCCGGCTACCGTATGGAGGTCGAGGGAGACGGACCCCGACGGCTTCTGGATAAAGTCCGCGGCTCCAAGGCCCAGGGCTTCCATCGTAATCCGGGCCCCTTTTTCCGCCAGGGAGGAGAGGATAATAACCGGTGTCTGGATCTGCCGCCGCCGGCGCTCCTTGAGGAATTCGATGCCGTTCATCTGCGGCATCTCGAGGTCGAGGATAATGACGTCAGGAAGCTCCTTCTCGATCTTCTGGAGGGCGAAGAGGCCGTTCATCGCCCTACCGGCGACCCGAATGTCCGGTTGCGCCTCGAGAATTTTCGAAACCAGGTTTCGCATCAGCGCCGAGTCGTCGACGATCAGGACGGATATACTCATCGATTGACCTTCTTGTAGATACACGCCCAGTCGGTTTTGGTGAACTCGAAACCGGAGTTCATCCCGAAGAGGGACTCCGAGTGGCCGATAAAGAGGAAGCCCCCGGGTTGCATCGACTCCCAGAGCCGCTGGACTGCGGCCTTCTGCGCCGCCTGGTCAAAATAGATAAGGACGTTCCGGCAGAACACCACGTCGAGGTTCCGGAGGCCGCTGTCGTTCTTGAGGTTGTGGTAGTCGAAGGTTACCAGGTTCCGAATGGCGTCGGTTATCTGGTAGCCCCCGGATACGCGCTCGAAGTATTTGCCCAAGTAGGGCTCCGGGACACCGGTAATACGGCTGTCGGGATAGAAGCCCTGCTTGCCGGTCATCAGGGACTTTAGGCTCAAGTCCGAGGCGAGAACCTCGAAACGGAGGGAAGGGGGAAGGTGCTCTTTCAACGCGATGGCGATCGAATAGGGCTCCTCCCCGGTCGAGCACCCGGCGCTCCAGACCCGGACCGGCGCTCCGGGGGCCCCTTTATGTTTCTCGAGGAGCGCGGGAATAACGTAGTTCTCGAAGGTCTGGAAATGGGCGGTGTTTCGGAAGAAGCGGGTCAGGTTTGTCGTTACCGAATCGAGGAAGACTTTGAACTCCTCCTGGTCCCCGGTAATCAAATTGTAATAGGACTGCACCCGGTCGAGCTTGCTCGCCCTCAGCCGCTCCTTCAAACGGCTCTCGAGAACCGAACGGTTGGACGTGGAGAAGGCAATACCGCTTGCGTCGTAGATCAACGTGCGAAATCGCTCAAAATCTGCATCGGTAAGAATCTGAGAGCCATCCACCAGACCCCAATTTTCTCTAAAATATGGTGATTCGTCAAGCGCAGTGCTCCCAAAGTTAAGAGCGTTCTCTACGCTGTGAAAAATCGGGGAGCGTGATATTGTTAATCTGGTAATGGGTTCTCAGTGGTGGCGTGTCGTTGTAGATGGCTTTGCCCTCGAAGGGGCAAAAGAAGAGCCCCGGGTGCTTCTCCGCTCTCCGGATCATGGTCGTACCTTTGCCCTCCCGATAGAGGTTCACAATGCCCGGGCAATCATCGAAGAGCTCGAATACGGTGACGGGCACGGGCGCCTTCCGGATGTGGTCGCCCAGCTGCTTATAAGCCACGGGTTTTGCCCCCGGCGGCTCAACGTGTTGATTCCCCGGCACGGCAGCTCGAAGGCGGAGCTCTCCTACGAGGCCGAGGGTATGGAGCACCGACTCCCGATGCGCCTCGGAGAGGGTCTGGTCCTCGCGATGCGCCTTGGCGTACCGTTGTTTCTCCGGAGCGACCGGCAGGATCTCCCGGAGCTGCCGGCCTCCCCGGCGGAGTCGCCGTTTTCGATGAGAATCCCCCTTCGAGCCGGTTGAGTCCCCGGGCGGGATCGGCGATTTTCCGATCCGCGTTGACAGGTTCATCGGGGCCTCGAATAATGGCAGAAGTGAAAAAATACGTCTTCGTTACCGGCGGTGTGTGCTCGAGCCTGGGCAAGGGAATAGCCGCAGCTTCCCTCGGAAGCCTCTTAGAGTACCGGGGTCTCAATGTCCGGATGATCAAGATCGATCCCTACATCAACGTCGACGCCGGAACGATGAGTCCGTACCAGCACGGTGAGGTCTACGTTACCGACGACGGTGCCGAAACCGACCTCGACCTCGGCAACTACGCCCGGTTTACCAACTCGCCGCTCAGCAAAGACAATTCCATTACGACGGGGCAGATTTACCAAGAGGTTATCAAGCGAGAGCGGGAAGGCCACTACCTCGGCCGGACGGTCCAGGTCATTCCCCACATTACCGACCGGATCAAGAAGCGGATCCTGAACGTCGGCGAGCAGGAAGACGTCGACGTAACCATCGTCGAAATCGGGGGGACCGTCGGGGATATCGAATCCTTCCCCTTCTTGGAAGCGGCCCGGCAGATGATCCACGAGTACGGTCACAAGAACGTTATCGCCGTCCACCTGACGCTTGTCCCGGAGGTCGCAGGCGGGGAGCTCAAGACGAAGCCGACGCAGCACTCCGTAAAGGAGATGCGGGAAATCGGTATCCAGCCGGATGTTCTCCTCTGCCGGGCTCCGGTTATTCTCGACGACGAGCTGCGGCGCAAAATCGCCCTCTTTACCAACGTCGAGTTCGAAGCGGTATTCTCCGCCTACGATGTATCCCGGACCATCTACGAGATTCCCCTAATGTTCGAGTCGCAGCATCTCGACGACATCGTTCTAGAGAAACTCTCGATGGAGGCGCCGGCGGCCAAGGTCGAGGCCTGGGAGGGCGTCGTGGAGATCTTCTCCCGGGCGGACCGGACCGCTCGAATCGCCGTCGTCGGGAAGTACATCGACCTCAACGATTCCTACAAGTCCGTGGACGAGGCTCTCTACCACGGTGGCGTCGCCAACGGCGTCCGGGTGGAACTCGTTAAGATCGATTCGGAGAAGCTCGAAAAGGAACAGAACTTCGACGAGGTGTTCGCCGGCATCGACGGCATTCTGGTTCCCGGAGGATTCGGTAGCCGGGGTATCCAGGGAATGATCGACACCGCACGTTACGCCCGGGAAAAGGGCATTCCCTACTTCGGCATCTGCCTGGGGATGCAGGTAATGGTAATCGAGTATGCCCGGTCGGTTCTCGACCTTCCCGAGGCGAATAGCAGCGAGTTCGCGCCGGAGACCCCGGATCCGGTTATCGTCCTTTTAGAGGAGCAAATAAACGTGAAGAACTACGGCGGCACCATGCGCCTCGGCGCCAACCCGTCGAAGCTGCTGCCGGGGTCCAAGATTCGGGATATCTACGAAGCAGACGTCATTTCCGAGCGGCACCGGCATCGTTACGAGGTCTCCAACGTCTACCGGGAGCGGATCCACAACGCGGGCCTTTCGGTAACCGCGGTGACCTCGGACGACTCCCTCGTGGAATCGGTCGAGTGGAATAGGCACCCCTGGGGTCTCGGTGTCCAGTACCATCCTGAGTTCAAGTCCAAGCCGGTTGCGGCCCATCCGCTCTTCAACAGCTTTATTGCGGCGAGCCTCGCGCACCAGAAACAGAACTCCGTCCACGAGACCGCAAGCGTTACGGGGTAAGGAGTGCCGATGCATCGGCCGATTACCCGGGCCCTCCGGGCTCTCCTTTTCCCGCTTGCCGCTCTCATAGCTACCTCCTGCACCATCGACTACGAGAGCGCGCTGGTCCTCGACGAACGGCCGGAAGACGTTCCTCAGACTATTCTGACCGAAGCCCGGATGACGATTCAACGGCAGGACCAACGGGAGTTTCGGGTAGAGGCCGCCCGGGTCGAGAGCTACCCGGAGTTGGAGGAGCAGCGTTTTTGGGGCTTCGTCTTCGAGGAGTACGATCTCGAGGGAGAGCTTGTGACCTCCGGCCGGGCGGATTATGCGGTCTACGACGACGCGACCGACGACGTCGACCTCGAGGGTAACATCAACTTCCGGTCGGCCCCGGAAGGTATAACCGTTGCCGCACAAGCCCTCTCCTGGAAGGACGACACCCGGACCCTCTCCGCCGGGGAGGATCTTATAATTCGGGTGGATCGGGAGGACGGCAGTTGGATCGAGGGACGCGGCTTCTCCGCCGATTTTCGCCGAAGCGTCGTGGAGTTCCGGGGGGCCGTTGTCGGCGAGATCGTCACCGAAGAGCCGGAGGAATCGGATGGTTGATGCCCGAAGGCCCTGGGAATTGGCGCCGGCCCTTCGGCGGTCTCGCCGCCTCGCCTTGACAGCGGCCTTGGCAGGAGCCATCACGCTGATATCCCCGGTAACGGGCAACGCCGAGACCTTCCGCTTTTCCGGCGACGAGACGACGGTTATTTTCGCCGAGGGGCAGGAACGTACCGCCCTCCGGGGAGCCGCTACCATCACCTCGGACGACACGACCATCTCCGCGGCCGAAATTGAGATCTACGGCGAAGAGTTCCGGTACGCCGTCGCCCGGGAGGGTGTCGAGGCGGCGGACCTCGAGCGGGAGATCTACATAACCGCCGACGAGCTCTTTTTCGACCGGGACGAGGATATTCTCCGGGCGGAGGGGAACGCCGTCCTCGAAGACCGGCGAAACGAACTCGTGGTCAAGGGCAATCTTTTGGAAAACCGGAGCTCCGACGAGGTTACGGTTGCTCAGGTAGCCGTGAGGATTCTCGGGGAGGAGCTGACCGCCCGGAGCGAGTTCGCCCTCTACCGCAGGGAAACCGAGGTTCTCGAGCTCTCGGGCCTCCCGGTCGTCT
>JBKHCS010000153.1:0-6102 GCA_046541715.1 Spirochaetaceae bacterium
AGACCGGAATCAGCTCGAGACGGGAACCTCTTCCGGTTGGGTTGTTCGTCCAGCGCACCATCCCCACGGTGACCTCCCCCGGCTCTCCGATATCGAGCTCCTCCCCCGAGACCCGCACACTCGCCGCGCCGGCGTTCGAAAGCCAGAACTGAAAGTTGCGATCTGCGGTCGTTCGGAAGGTATCGCCGTTTTGAAGATATCGCTGATCCTGCTCTTCCCCATCGACGTCGTAGCGAAACAGGGAAAACCCGCGGAACTCGATCTCTACGGAGAACGGCTCCGGAGCATCGGCCTCGAGAATCCGGACCGACACCCGCTCCCGCTCAGGGACGGTCGTGCTGCCGATCGCCGGGGTGTCCGTCAGCTCACTCGCGGGGGTCTCGGCGACGCCGCCCCCCCCGGTGGGAGACTGGACGACCCGGTCGAAGCGCAAGACCAGGGTCGGCGGGTTGTCCGACGGGGTAAGCTCCCGAACAATAACCCGGACGTCCCCGGTTCCGTCGGAGTTAAGGTCGAGTATCTCCTCCCGGTCTTCGGGAATAGTCACGCTGCCGGCCGGGAGCTCGAGAAGCGCCTCTTCCCCCACCCGGGCGAGGGTGACGGGATAGCGCTCGTCTCGAACCGGGATGACGATGACATCACCCTCCTGGAAACGGCGCTCCAGAATCTCGTCGGCCAAGGGGTAGGTATCCCCGGCGGACTGGACATCGACGGCAGCGGCGTCGTCCCTCGACCGCCGGAAAACGCCGCTTCGGGCGAGAAACAGAACGCCGAGCCCGAGGAGTAGTAGAGCAGAGGCGACGGCCACAACGGGAACCCAGGGTAACGGACGTTTGGCGACGATCAGCTCGTCGATAGGCGCCGGCTGTTCCTGGAGCTTGAAGCTCTTGTAGAGGTTCACCATCTCCTGGGGATCAAGGTCGAGAAAGATCGAATAGGTCTTGAGAAATCCGATCAGATAGGGTTCCCCGGGAAAAGCATCGAAGTCTTCCTCTTCGAGGGCCTCCACGAAGCGTTTGGCTATGTGAGTCTCCCGGGAAACTTGGTCCAAGGAGTAGCCCTTTTCTTTTCGAGCGGTCTTGAGCTTCTCGCCGATCGATTCCATGAAGCTAAGCGTCCGGATCGAAGAGAAAGTTAGAGTACGTGTTGGCGCTCGCCGGTGCATCGTAGTCGAACCGCCGGGCCGGGATGCTCTGGTTGATGCGGATATCCTCGAAATCGAACCGCAGCTCGTCGTAGTTTACCGTTGTCCCCTCGATGCGCCGGATAAGCAGGTCGTCGCTGATTGAGAGGGTCAGCTGGCGGAAGCCTTCATTCGTAGAGCGCCAGGTAAGCCTGAGTTTGGTGACGAGCTCCTGAGATTCCTCGTCGAGACGGACCGGATCCGGATCTTCGAGATAGGCGATGCTATAGTTGCTTCGCAGGAGGCTCAAGCCCTCTTCGCCGGCCATCGAAGCCATCGCCTCGGTACCCCGCTGCCGAAGACGCTGTTCGAGGACGACGTTGAATCGCGGGACGTAGACGGTAAGGTTTTCACCATCGGCGACGAGGACCTGCTCCTCCGGGACCGTAAAGTCGATCCGGAGCAGATTCGGGGAACGATAGTAAAGCGTGCCTTCCATTTCCGACTCTTCCCGCTCTATGCGGATGTCGGCAACGTAGTCGTCTATCTCGCCGTAGCGCTCCGAGACGCTGTCGAAAAACTCGGGCGCGGTGAGTATGTCTTGGGCAAAGAGCGTACCCGAGAGAAAGAGAAACAATAGGGCAATATATCGATATCTCATAGTCGTCCAGATAGCCTATTATGGTCGCGTAAAGATTTATCCTTTGTCAAGGAGCCGAATAACCTCACAAACTCCGTAGCTGATCCCGCAGATGCGCGGCTCGCTCGTACTCCTCGTTTTCCACCGCCTGTTCCAGCTCCATTTTGAGCTCGTCCTTCCGGTTGAGGGGTTGCTTGTCGATCTGCCGGAGCGCCGATTCGAGATAGGTAATGGACCGGGCCTTCTCGAACCGGAAGGTCGGCGAATCGATGTCCTCGAGCTCGGCGATCTGCCGGATGGCCTGCCGGACGATACCCTCGGCAACATCCTTTACGTCGTTCTGCATGGAAAGCATCGCTCGAGAGATTGCGTTCATTCGGAGGATGTACGGTTTGAATTGGAGGACCGCATTCCGGTCCGCCTCGTCGTCGCAGTAACGTTCCAAGAGGCCGCAGAGCCGGAGATTGTGGGCCGTGTCCCGGGCCACGCGCTCGAAGTCGTTGAGCTGAAACAGCAACAAATAGCGGTAGTAAAAGAGTACCCCTTCGTTCTGCAGTGCGCCGGCCATGGTGTGGTCGATTCGGTAGGCCGAGTCCTCTCCTCTCTCCCCCACATGGATGGCTATCTCGGCCTCGATATGATCCACGACGGTGTCGGCGCCGAAGGGCCGCTTCCCGTCGGGGCGACCGTCCAACTCGTACTGTTCTATCCCGAGGGGCAGGCGAACCTGGAGAATCTTCCGGCCGTCCTCCGCGTTGATTATCCGTGTCGCGTCGTCGGGATCGTACTCCCAGGATGCAAGCAGTGATGTCAGATCCTCACTCATCGTCCCTAATATAACACCCATGCGAATAGACACGAAACATTCGATTTCTTAGGATGCGCCCATCATGGTTGTTCTTTCCCTTGGAGGGTCGATTATCTCTCCTGACAACGTTGACGCGCCCTTCCTGAGCGCTTTCCGCGGGCTGCTGACGTCCTACATAGACGAGTTCGAGGAGCAGATCGTCATCGTAACCGGGGGCGGGGCACCCGCCCGGCGCTACCAGGCGGCTTTCCGGGAGATCGTTCCCGACGGTTCCGACGAGGACCAGGACTGGATCGGCGTGGCAGCGACCCGGCTGAACGCCGCCTTGGTAAAGGCGATTCTCGGCAGCTACTGCCAAGACCCGATCGTCACCGATCCGACGGAGCCCGAAGGTATCGCCGGGATGGTTTTGGTCGCCTCGGGGTGGAAGCCCGGCTTCTCGACCGACTACGACGCGGTTGTTCTCGCGGAGCGTCTCGGCGCCCGGCTGATCGTGAACCTATCGAACACCGCCGGCATCTATGACTCGGACCCCCGGAGCAATGCCGATGCAAAGCCGATCGAACGGCTCAGTTGGGACGAACTGCAAGAGCTGGTCGGAAGCGAATGGATACCCGGGCGGAACGTCCCCTTCGACCCGGTGGCAACCAAGGCCGCCGCCAAGCTCGGGGCACCCCTTGTTGCCGCGGCCGGCCGGGATTTGGAGAACCTCCGAGCCATCCTGACCGGAGAACCCTTCGAAGGCACGCTGGTAACCTAGGGCCGCCCGGCTACCCTGACATCCGCCGAGCCCATACCTCCGCCAAGAGCTGCTCCAGAAGGGTTTCCCCTTCGTTGGTGAGCGCCTCATCCGCGGGGTGGTACCTTGCCGCGGCGAGAAGGCCCAAGGCGACGGTGATGTTGTCGTCTTGGGTTAAGAGATAGCGCAGCGCGGCGGTGGCGCCTTCGAGGCGGGTGAGGCTCCCGGCGATTAACACTGCGACGTCCGGGGAATCCGCATCGTTCTCTCCGAGGGCTTCCCCGGCGGAAGAGAGAAGACGACGGGCATCGTCGCGTCTCCCTGCGTCGAGGCTCAGGGCGGTCGCCCGGGCGAGAATTTCCGCCCGGTACTCCGGCGTCTCGACTACTTCGAGGAGGCTCTCTACCTGCGAGAACTCACCGTCCCGTCCGTAGATGGGAAGAAGAGTTCCCAAGAGATCGACTGTGTCGGCGTCTTCCTGGGAGCCGCGGATAGCATCGACCGCGGACATCGCTTGAAGCTCTGCCAGCTGCCCTTCGTCGATGAGCATGTAACTTTCGGCCACATACCGGAAGACTTCGGCGCGCCGGAGAGGATTCACCTCCCGGGAGGCTTCCCGGACGGCCCGAGAAAAGGTGACGAAGGCCGTCGGCCTATCGTCCTGCCGGGCGTAGAAGAGTCCGACCTCGGCGAAACCCCGGGCGCGAATCGACCCTCCCGGCAGAAGCTCGGCTACCCGGAGAGCCGGAACCGGGGCTTCGAGTCGCAGGAGGTTTTCCAGCGCCCGGAGGCCTTCGACCGCCCCCTCCGGCGAGACCGCCGGCCTGCCGAGCTCCATCTCCCGGAGAACCCGGTTGAAGTACTGTTCCCTGTTTCGCGTATCCCCCGTAACGGCAAAGATGTAGGCGACGTCGCTAAAGGCTATGCCCCGGAGCCAGGGGTTATCGATGCTCTCCGCCGCAGGGATGGCCTGCTGGGCAAGGGTCGCTCCGGCGGGCCCGGCCCCCTGGGACCCGTACCCTTCGGCGACCCGGGCGAGAAGACGGGTCCGTAAGGAGAGATCCTCGGTAACGAGAACGGCGCTGACCAGTTCCGGGAGGACCGAATAGGTCTCTTCACCTCCGGCGAATGCGATATCCGCCGCCTCGAGGAGAACGGAGCCCCGCTGCTCGGTATCCGAAAGCTCCCGCAGCCCGTCGAAGACCCGTCGGAGCGCCTCGATCGCCTCTTCCGGCTGCTCCACCAGAAGGTATCCCCGGGCCGGAATAAGATAGTCCTGGGGCTTGGTGCCGTCCCGGGCCCCTTCCCGGGTCTCCAAGAGAACCGAAACGTAACCTAAAACTGCGGCGGCCCCGTCGATATCTCCCCGTTCAACCAAGACGGAGACGACTCGATCGTAGAACACCATTCGCCGGTCGAAATCCCGGACGGATGCAGCGACGTGAAGGGCCGAGGGGAGGAGCGAGCTCCGGCTATCGATGGCCCGGGGATTAAAGCGCGGCTCTCCCGAGGGGCCCGAAACCGACGCGCAGGAGACTATTAGGAACGCTAAGAGCGACGCTACTGCCGCGCGGGATAGCTGAGACATTCGTAACCTTTCAGAAGATACCACGATCGCCCCAACATCCCTACGGGTTTCGTGAGGCGGTGACGTAGACCGTGTCCCTGCCTAGACAACCGGCGAGATGAGCAGTTTCCCGTACTTGTCGTCGCCCGTTTCGTATCCAAGGACCACCTGCTTCGGTTTTCCCAAGCGCTCGAGAACTCTGAGACTCAACTCGACGCTTCCGACCCGACACTCGTTTTTCAGGTGGATTGTACCGTAAACGCTTTTCCCCTCGCCGCTTTTAAACTCGTCCTCCGTTGCCCCGGGGAAGATCTTTACGACGTAACTCGCGGTCATCATACCGAGATCGTAGCCGTCGTTCGGATGGATGTTTATCGTTTTTTCGTCGAAGGAGTAGTCACCGAGGGCGGATAGGGGTCCTGTCTTTTTCATAGTACGGTAGCTCCACTTTCAGCTATTACGTCAAGAGAGTCAATTCCCCTCCGGGTGGTGTTCCACCGGGTGTCGGCATTTCGGCCTCTTGCTATAATGAAGGTGATGCATCCTTCCCAACCCTACATAAAGCAGCTGCGTCGCGTCCACAAAGAGGCGAAGGAACTCTCGCCGCAACAGCTCGAAGGCCGGCTTCGGGACGCCTTCGGCCGGGCCTTGAGGGGCATTCCGTTAGAGCTCGCAGAGGAGTTGTTTGATTTCTCCCTCGACCGGATCCGAGGTCCCAACGGCATATCCGGTGCGGATTCGGGCCCGGAGCTCGTCGAAGAATTCCTGCGGACCGCGGCCCTCGTCGACCTCTTCGGTCGGGATTACGACAACGACGAAGATCCACTGACCGAGGCGGAGTGGCAGTTTATCGCCGAGGTGGTTCCCGACTACGGTCTGGAAATGGAGATGGCTACCTTGGAATACGTAATGAGCCGGTTGGTCGAGCGGCGTATGCTCTAACCCTTCTTTCGGTAAACCTCTTTGCGGTTCGCGATTCTGAGAAGCATGTCTCATCCCCTTGTGAGTTGTTCAATTTGAACAAATCGACCAAAATGTACACTTGGTACTATACAAACATGGTCGGGCACAACCAACA
The DNA here is from genome assembly GCA_046541715.1 of Spirochaetaceae bacterium. Lineage (GTDB taxonomy): Bacteria > Spirochaetota > Spirochaetia > DSM-27196 > PWMO01 > CAYPUT01. The sequence goes on from JBKHCS010000153.1 coordinate 5,956, forward strand.
CTTCCACTATGTTACGTAAGCAAGTAACCCCGTCCCCAACAAAGTCCCCGACGCCCTAAGAAGCACAAAAGACCCATTGACCTAATCCTGCTATCTCCATAGTCTCAAGATTCGCACAAGAAGCAGGCCGGCGTGGCGAAATTGGTA
>JBKHCS010000154.1:0-6094 GCA_046541715.1 Spirochaetaceae bacterium
CCCCGGCCCCTGCCTGGTCTATCTACCGCCGTGTTGCTATGCTCTTGGTGCGATGGCACACTGTATTGTTCCGGAAGCCGAAGAGATCCTCGACAAAGAGTTCCCCGTTCTCGACAAGGGCTTCGTCCGTTTGGTTGACTACCTAGGGTCCGACCAGCGAATCGTCCAGTCCGCCCGGGTTTCCTACGGCGAAGGCACTAAGAGCTTCCGGCAAGACCGGGGGCTTATCCACTACCTCTTGCGGAATGAGCACACCTCACCCTTCGAGCAGGTGGTGTTCACCTTCCATACCAAGATGCCCATCTTCGTCGCCCGGCAGTGGGTCCGGCACCGGACCGCCCGGCTCAACGAGATATCCGGTCGCTACAGCATTCTCAAAGACGAGTTCTACCTCCCTGCAGGGGAGGCAATCGCCCTCCAGAGCAGCGACAACAAGCAGGGGCGCACCGAAGAGCCGGTTCCACCGGAGACCCAAGAGGCGATTCGCCGGGTCCTCGAGGAAGAGCAGCGCCGGGCCTACACCTCCTACTCCCGCCTCATCGACGACGGTCTCGCTCGGGAACTTGCCCGAATCAACTTGCCGGTAAGCATCTACACCGAGTGGTACTGGCAGATCGACCTTCACAACCTCTTCCACTTCCTCAAGCTGCGCCTCGACGCCCATGCTCAGATGGAAATCCGGGCCTACGCCGAGGTTATGCTCTCCCTGGTCCGGAAGGTGTGTCCCGTTGCGGTGGAAGCCTTCGAGGAACACACCCTCGGCGGTGTCTCGCTTTCGGCGAAGGAGTTGGAAGCGGTTCAGAGGGCCCTCGGCGTTTCGCGGGAGGGCGGTTCGCCGGTCTCTCGGGCCGCGGAGGCCGCCGGGCTCACGGCCAAGGAGACCGAGCGGCTTCTGGCCAAGTTAGACAGTCGAACCGGCGGGGACTCCGGCGGGGCGGCCCCGGAGGAATCATAGATGTCCGATCATACTGAACCCGGCGTCGTCTTTGTCACGGCGCCGCCGGAGCACGGCGCTGTTATCGCCCGAGGCCTGGTCCAAAACCGATTGGCCGCCTGCGTACAGATCGTCGACCGGGTGACCAGCATCTACAAATGGAAAGGCACCCTAGAGGAAGAGCCCGAGGCCCTCCTCGTGGTCAAAACAACCCGAAAGCAGGTCCAGGCCATCTCTGCGTATCTCTACGATCATCATCCCTACGACGTCCCTGAATGCGTATTCGTCCCGATAACCGCCGGAAGTGAAGCGTACTTATCGTGGTTAGGGAATGAAACCCTTTGATTACCTGGCCATCCTGGTGGCCGTTCTCGTCGTCGGAGGCTTCTCGCTCCGGGCGTACTCGGAATCCGAGGTCGGCAGCCAGGTTCGGATTCAAACGGCGACCACCGAGTTCGTCTATCCCCTTGACAGGAGCCTAAACCTCGAGGTCGAAGGCCCCTTGGGGATTACCCACGTGGAGATTCAAGACGGGCAGGTTCGGGTAACCGCGTCTCCCTGCCGGGAAAAGATCTGCATCGCCGCAGGGTGGGTCTCCCAATCCGGGGAGTGGATCGCCTGCCTTCCGAACCGGGTATTTCTCCGGGTCGAAGGTGGGGAGGACACCGGCGTCGACGCCCAGACCTTCTAAGACGCGGCCTAGGACCCTGCGGGGGCCCGGATAACCTCGTAGCCGTCGGCCACTATGTCGATGGTCATTCCGGAGGTCAGGTAGACGGTGTCTTCGGTGACGAAGGCGGCTTCGACGGTGGGCAGGGTCTCGATAAGCCGGGTTCCCTCCTCGACACCGAGGACGAAGACCGCGGTCGACAGGGCGTCCGCGTCAATCGAGTCTTCCGCGAGGATGGTGACGCTCCGGAGCCCGTTTCGGGTCGGATACCCCGTCTCCGGGTCGATAATGTGGTGGTACCGGACCCCGTCGACCTCGAAGAACCGCTCGTAGTCCCCCGAGGTCACCACTGCCCCGGGGCCCGTTTCGACGACTCCGAGAAACTGTCCCCGCCGGGAGTCCGGATTCTGGATTCCGATTCGCCACAGGCTCCCGTCGGGCTTCTCCCCAATCGTTAGAATGTTGCCCCCGAAATCCAGCAGGGCCTGTCGGACGCCGTGTTCCCGGAGAATGCGCCGGGCCTCGTCGGCGGCGTAGCCCTTGGCGATACCCCCGACGTCGATACCCATTCCCTCCTCCTCAAAAGAGATGCTCCGGGTTTCCGGATCCAGGTGCACCTTCCGGTGGTCGACAAGGGCCCGGGTTTCTTCGATCCGCCGTTCCTGAGGAATTGCCGCGTCGGCGGTACCGAAGCCCCAGAGACGGACCAAGGGCCAGATCGACAGATCGAAGGCGCCGAAGGAGCTCTCGGAGTAGTCCTTGGCCGCCTCGATAACGAAGAAGGTGTCGTCTGATACCGCGACCGGCGCTTCGTCGGCCATTCGGTTGACCTGCAAGAGCTCGGTGGTATCGTAGTCGTCCTCCGAGGTGCTCATCTTCTCTTCAATTTCCCGGACCCGGGCGAAGACTTCGGCCACGGCGTCGGAAGCGGGCTCGTAAACGGTGACGCTAATTGTCGTGCCCAGGAGAAGCTCCGTTTCGGTGATCGAATCGCCCTCGGAGGGGCGACACCCCGCCATGATTAGAAGTAGTATTATAGAAAGAGCCCCGATCAGAGCCGGGTACTGTTTTGGTAGTTTCACTACTACAGATTACTAACGAATGAGACCAAGAAGTTCAATCGAGAAACCTTTACCGATTCGCTTCGAATATCGTAGAATGGCGACTTAAGGAGTAACCATGGCCGAGACAACGAAGATTCTGGTTATGGGTGGCGGTTACGGAGGCGTAAAGGCTACCCAAGAGTTATACAAGCGCTACAAGAAGCGCGACGACGTCGAGATTACCCTGATCGACAAGAATCCGTACCACACGCTCATGACCGAGCTTCACGAGGTCGCGGGACACCGAACGGAGCCGGAATCCGTTCAGGTCAGCTTCGCCAAGATATTCGGCGGAACCTCGGTGCGGGTTGTCGTAGACGAAATACAAACGATCAACTTTCAGGAAAACAAGGCGGTTTCGAAGGTATCCGAGTATCCCTACGACTATCTGGTAATCGGAGCCGGGGGAGAGCCGGAGTTTTTCGACATTCCCGGGGTCCAGCAGAACTCTTTCACCTGTTGGTCCTTAGAGGACGCCATCCGGATTCGGACCCACGTGGAAGAGATGTTCCGGGCGGCGGCGAAGGAGCCGGACGAGAACCGACGGCGCTCCCTTTTGACCTTCGCGATCGCCGGGGGCGGCTTTACCGGCGCCGAGCTCGCCGGGGAGCTTCTCGAGTGGAAGGACGTTCTCTGTCCTAAGTACCACATCGATTCGAACGAGGTCCGGGTGATCATCATCGAGATGATGGATAGCATTCTGCCGATCTTCCCACCCAAACTCCGAAAAAAAGCGAGCGACTACCTTCGTAAGAAGGGCGCCGAGCTCTTGCTCAACGCACCGATAACCAAGGCGGAGCCCGGAAAAGTCATTATCGCAGACGAAGAAACCGTCGAGACCCACACCTTTATCTGGACCGCGGGTATCCATGGATCCGAGTTTACCTCCAAGATCGACCTTACCAAGGGACAGTGCGCCCGAGGCGAAGACGCGGAAGCGTCGATCGAGGGAATCCACGGAATGGCCGGTTGTCACTTCGAGGAAGACGAGCGCTACGTCGTCGGTGAGCGGGGACGAATCCTCGTCGACGACCAGATGCGGTCGGTCGACTTCCCCAATGTCTACCTCTGCGGAGACATGATCTGGTACACCTACGACGAGAAGGTAGTGCCCCAGATCGTCGAAACGGCCCTCCAGAGCGCCGAAGTAGCGGCGCATAACGTTATCGCCGACATAGAGAAGAAGGAGCGGCAGAGCTTCAAGCCGAACTACCACGGCTTTATGGTCTCCCTCGGTGGACGCTGGGGCGTCGCCCACGTCCTCGGCATTTCCCTGACGGGGTTCTTCGCCATGGGGTCGAAGCATCTCATCAACTTGCACTACCTCTTCGGCCTTGCGGGTATCAACGCCGTCTGGGGCTACATCCGGCACGAGTTCCTTACCATTAAGCACCAACGCTCCTTCGTCGGAGGGCACTTTTCCTGGAAGATTCCGGTGTATTGGGCTCTGCCCCTCCGGCTTTTCCTCGGCGGGAAGTGGCTTGCAGAAGGCATAAAGAAGGTTTCCGAAGGGTGGCTGAACCCCGGGGCCGAAGGACTGGCAAACGTCTGGACCGGCGCCATCTATCTGCCGGGAGTTACGTTCGAGGACGCCGCAGCCACGGCGACGGAAGCCGCCTCTTCGGCTACACCGGGAGCTAACGGCGCCGACGCGTACGGAGAAGCTCTCATCGAAGCGCTGGGTGCCTACACCTGGTTCGCCGAGAACGTCCTGAGCGCCTCGCCGCTACTGGCCTTCCTCCTTCAGGCTGCGGTTGTTCTGGCCCAGATTGGTATCGGTCTCGCGCTTATCGGCGGCTGTTTCACCTTCCTCGCGTCGCTTGCGTCCATCGGCATGGGGCTCATGTTTATCGCATCCGGCTGGGGAAACACTGAGTTACTCTGGTACATTGCCGCCGCTATCGTAATGCTCGGAGGAGCCGGACGGGGCTTCGGTCTCGACCACTGGCTTATGCCTGCACTCAAGCGATGGTGGAACCGGCGGACGATCGCACTTAGGACAAAGCTGTATACCGGTGAACCAAGAATTAGGAACTAAGAGCGCCGTCGGTCCCGGAGATCTCTGGGCACCCTTTCCCGCGGTGCAGGCGGATCTGGACCGGGTACGACAGATTGTCGCAGAGCAGGCGCGAAGCGGCAGCAGCCGCCTCGACGAAGCCTTGCAGAACTTCGCAAGCCGGACCGGTAAGATGCTCCGGCCGGCGTTTCTTCTGCTGTCGGCCCGGTGCAACCCTCGGAGCTTCGTCAGGATGCGCCGGCGGTCCGCCGGCGGTGGGCGTCTCGAGCGCCCTTTGCAAGACCGCTTCTACTATCTCGCGGCGGCGGTGGAGTTGCTCCACCTTGCGACCCTTGTGCACGACGATGTCGTCGACCGGTCGCACAAGCGGCGGGGAGAGCCGACCTTAAACGCCCTCCACGGGGACCGCCACGCGGTCCTCATCGGCGACCTCCTCTTCGCCCGGTGCTTCGCGATCGTCGCAAACCACGCCACGATGAAGAACGCTCAGGCGATGGCCGCGACGGTCTCTCGCATCTGCGACGGCGAGGTAGCGGAGTCGATCGACGATCGCGGGGTAATCCCGAGTACCCGGCGCTACATTCGCCGGGTAGTGGCCAAGACCGCCCTTCTCTTCGCTCTGAGCTTTCAGGTCGGAGCCGACGAGGCGGGTGCGGGGCAACAGCAGGTCCAGGCGTTCCGCCGGGCGGGTTATAACGTCGGTGTCGCCTTCCAGATCATGGACGATATACTCGATCTGACGGGTAACACGAAGGATCTCGGGAAGAGTACCGGGAGCGACCTCGTGCAGGGTGTCGTAACCCTCCCGGTCGTCCTCGCGATGCAAAACGACGCTTCGGGGCGCCTTCGGGAGGACGTTCACGCCGTTCTGACCGGGATTCGGGGCCCCGAAGGGGTCGCGGAGCAGGTCGCCGCGAACGGGGGAGTATCCCTTGCGAAGCAGCGGGCCATCGCCTACTCCAACCGCGCCATTGTCGAGGTGGGCCGCGTTTCGGCTACCCCTGCCCGGGGCGTTCTCGAGCGGGTGATCATTGATCTGACGTCGAGGGCCTTCTAAGCCTACGTGCCGGCTGCGATGCGGTAGTGCATGCCGAATACCCGGTAGAGCTGCCCCGAGAGCCAGAGATCCGGCCCGATATGTCGGTGGCTGCTCATCCGCATCGGCGAGTTGACAAGGCGCCCGTCGGCATCCTGATACGCGTCCGGCCGATACAAGTTCATGCGTTCCACGACTATCCCCTTCGAGTAGTTGTGATGCACGTACTCGACGGTGCCGTCGGGCGCCGAGGAGATAATGATACCCGCATGGGTCAAGGGGTCGTTGAACTTACCGTCGCCGTTCCGGTCGTAGGTGTTATCCCAGAAGACCA
>JBKHCS010000155.1:0-6003 GCA_046541715.1 Spirochaetaceae bacterium
CGAGTCCCTGCTTGATCGTCTCCGCTAGGACCCGCACGTCTCCCTGAAGCACCGTAATCGCACGTTGAACCTCTCCATTCGTGACGGCGAAACTCGACCGATCGACGGTATGATCTTGTATCAAACGGGCGTACCGCCGAAGTGCGTTCCGGTCCTTCACCTCGAATGCCTGAGTAAGCTCTTCTTCGATGCGCTCTGACAGTTCCGCCATCTCTCCCAACTCTGTACCTCCTTAACTATAGCGATCCCTCGTCCAAAATAGAAGCGCCGGGGCTAACCGGTCCTATACCCCTCAACTGGGATGGCTTGCGCGGTGCTTCACTATTCCGAAATCTCTTGCTCGATGGACGGCGAAAAAACGGATCAGACTTCAATCGCCAGGCAAAAGAAGCGTGTTGTATAGGGCGATGAGGTGCCTGTTGTCGATGGTTCTCCTATTGCTGTTGTCAAGTTGCGGGTCAGGCCCGGGGAGCGAGGCCGATCTCGAATCCTACCTCCGAGCTCGGGCGCTCTACATACAGGGCGATCTCCCCGGTGCCCGCCGCATTCTTGAGGCCCCGGGTCGAGGGATTCGGCATCTGGCCTACGGGCGCTTGCTCTTGGGCAAGACGCTCTTCTTTCAGAGTGGCCCCGCCGCTGCCGCGGAGGAACTCGCGGTGCTCGTCGAAGAGAACCCGCACCACGTGGACGCGGCCAAGTGGCTCGCTCGGAGCTACCTGGAGCTGTCGGACCCGGAGCGCGCTCAAAGAACGCTCACCGCCGCATTGGAGGTCAGCAGCGAAGACCCGGAGTTGCTGATCCTGATGGGGCGGAGCGCCCGGGAGGTCGGAAACACCACCCGCGCTATCGAATATCTTACGAAGGCGACGTCCTTTGCTTTTCGCCTCGCCGCGGGACACCTAGAGCTGGCGGAGATATATCGGGCCGCGGGTATGGCTGAGGAAGCAGCCCGCCACGCCCAGCGCGCCGAAGCGCTCCTCGGAGAAGCTCGGTGAAGGGCCTCCGGGACCGCCAGGTCCGGTGCAGGTTGGGTCCGGCACTCATCGCGGCAGCATTCTTGGTGGCACTCGGGGGCTGCAGCCTTCTCCCGTCTCCCCGAGCCAGGGAGGTCTTCGTGCAGCCGGAGGCCGAAGAGACGCTTTCGAAGGGACGTCTGGCACTGGAAGCAGTAGCGGTTGAAGCCGGCGTCGCATCACCCCGGGTGAGGGAGAATGCGCTCTATATCTACGAGCTCCTCATCGGAAGAACAAATGCCGGCCGGGCGCCGGGCACCGCGTCGGTCCCGCTTCACGTTGTGGTTTCTGTCTCGGAAGCTCCCTTCGTCTCCGGCTTCGAGACAAAGAACGCCGTAAGCGTCGAGACACGCGTCTTCGTCGCCTCGCCGGCAGCTGCAGGCGCCCGGCCTATCGTCATCGCCCTCTACAGCGAGGAAACTGAGAGCACCATCGCCTCCTATCGCTACCTCTACGAGATCATCGAAAAATCGCTCTCCGAGGTCTTCCCGTAATGGGCCGGCGCCCTGGCTCCGCCTGGCTGTCGGCGCTCATTGCGGCGGCGGCACTCTGCGGGTGCTCCGGTCCACTGGTCGCCACGGAGCCCCGGGAGCTCGCGGTCGAGGAAGCTGTCGCTTTGGCCTTGGAGAGTAACCCAGAGCTGCGCTTTACCCGATACGACCGGCAGATCGCGGCGTCGCAGTACCGCCTCGGAGTACGCTCGTTTCTCCCGAGCTTGTCGGTCAGCTATAGCCAGAACGCGTCGGTAAGCTACTTCAATCCGGACAGCCGCACCCGGCGCATCGCGGTCGGTGTGGAGCAACTGATCTACGACGGAGGGCGGCGTCGCTACGACCGGGAGATGCAGCGTCTCGCCTTAAGTTTCGCCTCGACGAGCTACGACCATTCGGTGGAGGAGCTCGTCTTGAGCGTCGTCACCAACTACGCGGAGATGCTCCAACTGAGACAGCAGCGGACTATCCTGGAAGAGATCTACGCAAACGCTCTAGAGCAGCTGGCTATCGCCCGGGAAGAGGTGGCCCTCGGTGAGTCAACGGAGATCGATCTCTTGGAAATTGCCCTTCAGGTGAAAGACGTGGAGATCGAAGCCGACCAGACGGCCCGGCGCGAGGAGCTCGTCGCCCTCCGTTTCGGGCGCCTCGTCGGGTTGCCGGAGACGATCTTGCCGGTGGCTCGGGGCCGCATCAACCCGGCCTATTCCGGGTCTTTGGAGGAGACGACCGTCGAGACCTATCTTGCCCGGGCGCGTCTGGAGAGCCTGGAGCTCGTGCAGAGGCGGGTAGAGTTGGATAATCGCAGAGAAGAGCTCGAGCGGGTTCGCCGCCGGTGGATTCCCGCGGTAAGCGCCACCGCGGAAGTGAACGTCTCCGGAAAGTCTTTTCCCTTGACCGAGCCCGGGTTCAGCCTCGGGCTCTCTCTTTCCTTTGCCGCCCCGGTCCTCCCGGCGGAGACCGGAGTAACCGTCGGCCGACGGGGAGAGCTCGAGCGGTCGACAGCTCTGACGGCGTCGGGCCGGCCGGCGGAGAACTTGGAAGAGATCTACTCCGAAGAGGTGGCGCTCCTGGCGGCCCAACGGAGCCGTCAAGGTCTCCTGGACTTCGAAAGCGATATCTCCTTTACGGCCCGGGAGGGGTTACTCCAAGTCGAAGCCGCCCTCAGCGCCCTGGAGCTCCTTCGGGAGAAGGCGGCCCTAGAAGAGCGGCGGCGAACCGTCGAGCTCCTGCAACTGGAGGTTGGGGAGATTACGAGGGTCAAGTTCGTAGAGGGAGAGATCGCCCGGGCCCGCCTGGAGGTCGAACTCTTGGCATCGGTGGTCGGGCTCTTCCGAAGCGAGGTCGCCCTCCTCGGGTCTCTCGGCCTTACCGGTGCCTCCGGGGACTACGACGAGCTTATCCATCGGGAGACGGGTGGATGATTGCGGTGCGGGGTACTGCTCTTCTCGCGCTGCCTCTCCTGTCGATGGGCCTCGCGGCCTGTGCCCCGGAGGACGCTCCCGGTGGACCGGTCGTTCCCCGGGTAACCGTGGTAGAGGTAGCCGGGGAGATGGTGCCCCAACGCATTTCCGTCTTCGGTACGGTGACCCAGCGGAGCAAGGCCGACGTCTATCCCCGAACCGAGGGGCGCATCGTCGAGCTCTTTGCCGAGGAGGGGGATCGGGTCGGCCGGAACGATCCACTTGCTCAGCTGGAGGCCGTCCAACTGAACATCAGTCTCGACCAGGCTCAGGCGGCAGTCGAGAGCAAGCGCGCTCTCCTGCGTCTAGCTCAGGAAAAGCTGGCCGAAGGGCGCCGCTCGGTGGAGGCCCAACTCCTGGGAATAGAGAAGATGGAGCAGGAGGTTACCCAGAAGCGGCTCGAGGCCGAGCGCCTCGGGGAGACGCTAGAGAACCGGGAGCGGCTCTTCGAGGTCGGGGGCGTCCCGGAGGGAGAGCTGGAGGCGCTCCGGACTCAGCATCAAGGGGCCCAAACCAGCCTCCTTCAGGCTCAGAAGGATCTCGAAATCGCCCGCATCGGCTTCCGGGATCGGGATCTGCTGGAAGCGGGGCTCGGGGTACCGACGACCGAAGCCCGGCGTGGGGAGCTTACGGTGGAGCTCAACGTCCGACGCCTGGCCGCGGAGGTCCAGGTAGCCGAAGCGGAGCTTACCGCCGCCTTGGCCGAGCGTTCCCGGGTGGAGGTAGCCCGGGAGGAAAGCCTGGTGCGGACGCCCATAGCCGGGGTGGTGGGCCGGCGCTACCTGGACCTCGGCGAAAAGGCGTCCCCGGAGACGCTTCTCTACACGGTCTTTGACACCGATTCGGTCTACGCCGAGGTACGGATTCCCGAGGACCAGATCGCCGGTGTAAGGCCGGGGCAGGCCGCGGAGCTGTCTCTCGAGGAAGGCGAAGAGGCGCCCTCACTTACCGGTAGCGTCCGGCTGATTACGCCCTTTGTAGACCCTGAGTCCCGGGCCACCAGGGTGCGGATTCTCCTCGACAACCGAACAGGCTCCCTGGTCCCGGGGATGTTCGTAAGCGGCAGCATCGAAGTGGGGCCGCCGGAAAGAGCGCTCACCCTTCCCGTGTCGGCGGTCGCTCTAGACGGCCCCGGGGGCAACGAGGTGCTGCTTCTCCGAGACAACACGGTATTTCGCCGAGGCGTGGAGACCGGAGAGGTCTCAGGCGGCCGTATCGTAATCGTCGACGGTGTGGAGGTAGGCGATCTGGTCTTAGCCGACGCGTCTCGGAGCATTCCCGAAGGGACCAGGGTGGAGGTGGTCGAATGAGAGCAAGCTGGTTAGGCCGCGCTGCGGTTCTCGGCGCCGGGGCGCTAATTCTGGCGGCGTGCGAGGGCATCGTTTCGATTCCGGACACCTCCGGGATTACCGTCTATCCCGGGAGCCGAAACCAGGTGCTCGGTCCCGGCGAGGCGGCGTCGGTGTCCTTCGATCGTGAGGTCAACCGACAGAGCGTGGAGGACATTTTTCTCCTAGAAGAGGCCGCCGGGCGTCTCGCCGGGAGCTACCGGTGGGAGTCCCGGAGGGTTGTCTTCGTACCGGACAAACCCTACGTCTCCGGCCGCCGGTACGTGGTTACCTTCTCGGGAAGCTTCGAAGACGCAGAGGGTGTTTCCTACACGGTGCACCACTCCACGCCGTTCTATTTCGAGAGCGCCGGCGAGACCCTTCCGGCGGTCGCTTCCGTAACGCCCCCCGGCGGTTCGACCCTGACGCCGACCGAGAGCATCACCCTCGGCTTTACGACCGCGGTGGATCCGGCCACGCTGCTCCGGGGTATTACGTTTACCCCGTCGGTGGACATCGACCGGGAGGTGAACCCCGGGGACCCGACGGGTCGGGAGGTCATCCTCCACCCCCGGGAGGCCTGGAAGAGCTTTAAAGTGTACACCCTGACCGTCTCCGATGAGGTGAAGGACCTCGCGGGTCGGCCCCTCGCCGCCGAGTACCGGGCGACCTTCCTGGCGCAGGAGGATGCGACGGCGCCGGCTCTCCTCGCGGCGGAGGCAACCGCGAACGATCCGGGAGCCGCTCCTCCCTTCTCGGGCCCCGGGAGCGACGTCACCTCAACCGCATACGAGCTGCTACCGGAAGACGTGTTCCGGTTTACCTTCTCCGAAGCGATGGACCGGGAAGCCACCGAGTCGGCACTCTCCTTCTCACCGTCTTTGCCGGGCACGTCGTTCTGGCCTTCGGAGAGCGTTTTCGTCCACGTTCCGGATACGCCCCTCGGCCCGGGCGTCGACTACACGCTTATCCTCGCCGCAACCGCCACCGACCGCTCCGGAATCCCTCTCTCGAACCCCCTTTCGCTGCAGATAGCAACCACTCTCGAGTGGCTTTCGCTTAGCGTCGAATTCGTCGAGGATGGGGTGACGCTCGTTTCCTCCCAGGAAGACTCGGCAACCCGGATTCAGCCGGGCCTCTCCCCGGATTTCGCCTACAATATCGCGATAACCTTCTCGGAGCCCTTCGAGACCGACGGGGACAAGCTTGCCCTCCGGCAGGCGATTCGGCTTTCCACCCTCCTGTCCAACGATGCTACCCCGCCGTATGCGGTGGGATACAGCTGGCCCACGAACCGGCAGATCCGCCTGACCTATCACAACGTCTTACCCTCGACGGAGACCGATACCAACTACCTGCTCTTCTCGGTGCCCGGCGGGGCGACGGGAATCGCATCCTCGGGGGGCAACCAATTGGAACAGGACCTTCGGATTCTGCTTCGCCCGGAGGCAGATCGATGATGGCCCGAAGGTGCCGCCGGGTCGGCGTCCGCTCCGGCGCCCTTCGCTGCGGCACAGTCTTGGTGCTCGCGACCACAGTCCTCTCGGCGACAGGGTGCGGTTTCGTAGAAGAGCTGATGAACATGCAGCCGGTGGAGGTAGTCGGCTACTACCCGGCTGCGGACACCGTCCTGCCCGAGGCCGTGGGCGAGGTCTGGGTCGAGTTCTCCGCCGAGATGGATCGGTCCCAGACGGAAAACGCCTTCTCC
>JBKHCS010000156.1:0-5900 GCA_046541715.1 Spirochaetaceae bacterium
GGTGACGACTACTTTCCTTCCCGAGAGATCGGTCTGAATCCGAAAATCCATGGCCATTGAAACGCCTATCGGGAGACCGTGTAGAGGGATATCTCCTCGACACCGGGATTGGTCACAAAGACCAGCTCTTCGCTTCCGTTGTTGACGACGGCGATATTCGCCGGGGCCTTTCCCTCGTCGAGAATCTCCTCGGTTAGCTCCGTGGAGCCGGCGGACTTCGGGGCCAGGTACTTAAGCGTTTTGTCGCCGGAACGGCTCCCCACCAGAATCCCCGGTCGGCCGAGAAAGGTCCCGGTCCAGAGTCCGTGGCCGAAGCTAATCGAATGCTCCTGTCGGAGCTGCCAGGATCCCCCTTCCTCCTTGTAGACCCGAAGGAGGTGCCCGTGGAAGGGCTCGATGGTCACGAGCTCGTCGGTGCCGTCGCCGTCGAGGTCTATCAGCCCGATTTCGCTGATCTCCGTCGGCATGATCATTTCCGGCTTCCAGGCTTCAGCAGGCTTTTTCGGAATGGCCAGGTCGAAGAGACCCTCGACCCCGGAGATCAAGATGCTCTCGTGGCCGTGGTAAGCCGTCCGGTACATCCCGTGGTTCTTGTGGAGGTTCTCCAGAATCGGCTCGAGCTCCCATTTGGGCGCGTCAACCGGGGCCTGCCAAACGGTTCCAGGCTTGTCCCAGTCGTCGGGGTTCTCCTTGGTCTCGGCGATATTCGCCGCCACCACAACCCCCTCTCCGGCAACCGTGACCACTTCGAGACGGTGAGCGAAGGGAAGATCCGCCATCCGGGTGCTCTTCCAGTGGGAGCTCTTATCACCCGCAAGCTCGAACTGATAGAGCCCGGCGCCGTGGAACTTGTACCCCGGGAAGCATCCCATAATCGCGGCAAGACGGCGGCCGTCGGAGGACACCGGAACAACGGCCATTGTCCCGCCGGGTCCGTCAACAAGCTCGCTGACACTCCAATCCGGGGGAGAAATCAAAAAGACGGGACCGTGGTCCTCCGTCGCTGCGACAATGTGGGGCTTTCCTTCGAGGACAAAGTCCCGGACGGCGTAGGACATACCGAGACTTACGAGTTTTCGACTGCTGGTGTTCACCTTCTGCTACTCCTTAACGATATCGTCTTCGAGAAACGCTTGGACTATTGCATCCATGCTCTCGTCGGCCTTGAATCCAAGCTTGATTGCCCGCTGCGGGTTAAAGTCCCCGGGCCAACCGAGAACGATGTTCTTTATGCGCTCGTTCGGTTTCCATTCGATGCGATCTACCGCCTCCCGTCCACCGAACTTCTCTAGGCTCTCCATCATGTCGCCCACGGTCACGGAAATTCCCGGGAGCATAAAGGAGGTGGTGGTGCCGACAACCTCGGGGCTCAGCTCGAAACCGTGAACCAGCCCCTCGACGATCCGCCGGGGGGAGGCGATGTACATTCGCGCGTCGGTTTCGACCGGGCAGACGGCCGAGTCTCCTTGAAGGGTGTCCCGAATAATACTGCTCGCAAAGGTGCTCGCCGCCCGGTTGGGCTTCCCGGGACGAATGACGACCGTCGGAAGCCGAAGGGTCCGGCCCTCGACGAAACCCTTCCGGGTGTAATCCTGAACGAGCAGCTCACCGATGGCCTTCTGGATACCGTAGGAATTCTGGGGTGAAAGATAGTAGCTGTCTTCGATGACCGACGGCAGCTCGCCCCCGAAGACGGCGATACTCGACGTAAAAACGAGGCGGGGATTGGTCTCTTGTTGTCGGCAGGCCTCGAGAACATTCCGGGTACCGTCGACATTTACCCGCATGCCGAGGTCGAAGTTTTCCTCGGCGTCGGCGCTTACCACAGCGGCGAGGTGAAACACCCCGTCGGCCTCCGGCCCGATGAACTCCCTCGGAAACGAGGGGTCCGAGATGTCACCCGTGTGGACCCGGATCCGCTCGTCTTCCGGGAGATCCTCCGGTTCGGTAATGTCGAGAAGCGTCAGAGACTCGATTTCGTTCTTCCGCCCGTCGGAGCCGACCAGGTAACTGCGCTCCAAGAGGGCTTTGGTAAGCTTCTTGCCGATAAACCCTGCCGCGCCGGTAATGATGAGGTTCATTGAATGCTCCTTCCTGGGATTGTACACAGTATAGCAGAGCTGCCCCGGGAACGAAAGGTCAGGTGCCGGAGGAGGATGCTGCCGCCTGGGCCGGGAGCCCCCGCTTCTTCCGGTACTCATCGACGGTATCCATCGGCGGCCGTTCCTCTTCGACAATCTGATACTCGACGGTCTCGAATTCCTCGTCCTTTACCTGGAACTGACGCAGCACCGTGCTGAGCTCCGGAAGCTCCGGCACCACTTCCAAGGACTGTACCCGGGACAAGAAGGTCTGGAGAATACCGAAGGCCATCCGGCCGAGACTCCGGGTGGACTGGTTCCGGTGAACCCGCTGGTCAAGATCGGTTTGGCCGAAGGCTTCCATCCCCCACCGGGTGTAGACGTCGAGAAGGTGGGAGGTCTCGACCCCGTAGCCGATCGGAAAGGGGATCGCCTCTAAAACCTCCCGCCGGACGGCGTACTCCCCGGAGAGCGGCTGGACGATCGCGGTCAACTCCGGAAAGAAGAGGGAAAACAGCGGCCGTATCAGAATCTCGGTAACCCGCCCGCCACCGGAAGGGCGGATACCGTGGGAGAAGGCCAAGGGGCGATCGTAGAAGGCTTTGACATACTTCATCTGCGGCCGGTAGATCAGGGGAGCCACCAAGCCGTAGACGAAGCGGGGATGAATGTTCTTTATGTCGGCGTCGATGTAGACGATGATGTCCCCTTCGAGCTGGTGGATCGCCTTCCAGAGGTTTTCCCCCTTCCCGCGCTTCGGCTCCAAATTCGGGAGGATATCCGCCGCGTAGTAGGTGTCGGCGCCGAAAGACCGAGCGATCTCGAGGGTCTTGTCGGTGCTTCCGGAGTCGATAACGGCAATTTCGTCGAGTAATGGGTAGCGCTGCATCAGCTCGGAGCGAAAGATGACCACCTCCTTACCGATCGTGGACTCCTCGTTCAGGGTCGGTATACAGAGGGAGATCGTCAGCCCGCTCTTCTCCTTCGCCTCGATCAGCGCCTTTAGGTCCCGGAACTCCGAGTTGTGAAAGGTGTTGTTCTTTATCCACTCGTTAATTTTCTTCACAACAGCCTCCGTCGAGGGCGAGAAGCAAACCGAGAAGCTGGGCGATGCCTTTCTCGATCGGGTCGATGTCCAACCTCTCGTTCTCGTCGTTTAGGTGGTCGCCGTCGGTAATGCCGATGGTTACCGCCGGGATACCCTTGTCGATAAAGGCCGACAGCTCCGAGGTGCTCGGCGTTATCCGGCTTACGACCCCGAGCTGCTTTAGAATACTCCGGGCGTGGTCCGCCAGAGGATGGGAGAACTTTAGTCCCCCGGGCTGCCGCCGGGAGAGGACGTGGAAAACGACGTCTGCCCCGGTTTGGGAAGAGACCTCGGCGGTAATGTCCCCAATCTGGTCCCCGAGCTCCCGCACCAGCTCTCCGCTCTCGCTGCGGATCTCGAACTGGAGAGAGGCTTGCGTCGGGATGGTGTTGAAGGATGCCCCGGACTCGACGGAGTTGAGCACAATGGTCGTCCGGGGCCGCCGGGGCAGGGGAATCTCGAGGATGCGGTTGATAACGTCGTTCATGTTGACGATAGCGCCTCCGGCGCCGAAGCGGGTCCAGTCGTACTCCTCGGGAACCTGATAGTTGATCTCCCCACGGATCATGCCGATCGAGGCATAGCTGAGGCGCCCGAGCTTTACCCCCTCGACGAGGATTCCTGCGGAAACCGGGATCTCCTTGTTGTCGAGAAAGAAGCGCATACCCTCGATGTCACCCCGGCCGAGACTCCGGGCGGATCCCATCAAAATCACGTTGGATTTGAGGGTGATGCCGAGCTGTTCGAGGATGATCGGGAGAGTCGCAACCGCCGCGACCCCCATACTGTTGTCCCCGACCCCCCGGCCGGTAACCGACCCCGGTTGGATAAGAACGGTGTGATCCTCGGAATCCTCGAAGACGGTGTCCATGTGGGCAACGACAATGATGTTTCGATCACCTTCGCTCCCGGGAATAATCCCCAGGGCATTTCCGACTTCGTCGGTCGAACAGTTCAACAGCTGATATTCGTTGAAGCGCTCGAGGAGAAACTGCATCCGCCGGTGTTCCTGAAAGGTGGGGGCGGGTATCTCGGCAATCATCACCAGGTTCGTTAGAATAATTTCCGCAAGTTCCCGGATCTTCTCCTGGTAGGAGTCCAGAGAGGCTATAATCTGTGGGAAACCTGAAGCTTGCCAGGCCCCTTGGGTGCCGGGGGTAATCATAAGTGTAATTTCATACTACGGCACGTGGTAGTCGAATTCAAGGTTCATTGACGGCTCCCACCTCCCCCACTATGATGTAAGAGGATCCACAGAAATAGTTCCGCCTGAGGAGAATGCATGGCTAATCTAGAATCAACCTACATGGGTTTATCGTTACGCAATCCCTTTGTCGTCGGTGCATGTAGCATGACCGGTCACATGGACGCGTTGAAAAAAATGCAAGACGCCGGCGCCGGCGCCGTCGTAATCCAGTCGCTCTTCGAGGAGCAGATCCTCTTAGAGAAGTACAAGATGGAAGAAGATATCGAGATGTACGACGACTGGCACGCAGAAATGACGAACATCTTTCCGGACATGGAGCACGCCGGCCCAGAAGAGCATCTGATGTGGGTCCAGAAATCGAAGGAAGCCCTCGATATTCCCGTTATCGCCAGCCTAAACTGCGTCAACGAGGAGACTTGGGGAACCTGGGCAAAACGCCTCGAGGAGACCGGAGTCGACGGCCTGGAGCTGAACTTCTTTTCCATTCCTATGCGCTTCGACCAATCGGCGAACCACATCGAGCAAGACCAGATAGCGGCTCTCAAGGCGGTAAAGAAGGCGGTAAAGATTCCGGTTTCCGTCAAGTTGAGCGCCTTCTACACCAGCCCCCTCGAGATGATGAAGCAGCTCGAGTCCGCCGGGGTCGACGGAATGGTCCTCTTTAACCGGATGTTCCATCCCACCTTCGACATCGAGAAAGAGACTGCGGCGTATCCCTTTAACCTTTCAAGCTCCAACGACCACCGTCTGGCGCTGCGTTTCGTCGGTCTGATGGCCGGAAACGTAGAAGCGAGTCTCTGCGGTGCCCATGGAATCCACACCGCCGAGGACGCGATCGAAATGATTCTCGGGGGCGCCGATGTGTTCCAGGCGGTCAGCACCATCTACCGGAACAAGATCGACGTCATCGGCAAGATTGTCGCCGGCATAGAAGAGTGGATGGACGCCAAGGGCTACGCCTCCCTCGCGGATTTCCGGGGAAAACTGAGCAACAAGCGAAGCCCCGACAAGAACAGCTACCGCCGGGCTCAGTACGTCAAGATGCTCCTTCACGCGGACGATTACATCGCCCGTCCCAAGCTGATCTGATGACCCTGCGCCGACAGGTAGTCGGTAAGACCCCGGAACAAGAGGAAATTCTCCGGATCGAGGCGGATAACGCCTCGGGTCTGGAGGTTTCGTTTTTGTCCTTTGGAGGCATTATCCAACGGGTGGCTCTCCCGGACCGCTCAGGCACACCCCGGGTGATAAGCCTGGGCTTCGCCGACCCGCTGCGCTACCTTCAACCGCACCCCAATTTCGGAGTTACCGTCGGGCGGTACGCCAACCGTATTGCCGGAGCACGTTTCGCCCTCGGCGGCCGGCAATACTCCCTCGAGGCCAATGAAGGGCGCAACACCCTCCACGGGGGCCATTCCGGCTGGGCGAAACGCAACTGGCAGGCGGAGATGGTCGGCGAGGGCGAGACCGCCGGGGTAACCTTCCGCCTCTCGAGCCCCGACGGTGACGGCGGCTTTCCCGGAGC
>JBKHCS010000157.1:0-5898 GCA_046541715.1 Spirochaetaceae bacterium
CTCGGGTTCAAGGGCGTCCGGATCGGCCCGACCCTCCCCGCTTTCGTCTCCGAGGGTGTCAAGCAGCTTGTTGTCGAGACCTTCGGGCTAAAGGTGAGCTCCACCGTCGAGGAGGATGTGGCGGCTATTATGGCTTAGGGCCTCGATTCGAGCTCGAAGACCGCTATTCCGACGCGTCGATTCGGATGTAGCACCGGTCGTCGAAGGAGATCGTGCCCTGGTAACGCCCCTTCGTGGCTTTGAATCGGCGAAAGCAGAGGGGGTCCTCTGCGAGTAGCCGGGCTAGTTCCTCTTCGCTCTCCGACAAGGTGGGTTTGACCCAGGGGTAGCCGTCGGTCGCCAGGACGATTTCCCGGGTGTTCCTCGGCACGGGTATGACTCGCGGTTCAAGAGACTCCGGAAAGAATCCGTCGACTGCGAGGTGGCAGTACTCGGGTATCCTCGGGTTGTTGCGAAACCGGCGTGCGGCTTCGATGATCGGCGTGATCGCCGCGCGTCCGGGATCGCTGAGAGCAAAGTCCTCTTCCGTGGCGCCTTCGGTAAGCGCCGCCTGCAGCACGACGGAGCGGGCCTCCGCGGCAATTCGCTCCAAAGGGGACTCGGTCCTTATCAAGCGCCCGTCGACGAGTGCCGTACAATCCCCCACCGACCAGAGCTCCGAGTGGTGGACGCTGTACACCAGAACCGCGGCAGCCGGTCGAACATCCGGATTGCCCCGGGCCGCCTCCAAGACGCCGTCTGCTCGACACCGATCACGAATCGCCTCGTTTAGACGGATAAACGCAGCTCGGGCCGTCTCTCCCGGGGCAAGGTGTTCGATGGCCCGGCAGATTTCGTCCCGGGCTATCCGTCCCGCCGTGGGTACTGGTTCGGTTGCGGCCGAATCGCCGATCACGCCGGTCGTTGACCCGTCCACGACCGCGACAAAGGAGTCGGTCACAATCGATCCGTCTTCGCATCTATCCGTAGTGCCGTATTTCCCAATCAGGAGGTGCTCGACAATTCGCATGCGTGATTCTACCGCGCATCGACGTGTACGTCGGCCTTTTAACCGGAAACAAATCATTCCGTAACCCGTTCCTCATCCGCTTTCACGACCTTTACGAAAAACAGGAGGATACACGTTATGAAACGCAGTTTGCTACTCAGTATTGTGCTCTTCGTCCTACTCGTTCCGTCAATGTGGGCCACGGGAGTCCCGGAAAGCGAGGAGAATCGTCTGGTAATCTGGAGTGCCGCGAGCGAAGCCGAGGCGAACGCCCTCGCGGAGGCGTTTTCCATGAATAATCCCGGGGTCGAGATCGACATCATCAGGGCGGGTTCCGGAGAGCTCCTAACCCGGCTCCAGGCGGAACAGCCTAATCCCGGCGGCGATGTTTTGGTCGGTATCGCGAAGGAGGCCTTCGACGGCAACTACGACCTCTTTGTCCCTTACCGCTCCGCCAATCACAGCGACATTCCCGCGAATCTTCGAGACTCCGCCGATCCCCCGCGGTACTACGGCTATTCCATGCCGCTGCAGGCCTTTATCGTAAACACGGATCTGCTCTCTCCCGACGAATACCCCCGCTCCTGGGCGGATCTTACCGATGAGCGCTACCAAGGGGAGATAATCCTTGCGAACCCCGCTCTCTCGGGATCGGCGTACGCTCAGATCTTCATGATGAACAGCCTTTACGGCTTCGACTTTCTCGAGCAAATCGCGGATCAAGCTACCTTCGTTGCCTCGTCCGGGGCAGTGCCCGAGTCCGTCGCGCGAGGCGAGTTCGCCATCGGGGTTACCGGGGAGGGGAACATCGCTCAGCGAATTCTCGAGGGCGCTCCTGTAGCCGCCGTGTATCCGAGCGACGGAACCGGAGCACGCTTCGATGCATCGGGGATTATCGCCGGAGGGCCGAACCCCGAACTTGCGCAGGCTTTCATCGATTTTCTCACCACCGAAGAAGCCTACCAAATAATCATCGATGTCCAGTCCCGGCGTGTCGTACACCCGGCGTTTCCCGGCCCGGGACCGCTCCCCGGACTCTCGGATATCACCCTTATGGAGTACGATGCACCGGAGGCTGCGCGGATTCGGGAGGATCTGACCACGCGGTTTAGCGATCTGATCGAATAGCCGCCGTCGCCGTCGGTCTTTATGAGCGTAAGCATCTCATACGAACAGGTTGATAAGACCTTCCCGGGGCGTGTGCCTGTGCGCGCGCTTCGGGACATCTCTTTCGATATACATCCCGGGGAGCTCTTCTGCTTGTTGGGTCCCAGTGGGTGCGGCAAGACGACGCTCCTGCGGGCCACAGCGGGCCTTGAGCAGGTGTCCTCCGGGAAGATTCGCTACGACGGTACCGACGTAACGAACCTACCGCCGTTTCGGCGCCAAATCGGCATGGTCTTCCAGAGCTATGCCCTCTATCCCCATATGACTGTCTTCGAGAATGTCGCCTACGGGCTCCGGGTTCGGCGGGCCGAACGTAGTGCGGTCGAAGAGAAGGTTCGGCGCATCATGGATCTCGTCGGCCTTCCCGAGGTTCTCGAACGCAATCCGAGCCCCGTCGCGCTATCCGGGGGACAGCAGCAACGGGTCGCGGTCGCCCGGGCACTGGTCTACGATCCCAAAATTCTTTTGCTCGACGAACCGCTTGCCAACCTCGACGCGAAGCTACGCCGGAGAATGCGAGCCGAGATCCGTCGGATTCAGAAACAGACCAACATAACCACCGTCTTCGTAACCCACGACCAGGAAGAGGCGATGGCAATCGGAGATCGTCTGGCCGTCATGCGCGACGGCGTCGTGGAGCAGATCGGCAGCGCCGAGGAGCTCTATCGCCTCCCGGCGTCGCTTTCGGTGGCGGGCTTTATCGGTACCATGAACTTTTTTCCCGCCACCGTCGAGGCGGTTCGAAATGGGCGGGCAACCCTGGTTCCCGTCGCCACCGGCACCGCCGTGGAGGCTACGGTCCGGTCCCCGGGAGGAGCGGGTTTGGCGGTGGGCTCTTCGGCGATTCTCGGGTTTCGTCCGGAACAGCTTTCGGTCCACGCAGGGCCGAAGCCCGGACGGCTGGAAACCCGTGTGGAGGTTATCCAGCACCTCGGACAGGTGGTCCGGTATCAGCTAGTCCATCACGACGGCCGGACGACCCGGCGCTTTGAAGTAGACATGAAGCAGCGCCTGGAGGGCACCGGCGAGGGGGATAAGGCCTACCTGCAGCTCGACGACCGATCGGGTCTGGCATTTCCGGAAGGCAGGCCGGACCAATGAGCTCCAAGGTTCGACGCGACTACACGCCTTACATCGTGCTGAGTCTTCCGGTACTCTTCCTGTCGGTATTTCTGTTCGTTCCCCTGGGTGTGACGTTTCTCCGGGCCTTCGCAGGTCCCGGGTTCGGTATCGATCTGCAGGCGCTTTCCCTGGAGAACTTCTTTCGTTTCGGCGAGTCCCGGCTCTACCAGCGGGCGTTGCGCAACTCGTTGTTGGTCAGTACGACGGCGACGCTCTTCAGCGTGCTCATCGGCGTACCGATGGCCTACATAGCGGCCCGGGTGCCTATACCCTTCCGCCGAGTCGTTCTCTCCCTCGGAGTTTTACCGATCATAACGCCCTCCTTTGTCGCCGCCTTTAGCTGGGTTATTATGCTTGGACGCCAGGGTGTCTTGCGACTGATGATAAACCGCATACTTTCCGTCGTCGGCCTGGAAATTCCGTCCATCTACGGTATCGGTGGGGTGGTCTTCGTGATGACCGTTACCTACTATCCCTTCGTGTTTCTTCTGGTCTACGGAGCCTTCCGATCGGCGAATCCCCTTCTGGAGCAGGCGGCGTCGATAATGGGGGCGACTCGGTGGCGAATTACCCGCACCGTCACCCTCCCTCTGGTCCTTCCGAGCATCGGCGCCGGTGCTATCCTGGTCTTTATTCTGGCACTCGGCGATTTCGGCGTCCCCGCGGTAATCGGCGGGGATCAATACGTCCTACCGACTCTGATCTATTTCCGCGTCAGCGGCTTCTGGGATCTCAACGGCGCAGCGGCCATTGCCATGGTAAGCATGGTGATTACCGGGGGTGCCTTGTTTCTCCAAAAATACGTCATCAGCCGACGCGAGTACGAAAGCCTCGGTAACGCCCGGCCCGAAGAGCTCGAGCACCGGGGATTTGCCTGGCGCGCGGTCGGCACGCTCTTCTGCTCCATCGTTCTCGTGGTGTCGCTCTTGCCGCAAATATCGATGGCGATCATGTCCTTCTTTACTCATTGGCGTGGCTTGTTTCCCACGGGCTTTACCTTGTCAAACTACCTTGCCATTCCACAGGTTGCCGGCCCGTCGATCCGGAACTCGCTCTTTATGGCGACGACGGCGTCCCTCGCCACGGCGGTTATCGGCTGCCTGGTTGCCTACATTACCGCCCGGAGAAAGCCACCGGGCTCGGCGATTCTCGACTTTGCGGTCATGGCTCCGTTTATACTCCCGGGTACGGTTATCGCCGTAGCCATTCTCGCCGCCTTCGGTCAGGGCCCCGTGATCGCCATCGGAGGTACCTACCTTATCATCATCATATCCTTCGTCATTCGGCGTACGCCGTATACCTTCCGATCGGTTGTCGCTTCCCTGACTCAACTCGATCCGAAGTTGGAGGAGTCCTCTATCGTAAGCGGGGCGTCCTGGTTCTACACCTTTCGCCGGGTGAGCCTGCCTCTTATTCTAAACGGGGTGATCAGCGGTACCGTGTTGACCTTCGCGACCCTTCTGCAGGAGTTAAGCACGACGATTCTCCTCTACTCCGCCCGGACCCGGACCGTGCCGGTGCTTATCTACGGACGCGTCGCCGACGGCCGCTTCGGCGAGGCGAGCGCCCTCGCCGTGCTCTTGATCGCGACGGTGTTCGTCGTAGTCTACCTTACCAACCGCCTCCTCGGAACGTCCTTCGCATCCAGCTTCCGCTTGGGGTAAGGCTCGGATTGCCGCCGGGCGTCTGGCTTGACCGTGGCGTTTCTCGAGACAAATATATCTCTAAAAACTTGACTATATCCGCAAAGGTTGATATTATGATAGAAACCCCTTACAAGGAGAGAAGAAAATGAAAAGAGCATTACTCGCAGTTCTAGTCCTCGCGGTAGCCTCCGGCGCGGCCTTTGGTCTCGACGTGGCGTTTTCGGCGGGGCCCAAAGCCGGAGCCAATTTTGGCTGGGGCGGCGGTAGCGACTACAACGACCGCGCAGACGCCCAAGACGGGAAGGGCGTTGGCGTCGGGTTTGCCGCCGGCGGCTTTCTCAATGTCGCGTTTTCCGAGCAGTTTTCGGTGCAGCCGGAGGTACTGTTCTTCCAGTGGAAGGCCAAGACCAAGGCTGACCCGGACGACAGTGTTTCGACCTCCAATAGCGTGACGATTCCCGTCCTGGCGAAGGGAAGCTTTGCCATGGGCCCCGGCTCGCTCTTTATCCTGGGCGGTCCCGCCGCGACAATCTTGATCGGCGATATCACGAGCGAAGCTGGCGATACGGAAACGGAAACCGAGCCGGACAACACGGCCCTCTTTGCCGCCGCCGTAGGCGTTGGCTACGAGGCTCCGGTAGGACCCGGGAGTCTTTCGGCGGAGCTTCGCTATTCCCGAACGTTTGGCGAGTTCATTGATGACTACGAAGCGGTCTTTAACGCCGCTAGCTTACTAGTCGGTTACGGCTTCGCGTTCTAGGACGTTCCCTAGAGTCACCGGGCGTTGTTGCCCGGTTATCGAGGCCCGGCACCCGTATCGTGGTGTCGGGCTTTTTTTGCGTCCGGAGCCGGCAACCGTCGAAAAGAACGTCGAGGCCATCCTGCCCTAAATCGGAATCCGAAGCTCGAAGAGCATCCCGCCGCCGGGGGCGGCTTCGGCGTTGACCGTGCCGCCGTGGGCCCTGGCCACCGCCC
>JBKHCS010000158.1:0-5885 GCA_046541715.1 Spirochaetaceae bacterium
CGACGGCCACAAACCGTTGCTCCATCATGGTTTGTAGGCTCTCGAATCGCTGATCCGCGGCGTCAAATCGAACCTGCATGAGCTCCCGCTGCGCCTTGAGCTCCTCTTCGACCCGAACGACGCGCTCCATCAACATGGTGTGGCTTACCGGACCCGCTTCCTGGAGCCAATCCTTGAGATTGCCTTTTACGTATTCGCCGATGCGAAGAAGCTCGGCTTCCCCGAGCGCCATAGCTTGATCTCCCACTTAACCCCTCCACTATAGCAAAACGGGGCTGGAGACGCTAATGCTTCAGAAACCGACGCTGTTACCCCCGTCGACGGGAATGATGGTGCCGTTGACGTAGGACGCCGCTTTGGATGCGAGAAAGGCGCAGACACCGCCGACTTCGTCGGGGCTACCGAGGCGGCCCATCGGTGTCCGGCCGAGGATTTTTTTCTTTCTCTCCGGGTCGTTGCCGAGGGCCTTGTGGCTCATGGCGGTCTCGATAAACCCCGGGGCAACGGAGTTGACTCGAATGCCCAAGGGTCCCCACTCGACGGCCAACTGCCGGACCAACCCGACCATGGCGGTCTTCGCGGCGCTGTAGGAGGTGACGTAGGGAATACCGTAGAGGGCCGCCATCGAGCTGATAAACTGTATGTCGCCTGTAAGCTTCTGCGCGGATAGACGCCGGGCGACCGAACGGGAGAGGGCAAAGGCTCCCTTGAGGTGGGTTTGGAGGATGTCGTCGAAATCGTCGTCGGAGACCTCGATCGCCGGCTTCTTCTGATGTTTTCCGGCGTTGTTGATGAGCGTCCGGACCGGACCGAGAACCGTCGTCAGCGCGTCCACCCAAGGGTCGATAGAAGGCAGGTCGGTGACGTCGAGGGGCATCGGCCGGGTACGGCCGGACATCCCGGCCGCCGCTTCGTTCAGCACGTCTTCCCGGCGTCCTGCGATAACGACGGTAGCCCCGAGGGCGTCAAAGGTTCGGGCGATCGCCAAACCGATTCCGGAGCCGCCGCCGGTCACCACGACGACGTGGGAATCATCGAATTGATAGCTTGTAGCGTCCATGGTCCGGACGATAGCACGGGGCCCCCACCGGAGCAAGGCGTCGCCGGGCATCGATGGTAGGGGCTGAGTAACCGTAGGCCCACCTTAACGCCAGGCGGTGTAACCGTGGTTTCGGGCCCACGTGAGGACAGTTTTCCGTCGGCCCCGCAACTAACGACGCAGAAGGGAGTTAAGCTGCGGCGGGCCGTTTGCTCCTACCGGCTCGATCACCTTGGCACATTTTCTGCTCTACACAGGGCAGGAGGTGACAAGATGATCACAACAGTTCTATGGCGACGGGATGCCGGCCCTCGACCCCTTGCCCTTGCGGTCGTGGTGGTGCTACTGCTGCTCGGCGCGGGGCCGGCCGAAGCCCAGGAGATTCTGCTCGGCGCGAGAATAGAACCTGCGGTCGGGTGGTTTTCCGGGAGCGATTGGGCGGACGCAGTGGACTACTGGGACGACAACTTCGCCGGGGAGCCACACAAGCCGCGCTTCAGCTTTTCCGGAGGTGCTGTCTTCGCCTTCGGTCTTGCTCCGGGGTTTGCCCTCCAGGCCGAGGTTCTGATATCCCATCTTGGAGGAGACTACTCCTACGAGTACACCGGTATGACGGTAGACGGGAATCAGCGGGCAACCCTTCTACAGATACCACTCTTTCTAAAGCCGAGGATAGCGACCGCAGCAGGGGACTTCTACTTCCTTCTCGGTCCTACCGTCGGAGTATTCCTGAGCGACATAACCTACGAGGAGTCGGCGATGGGCCTGACGGTGGAAGACGAAATCGAACCGGACAATTCCGTCATTGCAGGGTTGGCGGTGGCGGCGGGGCACGAATGGGACCTTGGAGGGGGCGCTTTCGGAGCCGAGATCCGCTACACGCGGCAACTAACCGACGCGACCGAGGATTTCAACGCCCGGCAGAACGCGGTGGGGCTCGGGCTGAGCTATCTCCAGCGAGTCAAGTAGAGCACGGGAATCAGACAATCGGAAAGGTTATTTCGGCCCGGGTACCGGCGTCCGTATCGTAGGCCAGCCGGGCCGATAGCTGCTCCGAGAGAACCCGGACCAACTGCAGGCCGAGGGTGGGCGCTTCCCCGGGGGCAGTACAGTCCGGACACCCCGGCCCATCGTCCCATACCGCTAAGCGAAAGAGCTCCTCCGATACCGGCTGGAGCTCGACGCCGAGGTGTCCGGTCTGCCGGTCGACGAAGGCGTGCTTCAGAGCGTTCGTTACGATCTCGTTTACAATGAGCGCCAAAGGGACCGCCCGGGTAATGTCGAGAGAAACGGTCTCGAGCTTAAGGGTCAGCCGGATCTCTTTCGACCCGCCGTAGAGGCTTACGAGTTTCCGGGTCAGTACATCGACATAGTTCGAAAAATCGACCGCGGAGAAGCTCTCCGTCTCGTAGAGAAGCATGTGGATCTCCGCCATGGTAGCGATGCGATCTCGACTCTTCTCGAGGGCCCCAAGGGCCTCTTCCTGGCTTTCGACGCGGTTCCGCTGAAGATTCAGAAGACTCGCGATAACCGAAAGGTTGTTCTTTACCCGGTGATGGATCTCTTTCAGGAGAACCTCTTTCTCGCGGATCGATGCCTCGAGCTCCGCCTCGTGGTGCGCCCGGGCGGTAATATCCCGGGCAAAAGAGAACGCGTACTCCTCGCCGTCGAACTCTATAAGGGTAACGGTAATCTCGACGGGAAAGGTTGACCCGTCCTTAC
The DNA here is from genome assembly GCA_046541715.1 of Spirochaetaceae bacterium. Taxonomy (GTDB): domain Bacteria; phylum Spirochaetota; class Spirochaetia; order DSM-27196; family PWMO01; genus CAYPUT01. The sequence continues at coordinate 2,762 of JBKHCS010000158.1, forward strand.
GCCGCCGGACGCCCTTAAACGAAAGACCGTCGCCGTTCCACCGCTCGAGGCTAAAAGTCGGGTCGATGTCGAAGATGGTAAGCCGGCGGAGCTCCTCTTCCGTGTACCCGAGGGAGTTGCAGGCCTGCCGGTTCGCAGAGACGATGCGGGCGTCCCGGACCCGGGCTTGGATAATGTCGAGAACCGCGTTCTCTATACAGTAACTGCTAAGAGCCAAGCTGCGTTCCGCCTGCTTCCGGGCGGTGGTATCGTGAATAATCGAATAGAGTAGGTCTCGGCCGCCTACCTTGACGGGTCCGCTGAATACCTCCACATCCCGTACCGAACCGTCGGCTCGGCGATGCCGAAACTCGAAGTACATCCGTTCGCCCCCCCGGGCGGCTGACATTTCCGCTTCGATCTCGTCGGTACCCGAGATGTTAATGTCCACCACCCGCTTCGAGGTCAGCTGCTCCCGGCTCCAGCCGTAGAACCGCTCCGCCGCAGGGTTGGCGTCGACGATGCGTCCGTCCTGCGGATCCAAAACCAGCATCACAGCCGAGCTATCCTCGAAGAGCCTCCGGTAGCGCTCCTCGCTCTCGGCGAGGGCCCGCCGGGTTCTCCGGCGTTGCTCCCGGTCAATGAAGATTCGAGAGATCAGGACCACCGCCGCGGAGTAGAGGACGATGATGACCGGACCGAGCTCCATAACGGCCCGGATGCCGACTCCGCCGGGTATCAGCAGCTGCGCCGCGAGCATCAGGAGGTGAACGAGAATACCGAGGATGAGGATTCGCCCCACCCGCTCCCAGGCCGGATCCCGGCGACGTAACAGGTTAAACGCCACCCCGAGACCAACCGACGCCGCGACCGTGAGGACCCCGGCGGTGGTACCGATGCCTCCCAACCAGAGGCGGTAGGCCGCGGCCATAACCCCGGCGATGACACCGGTGGCGGGCCCCCCGACAAAGGCGGCAACGGTAAGGACAATTGAGCGCCCGTCGTAGATAACCCCCGGGGCAAAGCGAAGGGGGGTCATCATTCCGACGATACAGACTCCGCCGAAGAGGATACCCGAAAACACCCGGTGCCCAGGACTGCCGTCGCGCATCCGTTCGGAGAGCAAACCATAGGCCACCGAAAGCGCAACGAGGAGGGCGATGTTGTGGATGATGTCGAGCAGGATCACCGCCGATACCTCAGAAAAGCCTATACTCCCAAATAGTCCCGAATGGTCCCGAGAAAGTCCGGCCCGTATTCCTCGAGCTTCCGCTCGCCTACACCGTGGCACCGCAAGAACGCCGCCCGGTCGGTCGGCCGGTTCTTGGCCATCGACCGGAGACTCTTGTCGCTAAAGATAACGTACGGCGGGACTTCTCGCCGCCTTGCCATATCCCGGCGTAGCTCCCGGAGGAGATCAAAAAGCGCATCCTGATCCGCCGTCCGGCGGGAGTGGAGCGCCGGCGATGGTTCCGAGGCGCCACCCCGGGTGGCGCCCCTTGTCGGGGAAGCCCGCTTAACCGACCAGAAGGGCTCTTTGCCCTGGAGAACCCGTCTTCCCTCGGGGGTAATCCGGAAGCCGGACCGTTGCCCGTCGGTCCGGGCGATGCACCCGGAGGACTCGAGGTCCCGGAGAAGGTCGAGCCACCAGCCTTTCTCCCGCTCCCGGCCGACACCGTAGGTCGGAAGCTCGTTGTGCCCGAACTGGAGAATCTTGTCCGTCGGGTTTCCGGTGACGATGTCGGCCAGGTGATGCCCGCCGAAACGCTCTCCGGTACGGTGGGCCGCCGAGAGAATCTTCTGCGCCGCGACCGAGAGATCTTCGGTGTCGACGGCACCGAGACAAACGTCGCAGTTACCGCAGTTCCCCGGATGCGCCTCGTTAAAGTGGGCGAGAAGGAGCTTCCGGCGGCATACCCCGGAGTCGACGTACCGGAGCACTTCCCGGAGTCGCTCTTCGGCCCGGCCGCGCTCGGCGTCATCCTCTATGTTCCCGATATGATACCGGATAATCCGAATGTCCCCGAGGCCGTAGAACAGTACCGTCTCCGCCGGCTCCCCGTCCCGGGCCGCCCTCCCGGTTTCCTGATAGTAGCTCTCGATACTCCTCGGAAGGTCGCCGTGGACGATCCACCGGACGTTCGACTTATCGATCCCCATACCGAAGGCGATCGTGGCAACCACAACGTCTACCTCGTCGGCGACGAACGCTTCTTGCCGGGTCCGCCGGTCCTCGTCGTCCAGTCCCGCGTGGTAGGCCACCGCCCGAAACCCCGCTTCCCGGAGAATGCCGGCGGTCTCCTCGACGAGCTTCCGGCTCGAACGGTAGACGATGCCCGGCTCGCCTTTGTGGCGCCGGGCGACCTCGAGAATCTCTCCCAAGGCGCTGCTCTTCGCTCCCCTGCCCCGGCCTTTGGGCACCACGGCGTAGGAGATCTCCTTCCGGTCGAAACTCGCCCGGACCGCGAAGGGGTCGACGAGGCCGAGCTGCCGGATGACGTCGTCCTGCACCTCGGCCGTCGCCGTGGCGGTAAAGGCGGCAATCGGTACCCCGGGGAAATCGCTCCTGAGAGACCCGAGGGTTCGGTAGTCCGGCCGGAAGTCGTGTCCCCACTCGGAGATGCAGTGCGCCTCGTCGACGGCGAAAAGCGTAACCCGGATTCGGGAGAGGTCTTCCCGGAATCGGTCCGCGGCAAGTCGTTCCGGCGCCACGTAGAGAAGCCGGACCCGGCCGGCAAGGAGATCCCGCCAGGTCTCCGCCACCGCCGACGGGGAAAGGGTACTGTTGATAAAGGCCGCGGCAATGCCGTTTTCTCTCGCGGCGTCCACCTGATCCTTCATCAGCGATATCAGGGGGCTGACCACCACGGTCAGTCCGTCGACCAGGAGCGCCGGGAGTTGATAACAGAGCGACTTTCCGCCCCCCGTGGGCAACGCCGCGAAAACGTCCCTTCCGGAAAGTATCGCCTCGACGATGTTCTTTTGGTTGGGGCGAAACGAGGAGAAGCCGAAGTGCCGTTTGAGGGCGTCTTTGATCTCTATTGAGGAAGGAGCTCTTCTGTAACCGGAAGTCATCGCCGGATGCATCCTACCGGATCGCCCGGAGAGGGAAAAGAGAGGCTTGGGAAAGAGAGGCTTGGGAAAG
>JBKHCS010000159.1:0-5878 GCA_046541715.1 Spirochaetaceae bacterium
GTTTTCGCTTACCCCGGAGATCGCCGGGGCCTTCGCCTGGTCCGACGGCGACGCCCGGGTACGCTTTACGCCGGTGGCTCCCTATGCTCCGGGGACGGACTATGAGGCGCGCCTGGAATCGGATGCCACCGACACCTCGGGAAACGCGCTAGTCGGCTCGGTAGTCGTCGGGTTCCGTTTTCCGGCGGAGGAGGAGATAGAGGTCGTCTCGGTGGAACGCGTTTCCGACGGCGCGACGCTTTCGGAGGAGTCGGTCACCTTCTTGAACCCCCTTGACGTCGAGAAGGACGACCGGTTTCGCGTTACCTTCAACCGGAGCGTGCCGGTCGAAAGGCGCCCCGGGATCCTCGGGATTACGCCCTCGGTGTCGGAGCAGCCGACCTGGGAGGGAGACGGGAGTAGCGTCCTCCTTACCCCCGGGGAGGCGATGGTGTGGATGGAAGTCTACGAGCTGGAGGCAGTCGAGGGGCGTTACCGGTTCCGGATAACCGGGGAGGGGTCCCGGCCTCCGCTCGTCGAGGCTGCCTACTTCACCCCGACCCTTTCCGGGGGTTCCTTCGCCCTCTTGTCCCTCGGGGACAACGTGGATTTTGTGACTTCGAGCGACGCCGCCGTCGACATCATCGTTTCCCACTCGGTGGAGACAACACTCTTCCTCGCCTCGGCAATGGAGGCGGTGGACATCGGCGTCTCTCAAGGTGCCCCGATAAGCTTCTCGACCCGGGATGTGGAGCTCCGAGGCGAACATCCCCTCCGGGGCGCTCTTCCCCCGGGCAGGACCGCTATTCGGCTTCTGCTCTCGGTCGACGCCGACGTGCCGGGTGGCGGCATCGTAACCCTCAGGATGGGCAGCGAGCTGAAAGATAGTCGGTCCAACAGCCTCCCGGAAGAGTGGAGCCTGGAAGTAAACGGATTCTAATGAGAAAGCTCATCGGCGTTGCCACGGCCCATCCGGTATCGGTGATTGCCCTTTGGGCCGTTGTGGTCGTCTTCGGACTCGTGGCCCTCGCGGGGCTTCCGGTGGATCTTCTGCCGACCATCGCCCTCCCCCGGGTGATAGTCGTGACCGAGTACGGCAGCCTTCCCCCGGAAGAGATGGAGCAGCTGGTGACGGTCCCCCTCGAAGACGCCCTGGCGTCGGTTTCGGGAACGCGCCGGATCGAGTCGACGACCAAGGAGGGAATCTCTTCGATAGAGCTCGCCTTCGACTGGGATGCCGATCTTTCGGTGGCGTCCCTGGAGGCACGGGAACAGATCGACCGGGTCTACCCTTCGTTGCCCGCCGGGAGTGCAAAGCCGATTGCGGCAACACGGAACGTCGGCCGGGGCGCCCTCCTGCAGATCGTCGCGGTGCCCCAAGAAGACCGGAGCGTCGCCTTCATAAGCGAAACGGTCTCTTCCCTTGTGGCGGCCAGGCTTCGTCAGATCCCCGGGGTCGGCAGGGTACAGATCCAGGGCCGGCGCCGAAGAGAGGTTCAGGTAGAGGTGGACCTCCCCCGGCTCCGGGTAGCCGGTCTGTCCCTCGGCGAGGTCACCCGGACGGTCGGGGAATCGGTCTACGAGCTTCCCGCCGGCAGCTACGAGGACGGCTCGATCGAGCGGGTGGTAAAAATTACCACCGGCGTCGAAACCGTTGAGGAGCTCCGCCGTATACCGCTCCCGGTCCCCGGGGGGGCACTCCGTCTGTCGTACGTCGCAGAGGTGCGCATGGGCGAAGCGGAGGCGACCTCGCTCTTTCTCTCAGACGCCCGGGGGGCTCTGGGTCTTGCGGTCTACCCGAGTCCGGGGTCCGGCGCCTTGGCGGTCTCCCGGGAGGTGCGGAGGGCCCTCGGGGAGTTGGCCGCCGAGGTTGGCCGGGAAATGGAGCTGCGCATAGTCGCCGACGGGGCCGAAGAGATCCGGCTGGCCCTGGCGGGGTTGGCGATCGCCGCAGCTATCGGAGCTCTCGCGGCGTTGCTGGTGCTCCACCGCGCCTTTCGGTCCCTCCTCCCTGCGACGCTCGCGATAGCGGCGCTCCCGATTTCCGCCGCGGGAACCTTCCTCGTTCTCCATTTAGCCGGCATGTCGATAAACGTTATCTCCCTTTCCGGGATCGCCATAGGCATCGGCATGGTGGTGGATAACAACGTGGTCGTGCTGGAGAACCTTCGTCGCCGAGGCGCCGGGACTGCGGAAGAGGTCGCCGAAGCGACCGCGGAGATGGGCACCTCTACACTTGCGGGGACAGCGACGACCCTACTGGTCTTTCTACCGATCGTTTTTGTTCCCGGCGTCGTCGGGCTTCTGTTCCGTGACCTCGCGGTGTCGGTTTCCCTACTCCTTGCGTTCTCACTCCCGGTGTCGTTGACCATGACGCCGGCCTTGGTCATGGTCGCCGGGACCGCTTCCATCGAAAAGCCGACCGCCCCGGCACGCTTCGGTCTGCTGCGCCGGTGTCTCGACACAGTACTCCGTCGACCGGCTCTCGCCGTCGGGACGTATTTTCTCCTGGTGGCGGCGGCCGCTCTGCTCTTCGTTTTGCTCCCCCGAGAGCTCGCCCCCGAGAGGGCGAGCGACCGGTTCGCCGTCGAGCTGACCCTCCCTCCAGGGACTTCCTACGAGAAAGTCCGGGAAGTCGCCCGGCTATTGGATGCAGAGCTGGGTAGCGTCCCGGGCATCGCCGGTCGCTTCTTCTACGCGGGTTACGAAGACGACGCTCCTTTGGAGCGAGGAGCCCCGGAAAGCGAGCTCCGTTATCTCCGGGGAACGCTGGTGATGGAGGAGCCCACCGTCGACCCGCCGGCCCTCGGTTTGGAGAGGGGGAGGGCGGGCTTTTCGGAGCTGAGTCTGAGTCCACCGGTCGACGGACTCTCGGCGGCCCTTGGTGCAGGCGAAGAACGTTTTGTGGAAATCCGCTCCCCGACCCGGAGCGAGGCGGAGGCCCAGGCGGAGCGCTTCGCCGAAACGGCAGTCGGTGCGGGTGTGGAAGAGGCGAGCCGGCGAATGGGGCATCGGTTGATTCTCGACGCGGAAGCCGGGGCCCTGGCGGGGGTAACGGCGGAGGCGGTGCTTTCGACCCTGTCGAACGCGGTCCGGGGAACCGTGGCGGCTCAGCTCCCCACGGAGACGGAGAGGGTGGATATCCGGGTTCGGCTTAGAGAAGGGGATGCCGGGAGCATCGGTTCCCTAGAACGGGTGGCGATAGCCGGCAGCGACGGACAGGTGGAGCTTTCGAGCCTTGGTCACTTCGAACTGACGAGGGTTGCCGAGACCATTCGGCGAGTCGACAGACAGCCCGCGGCCCGGGTCCGACTGCAGTCCCCGGAACCGGGGATTGTTGCCCGAGTCCCGGAAGGAGGCCGAATACTCGGCGCAAGCGCCTTGGAGGCGGCTGCCCGGGAAATCGGCGTGGTCTTCGCCTTGGCGTTACTGTTGATGTACCTCTTACTCGGCGCGCAGTTTGAATCCTTCCTCGCTCCCCTCGGAATCCTCGCGATGATTCCGGTGGGCCTCACCGGATCCTTAGCGCTTGTCGCCGCAATGGGGATGACGATCAACGTCTCGAGCGTGCTCGGAGTGCTCGTTCTCTTCGGAACCTCGGTCAACGCGACCATCCTGCTTACCGACGCGTATCGCCGTCGCCCCGGAGCGATCGCCGCGGTAACGATAGAGCGGGCGCCTGCGGTGCTGATAACCTCGGTTACCACCGTCGTCGCCTTGCTTCCCCTGGTGTGTCTGCCTCTCCCCGGGGGGGAGCTCCAGGCGAACACCGCCGCGCCGGTATTGGGGGGGCTGATCGCGAGTAGCTTCGCAACCCTCGTCCTCTACCCCGGCTTGTACTCGCTCGGCCGAAGGCACCGGCGCCCCGCTGTCCCCGAGTTGCCGCCGTGATCCGGCCACTACGACGGCTCTTTACCTTTGCCGCTCTCCTCCTCCTTTTATTCCCCCCGGCAGCGCGCGTACCCCTTGGCTTTCTCCCCGGTGGGGTAAGCCCCGTCGTCTCGGTGACCGTCGAGCTCAAAGGCTCCTTCGCCGAGACTGTCGAGACGACCATCACCCTTCCTTTAGAAGAAGAGCTCCACGAGCTCCCGGGACTCAAAAAAATGAGCTCGGTTAGCGAATCCGAGGAGAGCCGGGTGATCCTCTTTTTCGACGAAGGGACCCCACCGGAGGCTGCGTACCTGGCGGTCCGGGAGGCGGTCGACCGGGCCTCGATCCGCTTTCCGGAGAACGCCCAGCGGCCCCGCATCGATCAGAGCGATCCCTCGGCGCGACCGGTCTTCGTGGTCGCCATGCCACCGGCCGAGGAGGAGGAGCTGCGCCGGCGCTTCGAACATATCGAGGGCGTGGGAACCGTGGCGGTAGGCGGCGGAGCCCGGAGGGAGCTTCTGATACGTCCGGACGGCGGGAGACTGGCGGCCGCAGGGAGCTCCATTCCGGAATTGGCCGGCCGGCTGCAGGCCGTCGGTGTCGTCGGGAGCTTCCACCCTAGGAACGACCCACCGCTGATGGTCGACACCAGGGCGCGACGGGTCCAGGAGTTCCGGGGGATCCTTCTTGCCCCGGGGCTCCCGCTGTCCGGGGTTGCACGGGTTACCGTTTCGAGCGCCGAGGGGAAAAGCCTGAGCCGGATAAACGGTAGGTCCACATCGGTGGTCACCGTTACGCCGGCAGGCGGCGCCAACGAAGTTGCCCTCTGTCGCCGGTTGCGACGGCTGACCGCATCCATCGCAGAAGCCGAAGTGCTCTACGACTACGGGAGCCGGGTGGAAGAGGCCCTTTCCGAAGCGGCGACGGCCCTGGTAATCGGGGCGGCGGCCGTCGCGGTGGCCACGCTCCTGTTTCTCCGGAAGCCGGGCTCCGCCGCCGCGGTGGCCGGCACCATCCCTTTTTGCGCTCTGGTTTCCCTGTCCCTGCTGTCGCTCCTCGGGATGGAGCTCGACGTCATGAGCCTTGCCGGGATCGCGGTTGGGGTGGGCCTGGTTGTTGACGCCGGTATCGTCTACGTGGAGTTCTCCGACCGCACCGCCGGGGATTATCTCCGGGCCGCGCGGGAGGCTCGCTCCCCGATTCTGTTGGGGGGCCTCACGACGGTCGTCGTGTTTCTGCCTCTTGTCTTCGCTCCGCCCGGCGTCACCTCCCAATTCTCGGGCCTCGCGGTGGCAATAGTGGCCTCCGTCGGCGCCTCGCTTCTCTACGTCTTCGGACTCTTGCCCGCGCTGCTAACCCAGGACCACCGAGGGGCCGGGAACCCAGGGCAGGAGATCCCAGGGGCCGGCGGCGAGTCCTCGGCGGAGCAAAGCCCCATCCCCGGCTGGTTCATCCGCGCCTTCCGACGGATGGTTAACGCCCGCCGTTGGACCCGTATTCCGATCTCCTTAGCGGCCCTCGTGGCGCCGTTTCTCCTCCTATCGCTTCCCCGGGACGCCGGGACCGCCTTGGATGACGGCCTACTCCGGGTAACCCTCGAATATCCCGCGGCGACTACGTCGAGGGCAGTCGAGGCCGACGCCGGACGCCTGGAGCAAGCGCTGCTTACCCATTCCGCCGTCCGGCGGGTGACGGCCACCTTCGAGGACGAGCGGGCCCGCTTCGAGATCGCCTGCGGGGAGTGCCGCCGGGTGCGCAACTATCTCGACGGAGAAGCCGAAAAGGGGCATCTCTCGGGGTTTCTCTTCTTCCCCGACGATACCCCCGGCGAGGTACGGATTCCGGTCATCATCACCGCGGAGAGTCAGACGGATGCCCGGGATGCGGCGGGGGATGTCGCCCAGGGCGCCGATGCGCTGGTGACCGCCCGGGGGGTGGTCTTTCACTTCAAGGAGAGTCCCGACGCGGCGGTCGTGAGGGTCGATCTTGCCTCGGCGCGGCTATCGGGGGTAGGCCCCCGGCTCCCGGC
>JBKHCS010000160.1:0-5820 GCA_046541715.1 Spirochaetaceae bacterium
TATACCATCCTTCTTAACTCGGCCGAGGACCTCGGGGAGCCGGGGCGGGACGACAGCTACGGTTGGGGGCTGGTGCAGGCAGGAAAGGCGCTGGAGTACTTGATAAACGTCGGGAGGCAGCACGGTGTCGCCCCCTCCGGTGGCGCTTTGAGCCCTAGGACCGAAGGCGGTGGCTCGGTTGGCATCGCCGGGGTAATACCAGGGACGCGACCCCGGGGCGTGGTGCCCCAGCGCCGGGGGGCCCTCCGTCCGACCCCCGGGGCCGAGCGGCACCCGACGCAGATACTCCTGCGCCTCGAAGACGCGGCGAGGGGAGGCCGGGCCGGGGACCGGGGGCGCCCGAGCCTCACGGAAACCGCCCGGCAGGCCGAGGCGCTCGGAAATCTCCACCCCGGCGCCCGGGTCCCTGAGACGCCGGTCAGAGGCGCCGGAGTTATCGTTCTCGAAGCGGCCGACCCCGCGGGATGGCTTACGCTTCTCGAGGAGCTCGCGGCCGACCCGGCGGTGCGCTACGCCCAGCCGGTCTACCGCTATCGGTTGATACAATGACGCGTCTATCCGTAACCCCGATTGCCGTGGTCATCTTGTTTTGCGCCATACTCCTCGCCGGCCCCGGGGTAGAGTCTGGGAGCGCCGGCGGTCAGCTGGAACCGGCCCCGGAGCCGGCGATGGGGCCGTCGCCCGCAGAGGACGCCCCCCCAGTCTGCAACCCCGCCGAGCTCGAACTCGCTTCCGGGACCCACAGCAACGGACTCGTGTCCTTTTCGGTTATCGCCTCCGGCGCAATGGGGGATCGTCGAGAGGCAGGGGTGGAGCTAGTCTCCGACGAGGCCGGATGGACAGGGCTCCGGGAGCGAGGGCTTGTCGAGGAAGATCTTGAAGCACCCGATTTCTCGGAGTCGGCGGCTCTCGTGGTTTACGCCGGCCGCAGGCCGACGGCGGGCTACCGGGTAAGGGTAACCCGGGTCCGTCTGCTACCGGAGACGGCGGGGTCCAACGGCCGGGAGCTCGTCGTCGAGGCGGTAGCCGAAGGCCCCCCGGAAGGCTCGATGGCCGCGACGGTGGTTACCGCTCCCTACGTGGTTATCACACTATCGACGGACTCCGCATTAAGCGAAAAACTCACTATAAACCTCAAAATCTTATAGATTACTTAGAATAATTTTCTCTAATCACTTTACAAAAGTTTTTTTGTCGTTTAAAATCACTTTTGTAGCCTTGTGAGTTGACGGTTTTGTGTGTTCACGGGCGCGGTTGTTTCACGTTCCGATAAGAACGGGGCCGAAGGCGTCCGGCGGACGCCGCAATAGGGAAGCAGTGCATTTCCCGCCAGGGGAAAGAACGGAGGGATTGAAAAGTGAAGAATATCAAACTAGGCGTCAAACTGATCGGCGGGTTCTCCGTCGTGGCGGCGATCGTCCTGGTCGTAGGGTTTTTCGGCTGGCAGGGTGCTAACCAACTCAACGATCACGTTGACGAGATCGGGACGGTGCGCCTCCCGAGTATCGAGTCGCTGATGATCATCAAGACGGAGAGCAACGCGATCCGCATTTCTTTGCGCTCGCTCCTCAATCCGCGCATGACGATGGAGGAGAGGGAAGAGCAGTACGCAAATATCGAACAATCCCGGCAGAACTACCAGGCTGCCTGGGAGATCTACGAGCAGCTGCCGCAGACCCCCGAGGAAGCGCGGCTCTGGGACGAGTTCGTCCCCGCCTGGAACGCCTGGGCAGAAATCAACAACCAATTTCTCGCCGACTCTCGTGAAATCGAGGAGACGACTGTCCTGAACACCGACGAGTACCTGTCGCGGTTTAACAGCTTTGTTGCGGACCACCATGCGCTGATGGGGCAGGTAAGCAACTACCTCCTTACCGGTGAGGAGTTCTCCGGAGGCGGGGATCCCACGGCGTGCGATTTCGGTCGCTGGCTGGCGGGGTACAGCACCGACAATCCTGAGATCAGCCGGGCGCTGCAGGAGATCCAGCCCTATCACAACCAGTTTCACCAGAGCGTAAACGTCATCCGCTCGGCGATACAGGCGGGAAACAGGCAGGCGGCCATTAACGAGTACCGAGACGTGATGGCTCCCGGGGCAAACGCCACTTTTGCCTATTTCGACCAGATTCTCGACGAAGCCGACCGCGCCGACGGGCTCTTCGAGGCGATGAACGAGCAGGCGATGGGAATCGCCGTGGAGCGGCAAGAGGCTGCGGTGGCGCTTCTCGATCAGATCATTCATATCAACGAGGAAGTGGCCGACGAGGCGATCGATACCGCGGTATCCGACGGTGCCAGGGTGCAGTCTGTCGCGCTGGTGGGCATCGTTCTCGGGGTGGTCCTCGCGCTCTTTCTCGGCTTGATCCTCACGCGGGGCATTACCGGGCCGGTGTATAAGGGCGTCTCCTTCGCTCAGATGATGGCCCGCGGCGATCTTACCGCGACCCTTGACGTCGATCAAAAAGACGAGATCGGCGTTCTCGCAACGGCGTTGCAGGAGATGCGCGACAAGCTGGTCGGCGTCGTAGGAGACGTAGCGTCCGCCTCGGACAACGTCGCTTCGGGGAGCCAGCAGATGTCGAGCACCGCCGAGGAGCTTTCTCAGGGAGCCACCGAGCAGGCGGCAAGCGCCGAGGAAGTCTCCTCTTCGATGGAGGAGATGGCCTCCAACATTCGGCAGAACGCGGACAACGCGATGCAGACGGACAGCATTTCTCAGAAGTCGTCTCAGGACGCCACCGAAGGCGGGAAGGCCGTCCAAGAGACCGTCCATGCGATGCGGAACATCGCCGAGAAGATCAACATTATCGAAGAGATCGCCCGGCAGACCAACCTGCTGGCCCTGAACGCCGCTATCGAGGCGGCCCGGGCCGGCGAGGCCGGGAAGGGATTCGCCGTTGTCGCCTCGGAGGTTCGGAAACTGGCCGAGCGGAGCCAGGCGGCGGCCGCGGAAATCGGCGAGCTCTCCAATACGAGCGTCGCGGTAGCAGAGCGGGCGGGGGAGATGCTCTCCCAGATGGTCCCGGATATCCAGAAGACCGCGGAGCTTGTCCAGGAGATTAGCGCGGCGAGCAACGAGCAGAACTCCGGAGCCGAGCAGATTAACAAGGCGATCGCGCAGCTCGACCAGATCATCCAGCAGAACGCGTCTGCGAGCGAGGAGATGGCCTCGATGTCCGAGGAGCTTACCGCCCAGGCGGACAACCTCAAACAGGCGGTCTCTTTCTTCAAGCTCGACGGTAAAGCGCAGCGGAAGGCCCTCGCGCCGCCGGCGGCCTACGGCGGTGGAAACGGCTCGGCGTTCCGGGGGGCGGTGGCCGCCCACGCCGGCGCCGCGAAGGGCGGCGGGACCACCAAGCGCTCGACCGAAACCGGGATAGCTTTAGCGGAGAGAGAGCAAGGAGCGGCCCGTCCGAAGCCGGGGGACGCCAAGAAGTTCTCCCTCGATTCGGCGGAATCCCGGGTAGCCCTCGACCTCGGAGACGAAGAGTTCGAGGAATATTAGACCGACCCAGACCCAAGGCAAACAGGCGGCGCGGCTCCTTCCGGGGCGCGCCGCCTTTTCTTTGCCGGGACTGAGTCCCTCGGCGGCTATCCGGTGGAACCCGATCCTCCCCGGGCACTTCTTTTCTTCCGGTCCTTGAAAGCCTCTAACCGCTGAAAGTTTTTTAAGACCAATTACTCTAATAACTTGATAAATAGATTTTTATCCGTTAAAATGACTTTCGATGGACCTCTTGAGGCCCATGAGACTCAACTATTAATGGAGGCACCCCGTGTTTAAGAACCTGAAGATGCGCACCAAGATTGCTTTCGGCTTCGGTGCCGTAATCGTCCTCCTACTCGTCGTGGGCACCACTGCAATTACCTTTTTGAACGGTGCATCCGCCGGCTTCGACGAGTACCGAGGCTTGGCCCGCGACAGTAACCTGGCCGCGGAAATACAGGCCAACATGATCAACTCTCGGTTGGAGGTAAAGGATTTTATTATCTCGAACCTCCAACGGGACGTGGACGAGTTTAACGAGTACTTCGCGCTGATGGACGAGGATCTCGCCCAGGCGCAAGAGGAAATCCAGAACCCGGAGCGGGCCGCCGCCGTCGACGAAATATCGGCGGATGTCGAGACCTACCGGGACACCTTTGCCGAGGTTGTGAACCTGGCCGCCCGGAGGAACCGGTTGGTAGACGACATTCTCGACGCCAACGGACCCCGGATGGAACAGGGGCTCACGGCCATTTTGACGAGTGCCGAACGGGACGGCGACATGACCGCCGCGTACGAGGGCAGCCTGGCGATGCGAAATCTCCTTCTCGCCCGGTTCTACATGGCGAAGTTCCTCGATACGAACGAACAGGCCCATGTCGACCGGTTCAACACCGAGTTCGGCGAGATGGAAGAGCACCTCGGGGTCTTGGATCAAACCCTCCGGAACCCCGAGCGGCGGCGGCTCCTCGGAGAAGTCCGGCAGCTTGCGGACAACTACGATGAAGCCTTCAACGAGCTCGCCGACGTCATACGCGCCCGGAATACGCTTATCGAAGGGACTCTGGACGTCATTGGGCCGGAGGTAGCTCAGCAGGCGACCTTCGTCACCGAATCGGTAGTCGCCGACCAAGACGAGCTCGGTCCCCGGGTACAACGAGACAACGCAACGGCGGTTTCCATCGTCCTGATCGTCGGCATCTCGGCGGTACTCATCGGCATATTCTTCGCCCTTACCATTACCCGGGGAATCCTGCGGCAACTCGGGGAGGACCCCTCGGTTATTGCCAAGATCGCCGACAGCATCGCCCAAGGCGAGCTCGGACTCGAATTCAACGACAAGAGGGTTATCGGCGTTTACGCCTCGATGAAAAACATGGTCGACAACCTTGCCGGGGTCGTCTCCCAGATAAACGCGTCCTCCGAGTACGTCGCCTCGGGGAGCCAGCAGATGTCGAGCACCGCCGAGGAGCTCTCCCAGGGAGCCACCGAGCAGGCGGCGAGCGCCGAGGAAGTCTCCTCTTCGATGGAGGAGATGGCCTCCAACATTCGGCAGAACGCGGACAACGCGATGCAGACGGACAGCATTTCTCAGAAGTCGTCTCAGGACGCCACCGAAGGCGGGAAGGCCGTCCAAGAGACCGTCCATGCGATGCGGAACATCGCCGAGAAGATCAACATTATCGAAGAGATCGCCCGGCAGACCAACCTGCTGGCCCTGAACGCCGCTATCGAGGCGGCCCGGGCCGGCGAGGCCGGGAAGGGATTCGCCGTTGTCGCCTCGGAGGTTCGGAAACTGGCCGAGCGGAGCCAGGCGGCGGCCGCGGAAATCGGCGAGCTCTCCAATACGAGCGTCGCGGTAGCAGAGCGGGCGGGGGAGATGCTCTCCCAGATGGTCCCGGATATCCAGAAGACCGCGGAGCTTGTCCAGGAGATTAGCGCGGCGAGCAACGAGCAGAACTCCGGAGCCGAGCAGATCAACAAGGCGATCGCGCAGCTCGACCAGATCATCCAGCAGAACGCGTCGGCGAGCGAGGAGATGGCCTCGATGTCCGAAGAGCTTACCGCCCAGGCGGACCAACTGAAGCAGGCCGTGGCTTACTTCAACCTGAACGGCAGAGCCCAGCGGAAGGCCCTCGCGCCGCCGGCGGCCTACGGCGGTGGAAACGGCTCGGCGCTTCGGGGGGCGGCGGCAGCTCATACCGGAGCCGCAACCGGGAACCCGAAGATAGCCCACCCGGTCGGCCACGGCAACGGGTCCGGAACTCGTGGTAGTTCTACCGAAACCGGGATAGCTTTAGCGGAGAGAGAGCAAGGAGCGGCCCGTCCGAAGC
>JBKHCS010000161.1:0-5811 GCA_046541715.1 Spirochaetaceae bacterium
CGTTCAGAACTGGAACGAGATATGCGCTCCGCCGAGGACGCTGATGTTTCCGGCAGAAGGGTCCGTCGGTTCTTGCTTCGGGACGTTGAACTCACCGAATTGAACCCGTACGGTAAGGAGGTTCAGGCCGAGTATCAACCGCTCCGACGCCGCTGGATCGACACCGCCGCCGGCCCCACCTGGAGACCCCCCTTCGCCCCGATGGCTACCGTCGCTCCACCCTTCAATCCGGGAGTGTGCAGCTCCCCCTCGTCTGCTATCGCAACCTGCGAACCGAGACACAACATCACTAGACGATCAGTAAGCACGCGTGGCGTTTCTGCACTCAGCTACCCCTTCGACGGATTCTTACGTTAATCCTGCCATCGATTTCCGAAGCCGGGGTCCGGCCGGCGCGAGGTATCCGCCGGCGCGGTGTCGAGACGCTCCCGGCCCTGGGGTACTTTCGCCTTATCCGCCACACCCGGAACCGAATTTCGTGATACAACGATAGCGTGAGTTTTGGGGAGGATGACGTAGCCGCGTTTCTTGGCGACCCGGCTATTCTCGGCAGGGCTCGAGCCTACTTCCGGCAAGGACGCGTTCACTCAGTCGCGAGCTCGCCGACGCAGATCGACGGGGAGATCGAAGGCTCCGGCGCCGGCCGGTATCGTGCGGTCGTAGCGCTTGTCAACGGCAAGCTGCATGGAGCCTGCAGCTGTCCCTATCCCCTCCGGTGCAAGCATCTCGGCGCCCTGCTCTTGGCGGCGATTCGATCGGACGTTATTCCTCAGGGCTGGGATAAGGCGGATCCGGGGTCGGAGTTCGACTCCTTCCCGGGCTCCGGGAGCGGCCTTACCGGCGAAGCCGGCCCGGGGCCCGATCCAAGCCCCGGCTCCGGCCGAGACTCCGGCCAAGACTCCGGCGCCGGCCGGCCGACGCCCCTCGGGCACCGCGACCTTACGCAGGACAAGCAGCATCACCGCTACTGGTGGAGCCTCGACCACGGGATTGAGGAGTATCACACTCGACTGCTGCCCCCCGGAGAAGAGCCACAACCGGGAAGTCGGGTCCTCCACCTGACTATCGTTGCCGATCCGATCTACTCGACGGTGCCGGGAGCTCGGCTCTCCGTCACGCCGCTCGTTCGCTATATCCGGAAGGACGGCACGCCGGGGGCCCTCTCCCCCTGGCGTCCGAACGTCGAGTGCGTCGCCCGGACCGCCGGAGAGATCGACTATCTGCCGGAGTTGAACCAGCGAGAGGGTCGCAAGATTCCTTTGAGCCGACTGCTCCCGGGACGGGTTCTCGACGGGCAGAACATCCCCATCCACGTAGTCCGCCCCCGGGCGGATACCCGGAGCTCCGGGGAGCTTTCGGAAGTGGAGTTCTCTCGGATCGCGGGCCTTCACCTCTCCTTTTTTCCGGTGCGCTACACCGGAGAAGAGGTCCTCTTTGAGCCCTATCTCGTTATCGAGACGAGCGCCGGGAAGCGATGCCCCCTCAATGGGATGCTCGAGGGAGGATTGCGACGGTGGATCGAGGACGGCGGTCGAAGATTTCTCGTAGAGCGGCGAATCGATCTGTTGAAGGCGTATCTCGGGCGACGCGGCGGGTACCGGATGGAGGAAAACCACTACTGGCTCGGTGCCGAAGAGGAGGTCGCGCTCCTCGTCGACCGCGCCGAGGGGAGGGTGTTCTGGACCACTAAACGGATCCACCGGCGCCTCTTGAGAGAGTTGGATCCGGAGCAGCCGAGGGAGCTCTCCTACCCGGATATCTTCAAGCTGAAAGAGCACATCCAACGGTCCGGCGGCTCCGACAGCATAGAGGTGATCCTTCCGCCCGGGGAAGCGGAAATCCACGAGCTGTCGGCGGAGCTCGTGATCGAGATAAGAGACGGCGCGGTAACCCTCGTCCGGGACCTCCCATTCCCGGATCGTAAGGATGTCGCCGACGGCGACCACCTTGTCTTGGAGTTCTACGACAACGACCGCGCCGATACGGAAATTCGGCACCTCGCGGAACGCTGCCGGGAGCTTCTTACACCCCTCGGGCCCCGACAATCGGTGAACGGCAGGCTCCTCTGCGACGGCTCGATCGCCGAGATTGTCGAGCTTATCGCCGGCCCAATGGTCGAGGCAGGCGCCCGGGTCGAGGTGGCCGGCCGCCCGGTCCGCACCGGGGAGCTCTCTTTTGCCCTCCGGGTGGTCTCCTCCGGGGAGGACTGGTTTGCCCTTCGCCTTACGGCAACCGTGGACGGAGAGTCCGTCGAGGCGGCCGGTGACGGATCGCTCGTCTACGCCGCCGACGGCTCGGTAATCGTCGCCCGCAACCCGGAGGAGCTGGCCCGACTGAAGAAGCAGCTAGGTCTCTCCGCCGACGGGACCCTGCGCCTTCAGGAGGGGGAGTTCGACCGCCTCGGAGAGCTGGAGGAACTGTTCGGGGCGTCGTTGTCGGAGTCGGTCGAGGAGCCGGCCGCAGAAATGATCCGCCGGGCTCGGGAGCGCCGGGAGGCATGGCTCCGCCTTGCCGGGGCCCTCGAAACCCTCGATCGAGGGGAACCGGCCGGATTCGGTACCACCTTGCGCCCCTACCAGCGCCGCGGTTTCGCCTGGCTCGACGCGGCGACGGCGGAGGGGTTCGGCGCGCTCCTCGCCGACGACATGGGCCTCGGAAAAACCGTCCAGGCCCTCGCGCTGATTCAGGCGAACGTTACCGAACGGGCCGATGCGGCGGCCGGCGAGGTTGCCCCCAGGAGGGCGCCCCTCTCTCTCGTCGTTGCCCCGCCGGCTACCTTGGAGAACTGGCGCCACGAGATCCTCACGTTTGCCCCGGCCTTGACTCCGGTCGTCTATCACGGATCGACCCGGGGAGCGCTCTTGCAGGATTCGGCACTCGACGGAGACGGCCGGACGGCGCCGGGAGCACCGGTACTCATCACCAGCTATCAGACCCTTCTGAAGGATGCGAAGTCCCTCTCGGAGGTGGAATGGGACCACCTGATCTTCGACGAGGTCCAGCAGATAAAGAACGCCAAGACGAAGAGCTACCGGGCGGCCCGGACGCTAAAGAGCAGGCGTCGCATCGCCCTCAGCGGTACCCCGGTGGAGAATAGCTCCCTCGAGCTTTACGCCGTCATGGACCTTCTCAATCCCGGAATCCTCGGAAGCCGCGCCGCCTTTGTCAGAAGATTCGGCACCCCCATCGAGCGCGACGGGGATCAGAACGCCCGTCGTCTCCTCCGGGAGCTCCTGACGCCCCTGATGCTGCGCCGCCGCAAGGCCGACGTCGCAAAGGACCTCCCCTCTCGGGACGAGATCCCGGTCTACGTCGCGTTGCCGCCGAACCAGCGCGCCGTCTATGAGAGACTCCGGGCAGACTACCAGGAACGGGTTCGAAATGCCCTCGCCGAGGGGCAACCCGGAAAGAGGCTCTTTCTGATCCTCGAAGGACTCACCCGTCTTCGCCAGGCGGCGGTGGACCTGCGACTGCTCCCGGCAAAGCTGAACCCCGCCGCCGGCTCCAGGGGGCACCGGGCGGAGGAGTCCGGAAAGCTCGCCGCCCTAGAGCAGCTCGTCCCGGATATCCTCGCCGGGGACCACCGCATCCTTATCTTCTCCCAATTCGTCTCGCTCTTGACCATCTTGCGGGAGTGGGCCCAGGTAGCTGGTTACGACTATTGTTACCTCGACGGCTCGATGAGCCCCGGCCGTCGCAGGGAGGAGATCAACCGGTTCCAGAACAAAAGTGGGCCGCCGCTTTTTCTGATCAGTCTCCGGGCGGGCGGTGTCGGCATCAACCTTACCGCCGCCGACTACGTTATCCTCGTGGACCCCTGGTGGAACCCCGCCGTCGAGGACCAGGCGATCGACCGCACCCACAGGATCGGACAAGCCCAGCCGGTCACCGCCTACAGGCTCGTCGCCTCCGACACCGTCGAAGAGCGGATCGCGGCTCTCCAGGCCCGGAAGAAGGCCCTGGCCCGGGATATCGTCCCCGACGAATCGGCGATGCTCTCCTCCCTCTCCCCGGAGGAGATTCTCGATCTCTTCGCACCGCCGCCGGCCGGGTAAGGTTGAACTGCCCCGGTTAGAGTGCGCAGTCACATCTTCTTTGTAGAAGAAATCTACCGCGCCTGAGACGAAAACCGGAAGGTTCATGGGGCGCGCTAAGTCGGACTGCATATGCCCACTGAGAACTCGAGACGGCGGCAGCAGACGAGTATGCTCTAGCTGATGAGCACGATCTCAAGAGCCGAGGTGCCGGAGGCAATTCCTGTCAGCCGACGAGAAGGCTGAGATAGCCGAGGCGTACAACTAGTAAGAGGCACGCTCGAGTGGACGTGGTGCCGACTTGCTGTTGTCCATCGACGCCGTCCTGCAGGCGGCTGACCGAAATCCGGGACAGTTTCCGGTCGTGCATCGCGGTATCCGCCGCGGTCCGACGAAGCGATTCCCCTACCAAGTGTCCTTCCATTGTTTACTGGTCCGAACCTTGGTGATGGGTGAGTCACCAGGTAAACGAGGGCAGTATTGAGGGGTACGCTGACCTCTCTTGCTGAACAGTTGATCCCCATCTCAAGACCACCGTTCTGTCCCAATCCCGCCTGTGACGCCCACCACAAGCCTCCCGACCGGAAGTGGTGGAAGGCAAACGGCCGTTACCAGACGAAGCTGACAGGCGATGTGCAGCGCTTCCGGTGTGCCCACTGTGGGCGGGGATTCAGTGAACAGACCTTCCATATCGACTACTTCGCAAACGCCGGGTCGGTTACGCCGCAATGATCGCCTGCCTCACCTCCTGCTGTGGCATCCGCGCTCTCGGACGGATCCACGGGGTCGATCACAAGACGGTGATGAACAAGATTATTCGTTTTGCTCGCCAGGCGATGGCCGCCGAGGCGACGATCAGCGACCATCTCACCCTCAACGAAGACTTGGTCGTCGATGGCTTTCAGAGCTTCTGGGTGTCGCAGTACTTCCCGAATGTCAGGCGACATGAGGAACTGACCCGATCAAAAAGCTCGGCCCTCGCTCTGGGCCGTGCTCGCCGTTGGGGTCCTGGGGCTCTTGGCGGTTCGTCGCTTCGGTTTTTAGACCAGCCGGGGACACTCCGTTCAGAACTGGAACGAGATATGCGCTCCGCCGAGGACGCTGATGTTTCCGGCAAAAAGGTCCGTCGGTTCTTGCTTCGGGACGTTGAACTCACCGAATTGAACTCGTACGGTAAGAAGGTTCAGGCCGAGTATCAGACGATCCGAAACGGCCAGATCGACGCCGCCGCCGGCCTCTCCGGAGAAGAAGGACACCGTCGACTCGTCTTCCTCGTCGGGTCCTACCTGACGCTCCGTGCCTTCGAAGCCGACGCCTAGTCGACCGTACCATTTGGCCGGGCCCACCTGGACACCGCCTTTGGCCCCGATGGATAGCGTCGCTCCGACCTGCCGCTCGATTGTTGAGTTAGTGTCGGCGTCGTCTATGTTGTAGAAGCCGAATTGCGCCCGGGCGTCAACCCCGACGAACTGCCACCAGTATCCGATGCGCCCTCCGATCACGGTGTTGTCCCGGATAGTGTCTATCGCCATGCCGACGCTCCAGCCCTCCACACTGGGGGCCCTCGATTCCCCCTCGTCCGCTACCGCAGCCTGCGAAGCCAGACACAACATCCCTAGAACAATTACTAACCACACCTGGCGTTTCTGCATTCAGCTACCCCTCCGATGATTTCTTACGTCAATCCTGCCATCGATTTCCGCGACCGGCGTCCCAGAATGCATTTTGGGGCTTTCTCCTGCAAGAAACTTCAAGTGTTGAACATCATCGAGCTCCC
>JBKHCS010000004.1:0-71133 GCA_046541715.1 Spirochaetaceae bacterium
CCCATCGCTGAGGCGCGAGGGAGAAACTACCAAGTAATGCCCTAGTAGGTCAAGCGAATTCTAACCGTTTCTTAATGTTCGGAGGGCGATCCTGAGATAATCGAGAAAGGAGAGTACCGCCAGAGTCGCTCCGATGACAAAGAGCCAATAGACTACCGTGGAGGCGGCGTCCTCGAACCTCATGAGGCCGGGAAGCCGGCGGGCCGTGAGGACAAAGAGTCCCCCGACACCCGCGAGAAAATAGAAGGAGGACTTTAGCTTGCCGCCCCTTCTCGCCGCGAGAGCTACTCCCTTGTGATACATCAGTAGCCGGAGGAACATGATGCCGAACTCCCGGTAGAATATTAGCATCAGCGTCCAGACCGGCATAACATTCGCCTGGGCGAAACAGATAAAGTAGGTTAGCCGCGCGAGGACGTCGGCGAAAGGATCCAGGAGCTTTCCGATATCGGAGACCTGGTTCCGGGCCCGGGCAACCGCGCCGTCGGCGATGTCGCTGGATTCCATCACCAGAAAAAGTATCCAAACCAGAGCCGGAAAAACCAAAGAGTCGGAGCCGGTCCACTCGGGGAGGAAGAAGAATACGAAGAAGAAGGGGGCAAGGAAGAGCCGGCTGGATGTCAAGGCGATGGCGAGGTGCACCTGTTAATGCTATGTGGGCATAGGCGGGGTGTCAAGCAAGGCAACGGCACGAGGATGGACATGACGCGGGGCCACCCTACCGAGTATGCTATAGGGAGTGGAAGACACGCAGTATCACACCTCTCCGGCGTCTCTCTCGCGGTCGATAGGCATCGTGACTCTGTCCGCCTTCGGGGTGAACAGCGCCTGCGTGCTGGTCTTCGGTCTGCTGGGGGACCTGGCCGCCGGGGAGGTGATCGGGGCCCTCGTCGGAACCGTTTTCGTCCACGCGGTAATCGTTCTCGGTCTCTTCTACAAGCGGGACGACTTCCGGGCGACGGAAACGGGACACCACCTCGAACGGGTAAACTTTGCCAATGTGCTGACCATCTTGCGGATAAGCGCCGTGCCTACCCTGCTCTTCTTCGTTGTCCACGGCCGCCGGCCGCTTTTCGCCTGGGCATCGATCGTACTTGCGGTAATCGTGTTCCTGACGGATCTCTTCGACGGGCTGATCTCCCGCCACGCCCATCAACGAACGGTTATCGGGGTCTACCTCGACAGCGCCGGGGACTATGCCATTCTGGTGGCCAGCGCGGTTGCCCTAAGAGTCTACGGACTGATTCCCCCGTGGTTTTTTCTCGTGGTGATGGGACGCCTCGGGCTTCAGGTTGCCTTCGTGATCCTCGAAGTGGCCATAATCGGCTCCGCCCGGCGAGGCACCAACCTGATCGGAAAGGCTTCGATCTTTGCCATGATGACGTCCTTTGCACTGGCGTTGGCTAACACGGCGTGGGACCTCCGGGCAATGGAGCAGGCCGGCCGCTACGCCGAGTACGTTACCGGAGCCGTTCTCGCGGTATCGGCGCTGGACAAGGTGCGGCTCTTCGTCACTCGCCTGATGGAGCACCGGCGGCACAGGTACCACCCGGATTAGCCGACAATCGCCGAGCGCACGTCCCGTTGAAGCATGGCATCGTCGTTCGCCCGAAAATAGGAGTAGAGCACCCGGTAGCCCCTCGACAAGTGGCCCTTGATCAGGCTCCGGACTCTCTCGTCTAGGTCGCTCTGGGAGTCGAACACGAGTTGGCGCTCCTTACCCTGCCGGAGGCTACCGCCGGAAACGACGGTGACCGTGTAGGGAGAAAAGAGATGCCCCTGCCGATTGTGCATCGAAAAATAGGTGAGCTCCCCGTTTGGCTTTTCCCGTACCAGAGTGACCATCATCCGTCATTTTACCTATCGTCTAGAGCTGCCTATAAGATAACACCTCGTCGCCCTCCGGCCGCAGGATTACCGCATAGCGCTCCAGCAGGAAGGGCCGAAAGGTCACCGTCTCGACTCTCCGACGAGCTACCTCGTCGATAAACGGCACCGGATCTCCTACGCCGGGAACCGCCCACTCGTCGACCGCCCGTCCCCCGTCGTCGAGGCCGCTCAAGGATAGGATTCGGTACCCCTTTACAAAACCTAAGAGAAACAAGGGGTCGGGAAGCTCCACGATTTCGGCCTGAACGGTTACCAGGCTTCCCTCCAACTCGATGGGTCCCCATATCTCCTGCGATCCGGCATCCGCAGCGTCGACCTCGAGGGACACCGAGCCGGAAGAAACCGCAAGAACCCGTATGACCGCCGCCTCGCCGGCTTTCCGGAGAGGGTTCCAAGTTTGATGATAGAGGGGCACCGTCACGCCGGCCAGGAGCACCAGGGCGAACGCGAGAAAGAGGCCGAGACGACGGAGCCATAGAAGAAGAAAGGCGGCGACCAGAAGGCCTCCGTGATAGTAGAGGGCCGTCTCGGTAAAGACGCGCAACCGGAGCGGGACGAAGAACACCGCCACGAAGCAGAGTACTGCGGCCGCCCAGAGGTAGAGGGCAAAAACCATCCGGCGCCGGGGCCGGTTTCGGCGCCGACGAACCCCGAAGCCCGGAAGAGCGAAACCGCATCCGGCGGCAAATAGGATGACGCCCAGGGTACCCCAGGCGTATGGATGGCTTCCGAGAAAGCTAAGATAGGCGGTAAACATCCCGGTACTTCGCCTCCAGGTAGCCAAGAAAGGCCCCGGGCCCGAGTCCGGCGCCGACGATGTCCGTGAGCAGCTCCGAAGGCAGCTTGGCGCTTCCGTGACGGTGAATATTGCTCCGGAGCCACCGGCGAATCGGCTGGAAGTCCCCGGCTTCGATGAGCCCCTCGAAAGTGGGAAGGTCCTCTCGAAGCGCCTCGGTAAACTGGGCGGCGTAGAGATTTCCCAGGGCGTAGGTTGGAAAGTAGCCGAAGCCCCCCATCGACCAGTGAATGTCCTGAAGCACGCCGTCGGCATCCCGCTCCGGCGCAATGCCCAAGAGCTCCCGGGACATCGCCTTCCAGGCGGCGGGGAGCTCAGATACCTCCAACCGCCGGCTGATCAACTCGATTTCGAGGCGAAACCGCAAGATGACGTGAAGGCCGTAGGTAACCTCGTCGGCCTCCACCCGGATTAGGCTGGGGGCTACCTTGTTGACGCCCCGAAAGAAGGCGTCCTGGTCGACGGAGTCCAACGCCCCCGGAAACAGCTCCTTGAGACGCGGGAAGTAGCGGCGCCAGAAGCCGCGGCTCCGGCCGACGACGTTCTCCCAGAAACGGGATTGGGACTCGTGAACACCGAGGGAGGTTCCCTCGGCGAGAAGTGAACCTCGGAGCGACTCTTCGAAGCCCATCTCGTAGAGAGCGTGCCCCGCCTCGTGGATAGTACCGAAGATGGCGGTCTGGAAAAGGTCCGGGTTGTACCGCGTGGTAATGCGAACGTCGTCGAAGCCGAGTGTCGTCGTAAAGGGATGGGTCGAGACATCCAAACGGCCCCGGGAGGAGTCGAACCCCAAGGCGGCGAGGATCTCGCGACTGAACTGCTCTTGGGCCCCGACGGAAAAATTACGGTGGAGAAAAGCGTCCTCTACCTGGGTCGCCCCCCGGATCCTATCGAGGAGGGCCGAGAGCCCCTCCTGAAGGCCGTCGAAGTTCCGCTGCACCTCCGAGGTCTTCATTCCCGGCTCGAACTCGTCGAGGAGCGGGTCGTAGGGGTGTTCCTCGTACCCAAGGAGGTCGGCCTTCTCCCGGACGAGCCGCAGGATCTCGGTAAGCGCCGGCTCGAAGGCGGAGAAATCGCTCGCCTGACGTGCCGCCTGCCAGACCGCCTGCCCCTTGCTCGTTTCTTGGGCAAGCGCTACGACGAGGCGCTCCGGGAGCTTGGTGGCGTGGATGTAGCGCCGGTATGCCTGCCGCAAGAAGGCACGGTCCGCCGGCGGGAGGGAGAGGTCGCCCCCGGGCTCTTCGTCGCCGCAGCCGAGGGCCGCGAATGCTTCGCCGTTTCTCGGGTCGACAACCCGCCGATGGATGAGCGCCTGGAGCAGGCTGATTTGCTCCGCCCGCTCGCCGATCGCCCGGGACGGCATGTAGGTCTCCTGATCCCATCCCAGAACGGCTGCCGTATGGGCAAGAAGACAGACTTCCCGATCGCTTTCTCGCAGCAGCCCGAGGGCCTCGGTCTCTTTCATCATCCACCTCGCTAGCAGACGTCGCGGCGTCTAATGGACGTCGTACCGGCTCCCGCCGATAAACTCCCGAAGAATCGAGTCCCTCGGGACCATCTCTTCGGCGTCGACGTCCGGGATTTCATTAAGGAGCTTGTCGACCCGGAGGGCCCTCTCGTAGGCATCCCGGCGCTCCGGGTCTTCGGCGAGCTGCGCGACAAAATTCGGAAACCGCTCCGCGAGCCGGGGCTTCAGAATCAACAGCTCGTAGGGCAAGAAGGTATTGATAATGCTCTCTGCAGTCCGAAGCCGGGAGACAATGTAGCGAAGCTCGCTCCGACGGACCAGGTACCAGTGCAGGAGGGTCTGCCGGGGATCGTAGCTTCTAAACTGCATGTCCCGAACCATCCGGCGCAAGAGGCGCACGTCGGTCCACCGGATAAATCGACGCTCATCATCCTTTACCTGCGCCAAGGTTTCCAGGTAGAGGCGGTACTTTCTCTCCTCCGGGACCGAAACCGTCAGCTCGTCGTAGAGGCCGTGGTGGCTATCGATCAGGACGATGTCCCTTTCGTCGATCCGGAGACTCCGGGCGTCGGGAATCCGGCGTCCGTGCTTGAAGTCGTACTTCGGCAGGGCCACCTCCTTCCCCGCGAGAAGCTCTTTAAGGTGTAAGGCGAACAGCCCCAGGTCTAGGGCCTGGGGTGTTTCGAAGTCGTAGTCCCCCCGGGGGTCCTGGGGATGGGATTCGAGGTCGAAGAAGTAGTCGTCGACGCTTATGGGCACCAGGCGGCGGCCGGAGCCCTCGACGAGCTCGGCGATCTTTCGGGTCGTCGTTGTCTTCCCTGAGGAAGACGGGCCGGCGACGATGACCACCCGGAGCTCTTCCAGCCGGTCTGCCAGGGAGACCGAAAGCGATTGAAGCTGATCCCGGTAGAAGGTTTCCGAGACGTCGATAAGCTCGCCGAGGCGCCCGGCCTCAACCCACCGGCGGATCCCGGCGGTGTCGTAGCAGTCGTGGTCGATCGCCCAGGCAAGGGTCCCCCAGAGTATCTTGTAGGGAATGTTGTCCTGGGAGTAGGTTGCGCTCTCTCTACCCTGCCGCTTCAGCGCATGCTCGTACCGGTAGACGATGTAAGCTTTCGCCGTCTGGGCATGCCCTTCCTCTATCAGCACTTTTTCGACGGCGTCCTGGACCTCTTCGACCGTCGGGTAAGATAAATCCCCCGGCTCCCGAATCTGCTCCAGGTATTCAACGACGCGATCCGCAATGTAGTCGGCCCGGTCCTTGTCCCTGCCGCCGACGGCGACGGCGGCACGAAAGATGGCAAAGGCTATCTTCTTCTTGTCGAACGGGACGACCCGGCCGTCCCGTTTGACGATGTGCTGGATCATTGCACCCGGCTTTTCTCCGCGATTTCCGTCGCAAGACGCTGGGCAAACTCGGCGACGGAGATAGGCCCGCTCCGCTCGCCGGAGCGTCCCCGGACGGCGACCGAATGCCCCTCCTCTTCCTTCTCCCCGACGACGAGCATGTAGGGGATCTTCTGGGTCTGTCCCTGTCGGATCTTGGCGTTCATTCGTTCCTGGGAGAGGTCCGCGTCGACCCGGAAGCCGTCGGCCTTCAACTGAGCCGCGACCTTCTCCGCGTAATCGTTGAACGCCGGCGCCACGGGAATTACCACCGCCTGTACCGGCGCCAACCAAAGGGGGAAGGCGCCGCCGTAGTGCTCGATAAGGACCCCGAAGAAACGCTCGAGGGAGCCTAAAAGCGCCCGGTGAACCATGTAGGGACGTTTCTCCACCCCGTCGTTGTCGACAAAGGTCATCCCGAACCGGTCCGGCATGTTAAAGTCGAACTGGATGGTCGTCATCTGCCATTCCCGTCCCAGGGCGTCCCGGATCTTCAGATCGATCTTGGGGCCGTAGAAGGCGCCGCCGCCTTCGTCGAGCTCGTACTCGAGCCCTTTTTCTTCGAGGGATCGGCGGAGCGCTTCCTCGGCGACTCGCCACCGCTCCGGCTCCCCGACGCTCTTTTCCGGCTGGGTAGCCAGGTAGGGCTTGATGTCGGTAAAGCCGAAGTCGTGCCAGACCTCGAGGCTAAACCGGAGCACCTCGTCGATTTCATCTTGGATCTGCTCCGGCGTGCAAAAGATGTGCGCATCGTCCTGGGTGAATCCCCGGACCCGAAGAAGCCCGTGGAGTACGCCGCTCCGCTCGTACCGGTAAACTGTACCGAGCTCTCCCCACCGGAGGGGGAGATCTCGGTAGGAGCGCATCTGAGTCTGATAGATCATGATGTGGAACGGACAGTTCATCGGCTTGGCGTAGTAGTCGCTGTTGTCCATCTCCATCGGAGCGTACATGTTCTCTTTGTAGAACCCGAGGTGGCCGGAGGTCTCCCAGAGCCACGCCTTTCCGACGTGGGGCGTATGGAGAAGCTCGTAACCGTTGTCCAGGTGCTTCTTGCGCCAGTAGTCCTCCACCGCCAGACGAATCCGGGAGCCCTTGGGGTGCCAGTAGATCAGCCCGGGCCCGGCCTCTTCGTGGGTGGAAAAGAGGTCGAGCTCCCGGCCGAGGCGCCGGTGGTCTCGCTTCTCGATTTCCGCGAGATGGTCGAGGTGCTTCCGTAAATCCTTGGGCGTCTCCCAGGCGGTTCCGTAGATCCGTTGGAGCATCGGTCGCTTCTCGTCCCCCCTCCAGTAGGCCCCGGCCACAGTGAGCAGCTTAAAGGCCTTCGGGTGGAGCTGCTTCGTGGTCTCGACGTGGGGTCCCCGGCACAGGTCGGTAAAGGTGTCCTGGGTGTAGGTGGAGATAGTCTCGTCTTCCGGAAGATCGTCGATAAGCTCCTGTTTGTAGGGCTGGTCGGCGAAGAGCTTCTTCGCCGCCTCCCGGTCGAGCTCTTGCCGGACGAACTCATGGTCGCCGGCAGCAATGTCGCGCATGTTCTCTTCGATCTTCTCCAGGTCTTCCGGCGTCAAGCTCCGGGGAAGATCGAAGTCGTAGTAGAAGCCGTTCTCGATCGGGGGCCCGATGGCCAACTTGGCCTCGGGAAAGAGACGCAAAACCGCCTCGGCCATGACGTGAGCCGTCGAGTGGCGGACCCGGTAGAGTCGTTCTTCTTCGGTCAGCTCTTTGAAGGCGGCGGCCTTCTGCTCGGTGGACATGTACTGCTCCTTAGTGGATTTGATGATCGAGGCTTTGACCCGCCCTGTCAACCGAAGGTAGCCACGGCCTCGCACGGAGGTCAAGGGAGGCCGGTGTCAGGGCCGGTGTCAGGGTGCCCGGGACAGCAGCACGACCATGGAATAGCGGCGGACAGGGTAGCGGCCGTCCTTCCCGATCGGTTCTTCTTCTCCGGCGTCCAGAAGTTCCTCCCCGGGCCCCTTGGCGGTGTCAATTACGCGGTACCAGTGGTTTCCGTTGGGAGCCGGAGGCACTACGAAACTGCGGTCCACCCCGGTGCCGTTGAACATCACGAAGAAGTCGTTGTCGTCGACGTCCGCCCGGATCTCCGCCTTGCTCCCGTCTATTTGGAGAGCGAGGCAGTTGCGGCTGCTCCCCCAGTCGATCTCGGCGCCTTTGTCGTTGTACCAGGTAATATCCGGAATGGCGTTATAGGCGTTGTCGACACCGGTGTAGAACTCGGGCCGGAGGAAAGCGTGGTGGGCCAGGCGAAACCGGATGAGGCGCCGGACGAAATCCCGGAAACCCGGAAACCGCTCCCCCCGGGTGTAGTCGATCCAGGAGATGGGGTTGTCTTGACAGTAGGCGTTGTTGTTCCCCTGCTGGGTGCGGCCGACCTCGTCGCCCGCGAGGAGCATCGGCGTACCAAGGGACAACAGGAGCGTCGTGGCAAAGTTATTCATCTGACGGCGCCGGAGATCGAGAACCTCGGGTCGATCCGTTTCGCCTTCCACCCCGTAATTGGCGCTGTAGTTTGCATCGTGGCCATCCCGGTTATCCTCGCCGTTCACCTCGTTGTGCTTTCGGGTGTAACTGACCAGATCGTAAAGGGTAAATCCGTCGTGGCTCGTCACAAAGTTTATGCTATGGAAGGGCTTCCGGCCGTCCCGGAGGTAGAGATCCGAGCTCCCGGTAATCCGGGTGGCCAGGGCGGAGACCATCCCCCGGTCTCCCCGCCAGAATCGGCGGACGTCGTCCCGGTAGCGGTCGTTCCACTCCGCCCAGCGCCCACCGGGAAAAGAGCCGACCTGATACGCTCCGGCGGCGTCCCAGGCCTCGGCGATAATCTTGGTGTTCCGGAGGAGGGGATCCTCGGCTATCCGCTCGAGGATCGGCGGGTTCTCCATCAGGTTCCCCCGGCTATCCCGTCCGAGGACCGACCCGAGGTCGAAGCGGAACCCGTCGACATGCATCTCGACGACCCAGTACCGCAAACACTCGAGGATCAAGGTCCGGACTATTGGATGATTGCAGTTCATGGTGTTTCCGGTGCCGGTAAAGTTACGATAGAACCGCTTGTCATCCTCGAGCATGTAGTAGAGAAGGTTGTCGATGCCCCGGAAGCAGATCGTGGGCCCCAACTCGTTTCCCTCCCCGGTGTGGTTAAAGACGACATCCAGGATGACTTCGATCCCGGCTCTATGAAGCTCCCGGACCATCTCTTTGAACTCGGCCACCTGCCCGCCCCGGGTACCGTCGCTGCAGTAGACTCCCGCCGGGGCGAAAAAACCGATGGTGTTGTATCCCCAGTAATCGACCAATTTCTCGCCGGTCTCCGGGTTCCGGCGTTCGATGCCGTTCCGGTCGTACTCGTGGACGGGGAGGAGCTCCAGACTGGTAATGCCGAGTTCCTTCAGGTAGGGGATTATCTCGATGATGCCCCGGAAGGTTCCGGGGTGCTCGACGCGTGCGCTCGGGTGGGAGGTCAGGCCGCCGACGTGGGCCTCGTAGATAACGCTGAACCGGAGGGGATAGTTTAGAGGCCGGTCCCCCTGCCAGTCGAAGTCGTCGTCTACAACGACGCACTTGGGGACCCCGGGACCCGACGGCTCACTGGAAAAGCTCAGATCCTCGTCCGGGTCCCCCGGGACGTAACCCAGATTACTCGAGAGGTTCCAGGTGCCACCGCCGGTAAGGGCCTTTGCATAGGGATCAACGAGAAGCTTGTTGGCATTAAAGCGGTGGCCCCGGTGGGGCTCATAAGGGCCGTCGACCCGGTAGTTGTAGAGTGCCCCGGCCCCGAGACCCTCACAGTGGACGTGCCAGACGTCCCCCATGCGATTGTTCTCCGGGTGCAACTCCACCTCGACCGTCGGTCGGAGGTCCTCTTCCGATTCGAAGAGGCAGAGGTAGACCTTCGTGGCGTGCCGGGAAAAAAGGGAAAACTGGACACCCGTCGGGGTTATAGAAGCGCCGTAGGGCCTAGGGTGCCCCGGCGTGGTCCGGATATCGATCACCTCGCGTCCAGAAACTGCTTGAGAAGGCCGAGAAATCCTTCCCGGTCGTCGGTGTGGACCCAGTGTCCCGCCTCCGGAAGGATGTGAATTTCCGGCTGTTCGAGGTACCTCCGAAAGAGCTCCTCGTCTTCCGGATCGACGTAGCTCGAACGCCCCCCGGCGATAACCAGGGAGGGCCCGGCAAAGGTCGCCTGAATATCGGGCCAGGAAACAAGTTCGCGGTAGCGCCGGTCGAGGGCATCGAGGTTAATCCGCCATTCGTAGCCTCCGTCGGTCGGCACGAAGTTCTTGAGCAGAAAGGCGCGGATCGCGCGCTCCGGAATGCGCTCCGCGAGCACCTCGTCGGCCTCCTTTCGGGAGGAGCAATCGGCGGCGGAAACCTTCTTGAGGGCCTCGATAATGTAGCGATGCCGCTCTTCGTACACCTTCGGAGCTACGTCGAGAATGACCAGGCGCCGAACGCGATCCGGGGCCTTGAGCGCCACCAGAAGCGCGACCTTTCCCCCGAGGGAGTGCCCCATAACGTCGAAGCGGTCTACCCCGGCGTCGTCGAGGGTCTCGAGGACGTCCTCGGCCATGCCGGTTAGGTCGAAGGCATCCTCGTGGGGGGACGCGCCGTGGTTTACTAGGTCGGGCATGAGACACCGCCTATCCGGTAGCTCCCGGGCGACGGAGGACCAGTTGTCCCCGGACCCGAAGAGTCCGTGGAGAATAACGAGGGGTTCGACGGAGGAGGAGGCCGACGATTCCCGAAGATGCAGCTTCATTGGGCCAACCTGACGATGTCGCCGATGCCGTCGAGAACAAAGTGAGGCTGGTACGGAAAGGTTCGAAGCTCCTCCCGGGAGGTAACGCCGCTGGTAACCAGGATGGTATCGATCTCCGACTCGAGGCCGGCGATTATGTCGGTATCCATCCGGTCCCCGATAATAAAGGTGTCCTCCCGGCGGCACTCGATTCGCCGGAGGGCCTGGCGCATCATCAGAGGATTCGGCTTTCCGACGAAGTAGGCCTTCATCCCGGTGGCCAGCTCCACCGGGGCGGTAAGGGCACCGCAGGCCGGCACCAGACCCTGCTCCGCCGGCCCCGTGACGTCCGGATTGGTGCCGATCAGCTTGGCGCCTCCCTTTACGAGGTTTATGGCCCGCTCGAGCTTCTCGAAGCTGTAGGAGCGCGACTCTCCCATAACCACGTAGTCCGGGTTTACGTCGTTCATCGAAAACCCGGCGTTGTAGAGCGCGTTGGTAAGACCGGCGTCTCCGATTACGTAGACCGTTCCGCCGGGGCATTGCGATTTCAGAAAGCCGGCGGTTGCCAAGGCGCTGGTGTAGAAGTGCTCCTCCCCGACGTTGATTCCCAACCGGGCCATCTTCTGGACCAGCTCCTTCGGTGAACGCTCCGAGGAGTTCGTCAAAAAGAGAAAGGGATGCTCCGAGGTCTTGACCCAGTCGACGAACTCCCGGGCCCCGGGAAGCAACCGATTCCCGTGGTAGATAACCCCGTCCATGTCGCAGATGAATCCGCGCTTTGTCCTTAGTCGTGCTTTGAGTGCTTCTATATTCGCTTCCATGAGTCTCGCAGAATATAGCGCTAGGAAGGATATCGCGCAAACCGTCGTTCCGCGAGTCGCCGCCAAAGAGGCTTTGACCGGGAGCGCCTCCTGTGGCATCCTCCTTAACATGAGCGAGCACATTCCGACCCGAGAAGAAGCCTACGACCTACTGACCCGGTACACCAAGACCGAGGGGCTGATCAAACACGCCCTCGCGGTGGAAGCCGTCATGCGCTACCAAGCGAGAAAGCGGGGACATGACGAAGAGAAGTGGGGGGTGATCGGACTGGTGCACGACCTGGACTGGGAGCAGTTCCCCGAGGAGCATTGCTCCAAAACCGAGTCCATTCTCCGGGAAGCTGGATGGCCCGAGGAGTACATCCATGCCGTATTGAGCCACGCCTGGGGCATGTTTACCGACATCGAGCCGGAGCACGAGATGGAGAAGGTTCTCTACACCGTCGACGAGCTTACGGGGCTCATAACGGCGACGGCGATTATGCGACCGTCGAAGAGCGTTCTCGACCTGACGCCGAAATCGGTCAAAAAGAAATGGAAGGATAGGAGCTTTGCCGCAGGTGTCGACCGGGAGGTCGTGCAAAAAGGCGCAGACATGCTCGGCGAAGAGCTCACCGGCGTGATGGAAGACACCATCGCCGGTATGCGGGAAGCCGCCGAGGAGTTGGGGCTAAAGGGAAACCCGGAAGGTTAGCCCCGGTGCCCGGAGGCCGACGCCTCCGGCCCAAATACTAGTGGCCCTTCTTACGCTTGGACCGGGGCTGGGACTTCCCCCCGGAAGATTGTCGCTTCTTGCTTACTTCCCGCTTTACCGCTTCGATGTCCGCCGCGGGAACTCCCGCAGGAACCTTGGCCTTCCCACCTTCTTCCGTCTTTGGGGTTTCCTTTCGCTCTTCGTTCACCGAGGTGCTTCCGTAGCGGTCGAGATCCCGCTTCCGACGCCGGGCCCGGCTTCGGCGCTGCCATCCAAGGAGGACCGGCGAGGCGATGAAGATCGAAGAATAGGTTCCGACCACGATACCGACCATCAAGTTTAGTGCGAAGGCCTGGATTGCGCCGGTCGCAAAGACGTAGATCGAAACGACGGCCAAGAGGGTCGTCAGCGAGGTAATAAGGGTCCGGTTGAGGGACTGGCTGATACTGGTATTTACGATGGTTTCGTAGCCGGTATCCCGGAGGAGCGTTTCGTTCTCCCGGATTCGGTCGAAGATAACGATGGTATCGTTCAGGGAGTATCCGATAATCGTCAACACCGCCGCGATGGTCGCCGTCGAGACTTCGATCTGGAAGGTACCGATAAACCCGATCATGAACAGCACGTCGTGCACGAGCGCCGCAATGGCGGAAACCGCGTAGGCCAGGCGGAATCGAAACCAGATGTAGATAAGGATCAGGCCCAGGGCGAGAGTCGTCAGAAGGATGGCCTGTTCGGCCAGGTCCTCGGAAAACCGGGGTCCGACGTAGGAAGACTGAAGCTCCCGGACCGAACCTTCGCCGAACTCCGCCTCTAAGGCGTCGATGACGTTCGCGGACATCACTTCGCTGAACTGCTCGAGAACCCCGGCGTCCCGGACACGGATGGAGTACTCCTCGTTTCCTGTGCCACCGATCGACTGGACCTGAACCCCATCGATAGACGAGAGGGTTCGGCGAACCCGTTCGACGGAACCGACGCCGTCTATCTCGACCTGGAGATCCAGACCGGCCTGAAAGTCGATACCGAAGTTGAATCCACCCTGGGTGACGGTAAGCCCGATCCCCAGGGCGATTAGGACCACCGAGACCGTGATCATTACAAAACGCAGGCGCGTAAAGGCGATTACCCGGGCCATTAAAGCCTCCAACTTATGCTGAGCTTGCTGCGGCGGACGACCTGGGTAGTAAAGTCGAATATGAGCCGCGAGACAAAGAGCGCCGTAAACATCGACGTGACAATACCTACCGCGAGGGTAACGGCGAACCCTTGAATCGGCCCGGTACCCAGCTGCGACAGAAAGATCGCGGCGATAAAGGTGGTTATATTTGCGTCGGTGATGGTCCAGAGGGCCTTACCGAACCCGGCGGCAATCGCCGCCTGGGGGCTCTTTCCGAGGCGATACTCCTCTTTTACGCGCTCGAATATGATTACGTTGGCGTCGACCGCCATACCGACCGTCAGAATTATTCCGGCGATGCTGGTAAGGGTCAGCGTCAGATTGAAGACCGACAGGATCGACACGATAAAAAAGAGGTTGAGGATAAGCGCCAGGTCCGCCACGAGGCCGGCACCCTTGTAGTAGATCACCATAAAGAGGATGACCAGCGCAAAGCCAAGGGCGATGGCCCGCAAGCCCGTATCTACCGCCTGCTCCCCGAGGGAGGCTCCGATAGCCTGTTGGTTCAGAACAACCAAGTCGACGGGAAGAGCCGCCGTCCGGAGAACGGTGGCGATATTCTGGGCCTCTTCCTGATCGAAGCCGCTAATACGCACCTGTCCGGTGGGAATCTCTTCCTCGATGGTCGCGTAGGCTCGAACCCTCCCGTCCATTACAATCGCCATGCTCGAATCGACGTTATCCCGGGTCAATCCGGCAAAGAGATCCGCCCCCTCCCGGTCGAGGACAAAGTTGACCACCGGCTGGTTCGTCAGAGGATCCCGGGCAAACTGCGCCTCGGTAATGTGCTCACCGGCCAAGCCGTCTTCCTGGATGTTGGACTTGATGACGATGTAGCGGACGAAACGGTCCAATCCGTACTCATCCCGGGTTACGTATTCGGCGATCTCGGTACCAACCGGGACAAAGTCCGGGCGTCCGTCGTCTTCCGGATTCCAACCGGGGTTCTCCTGCTGGAGCGCGATCAGTTGCTCGGTCGCTTCGTCGTCGACGATGTGGAAGTTCAGGGACCCCTTCCCCATCAGGAAGGAATTGACGCGCTCCCGGTCGTTCTCTCCGGGAATCTCGATCGATATTCTCGTTTCGTCCATCCGGCGGATCTGAGGCTCGGTAACACCGAACCGGTCGATACGGTTACTCAAGATCTCGAGGGCAAGATCGACGGCTTCGCTCAACTGGGCCTCGGTCGGCTCTTGGCCGAGCCGATCCGCTAGGCTACTACGATCGGCCTCCAACACGACGTTAACGCCGCCGTTAAGGTCCAAGCCGAGCTGGATAATCCGGGACTGCAGGTCTTCGAGCTCTTCCACCTCGGCGCGATAGTGCGTCTCGAGGGCGGCAAAAGCCTCCCGCTCCGTGCGGAAGCTGTCCAAGACCGATTCGGTGGTCCATTCGTCGGGGAGCGATCGATCCTCGAGGCGGTAGTTCCCCCGGGCCTCCTCAATAAGAAAGGAGTACTCCTCGGGAACGGGGGCTTCCGGATCGGAAAGCGCCAGATCTCGCAGCTCGGCGATAGCCTCTTCCGCTTCTCCCTCGGCATAGTCCCTGACCTGGGACCGAGAAGCGTTGGCGAGGACCTTCTGATCCTCGGAAACGAAGAAATACCACCGGATGGTGGGATAGATAAATGTAACGCTGGCACCGACCAATACGAGAATGATCAGCAAGCGTAGTCGCATGCTCATACCTGGGCTCCGTAGAGTGAGATAGACGGCTTATTCGTCGGAATTGTCCTCGATAGCGGCGTCGTCGGCAGAAGTATCCCGTGCTTTGGACTTCCCGCTGCCCTTTCGTTCGAGAACCGTCGCCACGGCGGACCGGTTGAACTCCATGGTGGTGTTACTGTCCACCTTGAGTACGACCGTATCCTCTTTGAGGGCCTGAATGGTTCCCCGGATACCGCCGATGGAGACCACCTTGTCACCTTTCTGGAGAGAGGACAGCATCGCCTTCGTTTCCTTCTGCTTCTTGTTCTGGGGTCTGATGATCAAGAAATAGAAGATTAAGAACACGAGGCCGAAGGTGATAAGTGTCGGTGCTATCGATGCAGGCCCTCCGGTAGCACCACCCGGTGGGGGTGCCATCAGAATCGGTAGAATCGGTTGCATCATCATAATTTGCTACGTCCTTGGGCTGTAAAGATTTCGGCAACGGTATCACGACGACTAGAGGCCGTCAAGGTTACACGCGCTGTACCTTGGTCACGTCGTCCCGAACCTCGAATACGCCGAAGAGCCGCTTCAACTCGGCGGCTGTTTTATCGCCAATGCTCGTATGGTCCCGGAGATAGATTCGAAGATCCTCTATCGATTCCGGTCCGTCGAAGATTGCCGCACGGAAAGCGTTTCGATACTGGCCCCGTTCGGCAAGCTCCCGGCTACTCAATGACCCTAGTTTTCGGGCGCTGGTCGCATCGACGATCGCGGTGTTTCCTTCGTAGCCGACGGTAAAAATAAAGTCTTCGCGTTTCATAGACAAAAAGGGGAAGCCTCAGACGGCTTCCCCTTATGGCAATACTACATCATTCCCATGCCGCCGGGGGGCATTCCGCCGCCGCCCGCGTCGGACTTCTCTTCGGGAAGATCCGTAATGGCGCATTCGGTGGTAAGCAGGAGGCTCGCGATGGATGCGGCGTTCTGCAATGCCGAGCGGGTGACCTTGGCCGGATCGATAATACCGGCCTTTATCATGTTGACCCACTCCATTTTGGCGGCATCGAAGCCGATACCGGATTTCTCGGTCCGGGCACGCTGGGAGATGATCGACCCGTCGACACCGGCGTTAATGGCGATCTGGCGAATCGGCTC
This sequence comes from Spirochaetaceae bacterium, assembly GCA_046541715.1. Lineage (GTDB taxonomy): Bacteria > Spirochaetota > Spirochaetia > DSM-27196 > PWMO01 > CAYPUT01. The sequence goes on from JBKHCS010000004.1 coordinate 15,802, forward strand.
TTCCAGGGCTCGCTTTACGATCCGGAACCCGACGACCTCTTCCTCGTCCATTGCATCGGTGTTCTCGGCTTCGAGGGCGGCAATCGCCTGTACCAGGCTAACGCCACCGCCGGGGATAATGCCCTCTTCAATGGCGGCTCGAGTGGCCGAAAGCGCATCCTCGACCCGGTGCTTCTTTTCCTTGAGCTCGACCTCCGTCGCGGCACCGACGTTAATAACGGCGACACCGCCGGCGAGCTTCGCCAGCCGCTCCTGGAGCTTCTCCCGGTCGTAGTCCGAGGTAGTCTCTTCGATTTGAGCCTTAATCTGGGCGATCCGGCCCTTGATATCGTTCTGCTTTCCGGCGCCGTTGATAATCGTGGTGTCTTCTTTGTTCACCTTGATCGACTGGGCGCTACCGAGCTGGGTCAGCTCCGTGGTCTCGAGCTTGAGGCCAAGCTCTTCGGAGATAACCTCGCCACCGGTCAGTACCGCGATGTCTTCCAGCATTGCCTTCCGGCGGTCACCAAAGCCCGGAGCCTTTACGGCGACAGCCTGGAGGGTTCCCCGGATGGTGTTGACGACAAGGGTAGCCAGAGCCTCTCCCTCGATGTCTTCGGCGATGATGAGGATCGGCTTGGACTGCTGGGCGACCTTCTCCAGGATGGGAAGCAGATCCTTCATGCTGGAGATCTTCTTGTCGTGGATGAGGATGTACGGGTTCTCGAGAACCGAGGTCATCTGATCCTTATTGGTAGCGAAGTACGGAGAAACGAATCCCCGGTCGAACTGCATACCTTCGACGAACTCGGTGGTCGTCTCGATGGTCTTGGACTCTTCGACGGTAATAACGCCGTCCTTTCCGACCTTTTCCATGGCTCCGGCGATCTCTTCGCCGATCTCCATGTCGTTGTTTGCGGATATCGCCGCTACCTGGGCGATCTCTTCCTTGTCCTTGATTACCTTGCTCATCTTGGCAATCTGGTCGACGGCGACCCCGACTGCCTTATCGATGCCTCGCTTGATGCCCATCGGGTTGATACCCGCGGCAACACTCTTGAGGCCTTCCTTGATGATGCTGTAGGCAAGGACCGTTGCGGTTGTGGTACCGTCACCGGCGATGTCGTTGGTCTTGGTGGCCACTTCTTTGAGAAGCTGGGCCCCCATGTTCTCGAAGGCATCTTCGAGCTCGACCTCTTTCGCTACGGACACTCCGTCCTTGGTGACCGTCGGTGCTCCGAACTTCTTGTCCAGAAGTACGTTCCGGCCCTTGGGACCGAGAGTCACCTTGACCGCATTCGACAGTTTCTCGACGCCACGAAGAAGTGCGCGCCGGGCTTCTTCATCGAACACAAGTTGCTTGGCCATGTTCCTTCCCTCTCTTCAAAAAAATAGAGTTTTGAGTTTCACTGTGGATGTGAGCTTACGCTGCCGGAAAAATACCAAGGATCGCCGACAACATCAAATTTTTTTTACCAATCTATTCGATCCCGGGTAAAGAGCTCCTCGATCTCCCCGGTATCCGAACGCCGAACCCGAAGGGCTCCGGTCTCGCCGATCCCGACGACGACCCCGGGGACCGCCTCGGATCCGGCCCCCGACCGGAGGCCCGCCCCCTTTAAGATCACCCTCGAACCCACCCCCGCCAACCGCTGCTCCAGGGACCGGCGCCACTCGACGGCCTCGAGGGCGCTCCGAAGGTGCGCGAGGAGAGGCGAAAGGAGGGTCCCCGGATCGATGACCTCGCTCGGATCGGCGGCGCCGGCGAGAGCAAGTGAGGTCGCCGGGGCCCGAAGGTCCGGAGGAAATCGCCGTTGATTGACGTTGAGCCCGATTCCGACGAGGAACCAGGAGGCCGCGTGATGACAGAGAATCCCGGCAACCTTTTTTCCTCCGAGGAAGAGATCGTTGGGCCATTTTATCCGCACGTCGGCATACCGTCGCTCTTCGAGAAACCGGGCGAGGCCGAGGGCCATCCGCAGGGGAAGCGCCTCCCAGGGAGCCGGAACCCAGGGCTCCGGGAGACAGAGGGTAAACATCAGGCTGCTCCCCCGGGGTGCCGTCCAGCTGCGGTTCGGGCCCTGTCCTCGCCCGGCAGTCTGAAAGTCGCACCGGAGGACCGCACCCGCGGCGGAGGCAACGGCTGAATCCGGTCCGGTAACGGGGCCCGAGAGCACCAGCTCCCGGGCATCCTCCATGGTGGAGCCGGTCGTGGGAACCGCGTAAACGGGCCCTCCAAAGGGGTTGGGGCCCTCTTTGGCTCTCTCTTGGACTCTGTAACCGACTAATTGCAATTGAGGAACTCCTCCACGATATTAGGACTGATGGCAACCAATCCACTTTTCGCTGGACTCGAGTACGTAAAAGAACCCCCGCCCTTCGCCATAACCATATTCGGCGTTACCGGAGATCTTACACAAAAGAAGCTCATGCCGGCGCTCTTTTCCCTTTATTCTAAGGGAACCAGCCGCTTCAAGATCGTCGGATTCGCCCGGCGGGATTGGCGCGGCGAGACGGTCCGGGAGAAGGCCCGGGGGATGCTCGACGGTTTCCCCGGAGCCGAAGGGGAGCGATTGACCTCCTTTCTTCAGCGGATCGAGTACGTGCAATCGACCTTCGAAGACGACGAGGGCTACGGACGCCTCGGGAAGGCCCTCGAGGAGTATCAGAACCGGATTTACTACCTCTCCACGCCGCCGGATTCCTACGAGACCATCATTCACAAGGTCGGGCGGCTCCCCCGGGGGAGCGGCACGACCCGGATTGTCGTCGAAAAGCCCTTCGGTCGGGATTTCGCCTCGGCCCAAGCACTAAACCGTCTTCTGTCGAAGTATTTCCGGGAAGATGAGATCTTCCGGATCGACCACTACCTCGGAAAGGAAACGGTTCAGAACATTCTGGTGCACCGCTTCGGAAACGGGATCTTCGAGCCGGTTTGGAACAGCCACTACATCGACCACGTCCAGATTACCGTCGCCGAGGACATCGGCGTCGGGACCCGGGCGAACTACTACGAGCAGGCCGGTACCCTTCGGGACATGATCCAGAACCACGCCTTCCAGCTGCTCTCGCTTACGGCGATGGAGCCGCCCCACAGCCTCGGCGCCGAGAGTATCCGGGACGAAAAGGTTAAGATTCTCGAGGCGCTCCGGCCGATTACCTTCCGGGATATCTCGGAGCGGACCGTCCGGGGGCAGTACGGCCGGGGCTTTATGCACGGAAAGGAGGTCCCGGCCTACCGGGAAGAGGAGGGCGTCGATCCGGAGTCCGGAACCGAAACCTACGTCGCCCTTCAGCTCTTTCTGGATACCTGGCGCTGGTCCGGGGTCCCCTTCTACTTACGCTCCGGGAAACGGATGATGCGGAAGCTTTCGGAGATCTCTGTCCACTTCCGGAAGCCCCCCTTGGAGCTCTTCCGAAACCGGCATCCGGCGCTTAATGAGAATGTGCTGATTATGCGTATCCAGCCGGAGGAAGGGGTTACGCTGAACATGAACGTCAAGATACCCGGGTACACGACGGACATGCGACCGGTGAACATGGACTTCGCCTACGGCTCGGCCTTCGGAGAGCGGACCTTGGAGGCCTACGAACGACTCCTCTTCGACGTAATCCTCGGCGACTCGACCCTCTACACCCGAAGGGACGAGGTCGAAGAGTCCTGGGCGTTCATTACCCGGATTCTCGAAGGGTGGCGGCAAGAGAGCACTCCGCTCCCTCAGTATCAACCGGGAAGCTCCGGCCCGGCAGAGGCCCGGGAGCTTCTCGCTCGGGAGGGAAGACGATGGCGCAGACTCTAGCCTTCGATCATCAACAGATCGAGGAAGAGCTTAAACGGATACAGCAGCAATCGGCCCCGACGGAGGCCCGGGCGACCATCCTCAATCTGTTGGTCTTCGCCGACATGAACGATCGGGAAGAAGCGGAGCGGGCCCTGGGATACGTCCTGGGGAAGCGGGCCGCCCGGATTATCCTCGTAATCAACAGCACCACGCCGGAGAGCAATATCGCCGTATCCGCCCGGTGCTACATCGACCCGGAGCGCAGGAGCGTCTGCCTCCAGGAAGTAATCGTCGAGAACGGCCGGGACCAGCTCGGGGCCGCGGTCAACACCTGGAGCCCCTTGCTTATCCGGGATACTCCGGTCTACGCCTGGTGGCGCCTGGGTATCGACCCGGAAAACGACCTGCTGCGAAGCGTCCAGGAGCTTTCGGACAAGGTTATCGTCGATACCGAGTCCGCCTTCGAAGGAGACGAGACCTTCGCAAAGGCACTCGCGCTCCACGAGCGGCTTGCCACGGCGATTAGCGACTTCGCCTGGCTCCGGGTCCAGGACCTCCGGCTCCTAGTCGCCCGGGCCTTCGATTCCGAGGAGTTACTAAACCGGCTATCGAACCTGGAGGGCCTAACGATTTCCGGGGCGCCTCCGGCATATTCCCGTCTCTTTGTCGGATGGCTCGCCTCGCGTTTGGGGTGGCGAAAAACTGCCGGGACGGGATTTCGGAGTCCCGGGGGCGAGATCGCGGTAAGCTTCGGCGCCGGCGGGTCGGAGGAGTCCCTCGAGCTCGTCTTCCGCTTTCGGGAGGGCGCCCCGGTGACAATCCGGACCCGGGAGGGAACCGCCGTCGTCGAAGGCGCCACGCCTGAGCCGTACGAGTGCGTCTTCGAAGTTCCGTCGACGGGACGACTCCTGCTACAGAACATCGACTCCGCCTACAGCGAGTTTCTCTATTTGGACGCCCTCCGGGGGTGGCTCGGAGAGACCGGCCCCCAGGCTTGAGCGGCCGGCCTGCGGGATTCCGTCAACAGGCTCCTTGATACTCCCGGGGGATTGGCGATAGAGTGCAACGGGATTTTATACGAATCGGTGCATACATTTTCGGAGGCTTGTTGTGAAGGAGAGGCAACAGCGTCTTCAGTTGATAAAGCGCATCCTGAAGGAGCAACGCATCACCAGCCAGGAACAGCTCCTGGGTTTTTTGCAGCGCGAAGGGTTCAACGTTACCCAAGCAACCCTCTCGAGGGACCTCAAGCTCCTCAAGGTGGGGAAGGTTTCCGCGGGAGCCGAGGGATACGCCTACACGCTCCCGAGCGAAGAGGAGCGCCGGGAATCCGAGCGTAGCTACGTAGAGGATTTCCAGCGGGGATACGTATCCTTCGCGCTCTCGGGCAGCGTAGCTGTCGTCCGGACCCTGACCGGTCACGCCGACTCCGTCGCGATAGCCTTGGACAACCTCGGCGTCCCGCAGATTCTCGGGACCGTAGCGGGAAACGACACCGTCTTGGCGGTGGTCCGGGAGGGGACGACGAAAGCTGCCCTCCTCTCGGCGCTTCGGGGAAAGATAGAGGATCTCGAGGAGTAGCCCTTGACCGTTCTTGTTCTCGGGAGCACCGGGTACGCCGGCACGCTCTTTCTCCGACTGCTTACGTCCCATCCGGACGTTACCACGGTTTTGGCCGTTTCCGGCTCCCGGGGGGGGCAACGCGTCCTGGATCTCGATCCCGGCCTTTCCGCCGTCGCCGTCGAGAAGATACCCGGCGGCGTCTTTCTGTCGCCGGAAGAGGCGGCATCGAAGAAGGTGGATGTCGTGTTTGCCGCGCTCCCACACCTTGAATCGTCCAAGTTACTCGACCCCTACTACGGAAGGGCCGTCGTTATCGATTTGGCCGCGGATTTTCGTATCCAGGATACGGGGCTCTTCGAAAAGGCCTACGGCGCTCCGCCTCCCCGGAGGAAGCTCCTCGAAGGAGCCGTCTACGGGCTCGCCGAGCTCTACCGGGACCAGGTCCGCCGAACCGACCTCGTGGCGAACCCCGGATGCTACCCGACCGCATCGCTCCTGCCCATCCTCCCGCTCCTGAGAGCCGGGCTAATCGGCGGGCCCATCGTTCTCAACGCACTTTCGGGCATAACCGGTGCCGGAAAGAAGGCTAAGGAGGACTATCTCTTCGCCGAGCGGGCGGAGAACGTCAACGCCTACGCACCGGGGACGAGCCACCGGCACTGGGCAGAGATGTGGGAGCAGGCCCGGCTGAGCGGTCTCTCGGAATCTCTTTTCTTTACGCCGCACCTGGTACCCATCCGGAAGGGCATAGAGGTCTCGGGGGTCGCCCGCCTCACCTCCGGGGCCACCGCCGGCGGGATAGCCGAAGCGCTCGAGGGCGCCTACGGATCTGCCCCCTTCGTAACCCTTACCGGAGACCGTATTCCTCAAACCCGGGACGTCCGGGATACCAATCGCTGCGACATCGGATGGCGGATAGAAGGGGAACACCTCTTTTTCTTTTCCGTTATCGACAACCTCATGAAAGGCGCCTCCGGACAGGCGGTGCAGAATATGAATATTCGCTTCGGCCTCGACGAGACGGCAGGATTGCCGCTGACGGGGAGCAGCTGAAAACCGGGGAAGTAACGGCTTGAAACCAACGATAGTCATTAAGCTTGGCGGCCGAGCCTTCGAAAACCCCGAAGGCTCGAAGATGTTCGCCCGGGAGCTCGCGGGTATCCGAAAAACCTACTCTCCGATCGTCGTCCACGGCGGCGGAAAGGAGATTACCGACTTGAGCCGGCGCCTCGGTGTCGAGCCGCAGTTCGTCGAAGGGCTCCGAATAACCACCGCCGAAGAGATGAACCTGGTCGATATGGTCCTCGCGGGGCTGGTCAACAAGCGCCTGGTCCGGGTGTTCCGGCAGGTCGGCGTATCCGCCGTCGGGGTTTCCGGAGCCGACGGGAGTCTGGTTTCCGCCCTCCCCTTGGGACCCGGAACCAAACACACGGGTATGGTCGGTACGGTCGATCCGAAGCTGATACAGACCTTACTAACCGGAGGCTTTCTCCCGGTTGTCGCTCCCCCTTCGGCGGACATTTCGGGCACCCCCTTCAACATCAACGCCGACTCCGTCGCCCTCGGGCTTGCCGAGGGGCTCCGGGCCGAGGATCTGGTCTACCTCTCGGACGTCCCGGGGGTTCGGATCGGAGAAGAAGTGCTGCGCCATATCTCCGTCGAATCGATCGAAGAGGAGATTGCCCGGGGAAGTATCTCCGGGGGGATGATTCCAAAGCTGCGCTCCTGCGCCGCGGCTTTGCGCGGGGGGGTCAAAAACTCTATCATAGGGCAGTATTCCCGGGAGGGGGATCTTCTCCGGCTGCTTTCCCAAGAACTCGGAACAAGGATTGGATCATCCTGATGAGGATCACTGATACCACCTCGGTGCCGAAGCACTATGCAACCGAGCGACAGCTCTTTCTCCGGGGGAAAGGCTCCTACCTCTTCGATAACGGTGGGGCCAAGTACCTCGACCTCGGTGCCGGAATCGCCGTAAACGCCCTCGGCTACGGCCGCCGAGACCTCGCCCGAGTAGCCGCCCGGCAGATGCGAAAGGTTGTTCACGTATCCAATCTCTACGCGACCGAAGCTGCCCTCGAGTTGGGAGACCGGCTGGTCCATTCCTGGCCTGGGGATCCCGAGCGATTCGCCGCCTGCTTTTTCGGCAATAGCGGGACCGAAGCCAACGAAGCGGCAATCAAGTTCGCCCGGCTCTACGCTCACGAGAAGAAGGGGCCCGGAAACCACCGGCTGGTAAGTTTCGAGAAGGCCTTCCACGGCCGGACCTTGGGAGCCCTCGCGATAACGCCGACCCCGGCGTACCGGGAGAAGTTCGAGCCTTTGATGCCCGGGACCGAGACCCTGCCGTATAACGATCCCGAGGCCCTGGCGGCAGGGTTGGATTCCGGGGTGGCCGGGGTCATCGTCGAGCCGGTTCAGGGAGAAGGGGGCCTCGAGGTCATGACGCCTGAATTCGCCGCCCGGCTAAACGAGCTCTGCCGGCGACACGACATCATCCTGATCGCCGACGAAATTCAGACCGGTCTCGGGCGGACCGGAGAGCTCTACGGGAGCCGCGTGGTGGGCCTCGAGCCTGACATCGTCTCCCTCTCCAAGCCCTTGGCCGGTGGGCTCCCGCTGTCGGCGACTCTGATCCCGGCGCGGGTCAACGACCTGCTACACCCCGGGGACCACGGCACCACCTTCGGTGGTGGCCCCGTGACCTGCGCCGTCGCCCTGAAGGTTTGGGAAACCGTCGCGGATACCGCGTTTCTCGCGGAGGTTCGGCGGAAGGCGGCCCTCCTCGACGGGCTCCTCCGGGAGACGGCCGAAACCAACCCGGCGGTCGAGGGCCTTTGGGGCATCGGATTGTTGAGGGGCATCGGCCTCCGGCTCCCGGAAGGCCGGGAGAAGGAAACAATGAAGTCGGTAATAGACGCCGCAGCCGCCCGGGGGGTCTTGATTTTGCGTTCCGGGGCAAACCGGATTCGCATTGCGCCGCCGTTGACCATTACCGACGCCGAGCTCCGTCGGGGCATCGGCATAGTCAGAGAGGTTCTGGCTGCGTGGCAACGTGTAACGAAGCAGTAAGGAGAACGGAATAGAGATGGCAGGCAAAGGCGAGATAAAAAAGATTGTTTTGGCGTACTCCGGCGGATTGGACACGTCCATCATCATCCCCTGGCTGAAGGAGCACTACAACGACCCCGAGATAATCGGCGTTTGTACCGACGTCGGGCAGAACGAGGACTGGGAGGCGATGCACAAAAAGGCGCTGGCCTCCGGAGCATCGAAGCTCCATGTTCTCGATGTCCGGGAGGAGTTCGTCAACGATTTCCTCTTCCCGATGCTCCGGGCGGGAGCGATTTACGAAGGCAAGTACCTCCTGGGAACCTCGATCGCCCGGCCGCTTCAGGCGAAGCACCAGGTCCGGATTGCCCTGGAAGAGGGCGCAGACGCCCTGGCCCACGGCTGTACCGGGAAGGGAAACGATCAGGTCCGATTCGAGCTTACCTACAAGGCGCTGGCTCCCCATCTGGAAGTCATTGCCCCCTGGCGTCTCTGGGACATCCGGAGCCGGGAACAGGCAATCGACTACGCGAAGAAGCACGACATCCCTATCGGGGACATCTCGAAGAAGAATATCTATTCCCGGGACTGGAATATCTGGCACATGAGCCACGAGGGCGGGGAGCTGGAAAACACCTGGAACCGGCCGAACGAGGATATGTATCTCTTGACTGCGTCTCCCCAAGAGGCTCCCGACAAGGAGACCGAGGTCTCGATAGAGTTCGAGAAGGGCTTTCCGGTCGGTGTCGACGGAGCGCGGATGGATCCGCTGCCACTTCTCGAAAAGCTCAACCGGCTCGGAGCGGAGAACGGCGTCGGCCGCGCCGACCTGGTGGAGACGCGGGTCGTCGGGATGAAGAGCCGGGGCGTCTACGAGACCCCGGGAGGGACGATTCTCTTTCGGGCCCTCCGGGAGTTGGAGATGATAACCCTCGATTCGGATACCCTGGCGATGAAGAACTCGATGGCTCTTCAGTACGCGGGAATCGTCTACGCGGGAAAGTGGTTTACCCATTTCCGGGAGTGCCTCGACGCCTACATGGGCAAGGCGTCTCAGTATATGACCGGCACCGTACGCCTGACTCTCTACAAGGGAAACGTCATCGTTACCGGGAGAAAGTCCCAATACTCCCTCTACCTCGAAGACTTGGCTTCCTTCGGCGAGAGTAGCTACGATCACGGCGATGCCACCGGCTTTATAAAGCTCTACGGCCTTGCCACAGGGGTGGCTTCCATTGTTCACAAGCACGACGAGGCCGACACCGGCCCCGCGAAGGAGATGCGGGGCATGGCGGGCTTCCACGAAAAGTAGACGTTTCGGGCGGTCCCTGGTTCTTCTGCTCCTGCTTGCGCCCGGGATCGCAGATGCCGAGGCGCGGATAACCGGCGGTGTGCTGGATCTCCGTAATTGGGTTCCGGACCACAGCATCGCTCTCGAGGGAGATTGGGAGTACGTCGATTCTCTCGCCGACCCGGCGACGGCGGAGGACGCGACGTTCCGCCGGGTTCCCCACGTATGGCCGGGGGGAAGCGATGGGCGCGGTTACGGCACCGCGAGTTACCGTCTGACGATTCTTTTGACGCCGGACACCCCTCCTCTCGATATACGCTTTTCCCGGATGCTCTCGGCGTACCGTGTATTGATCAACGGACAGGAGGCGGCCCGGGCGGGCACCCCGGGGCCGACCCGGGAGCAAACCATTCCAAGCCGAAAGTCCGAGACCATTCGCCTTACCCCCTACGGGGATGTCGTCGAGGTGACCGTCCAGCTGGCGAACTTTCGCTACTACGGCGGCGGCTTCGCCGAGGCACCGGTCCTCGGTCCCGCCGGACGGGCGGACGCGGCCGCCCGGCGGAGGACTCTCCTGGAGTTCTTTGTTCTCGGGGGGCTGGTCACCGTCGGGCTCTACCACCTGGGATTGGCTACCCAGCGCCCGGAGGAGCGAAGCAACATACTGTTCGGCGCCACGGCGATGGTTCTTTCGCTCCGGACCTTCTTAGCGGGGAACCTCCAGGCGGACACCCTGATGTCGCTCTTCGGCTGGGAGGCATTTACCACCCTCCTCTACCTGACTCTCTACGCGGGGGTCGTCGTCTTTACCGCCTATTGCCGTTCGGTCTTTCCCGCGGAGTTCCATCGACCGGTTCTCCTCGGAACCGTCGGTCTGAGTGCAATTCTGGCCCTCGGGGTAATCGTGCTGCCTAGCTGGATCTACACCGCGAGCTTGAGACCCTACCTCCTCTTTACCGCGGGACTGGTCGTCTATACCGTAGCCGTGGCGGTCCGGGCGGCCCTCCACCGGCGGGACGGGGCAATCGTCTTTCTGACCGGGACCCTTCTCCTCGCGGTGGCCCTGATCCGGGACGCCACCGCGGGGAGCGTTCCGACGCATACTAGTCCTCTTTTGCCCCTCGGCGCCCTGGTGTTCACCTTTTTCCAAGCGGTCATCCTTTCGAACCGGGTGTCCCAGTCCATGAACGAGGTGGAGGAGCTCCTCCGTGACCAACAGCGGCTTATCGGCGAAAACGCGTCGCTCAAAGATCTAACCTACATCGACGCCCTGACGGACATTGCCAACCGCCGCCGGTTCAACGAGACTCTCGAAATCGAATGGGCCCGGGGCATACGCCACGGACGGCCTTTGAGCCTCCTGATGATCGACATCGACTACTTCAAGCCGTACAACGACGCCTACGGCCACGGCCAGGGGGATATTTGCCTTCAGCGAGTCGCCGCTATCCTGAGCTCCGGCCTCCGGCGGACCGTCGATTTCGTCGCCCGGTACGGCGGCGAGGAGTTTGCGGTTATTCTTCCGGATACGGATATCGAGGGCGCTCAATCGGCCGGAGAACACCTCCGCCGGCAGGTCGAAGAGGCGGGTATTACCCACGACCACTCCCTGGTAGCACCCGTTGTGACAATTAGCGTCGGGGCGGCGACGGTGGTGCCTTCGACGACGGACTCACCGTATTCCCTCGTCGAGCACGCCGACCGGGCCCTCTACATGGCGAAACAACAGGGACGAAATCGGTTGGTGCGGTTCGTGTCTTAGGAGGGCATCGGATGCCGGGATTCCTCCCCATTGCAAAAATCGGCCACAGCGGCAAAAGTGATACTGCTACGTAACGAGGAGGCATGTCGCCATGTCATCATTGACCTATCAGAATCTAGATGAATCAAAGGCATTTGAAAAGCTTCAGACGATCTCCCCGTGGGATGTCACCCAGCTGTCCCCCCAACGGCTCCGGGAGAATATTGTTCCCGCCGGCGGGGAGATGAGCTACTGCTTCGGTGCCAAGGCCGTAGACGACTCGACCTTGCGGTTGCTTTCGGACTTGGCCCGGGAGCAGCAGTGTATCGAGAAGTATCTGGCGCTTGCTCGGGGGGAGGTGATGAACACCGGGGAAAAGCGAATGGTTCTCCATCACCTGACCCGGGGTGTCCTGGCCCAGGAGGTCTCCCACCACGGGAAGAACCTCCGGGAGTTCTACGAGGAGCAGCGGAAACGGTTCGGGGAGTTTGCCCGGAGCGTTCAGTCGGGTGCTCTAACCGCACCGTCGGGTAAGCGCTTTACGTCGGTGGTTCAGATCGGCATCGGGGGCTCGGACCTGGGCCCCCGGGCCCTCTACCTCGCCCTGGAGCACCTTGCCCGGGCGGAAGGGTTCGGGCCGAAACTGCCCGCCTCTTTTATCTCCAACGTCGATCCGGACGATGCGGCGGCGGTACTAAAGAGTATCGACCTTACCACGGCCCTCTTTGTCCTGGTTTCGAAGAGCGGCACCACCCAAGAGACGCTGACAAACGAAGCCTTCGTCCTCGAGGCGCTCTCCGGCGCCGGTATCCCGAATGAAGAGGCGCGGAAACACGTGGCAGTCGTCACCTCCGAGACGAGCCCCTTGGCGGGGAACAGCGATTACCTCGACGGCTTTTACTTCGACGACTTTATCGGTGGCCGGTATTCGTCTACGAGCGCCGTGGGCGGGGTTATGCTTTCCCTGGCCTTCGGCCCCGAGATATTCGAGGAGCTTCTCGAGGGAGCCCATGAGGCAGACCGCCGGGCCCTGGTGGACGATCCTCTCAAGAACGCGGCGCTTCTCGACGCGCTTATCGGCGTCTACGAGCGTAACGTCCTGGAGCTCCCCGCCACCGCCGTTTTGCCCTACAGCCAGGGGCTCCACCGGTTCCCGGCGCATCTCCAGCAGTTGGATATGGAGAGCAACGGAAAGTCGGTCAACCGGGAGGGAGACCCGGTTGACTACTCAACCGGCCCACTCGTTTTCGGCGAGCCGGGAACGAACGGACAGCACAGCTTCTACCAGCTGCTCCACCAGGGCACCGACATCATTCCCCTGCAGTTTATCGGTTTTCGCGAGTCCCAAATGAGGGAGGACATCGAGTATGCGGGGTCGTCGAGCCAGACCAAGCTCAATGCGAACCTGGCCGCCCAAATCGTCGCCTTCGCCCGGGGTAAGGAAGATTCCAATCCGAACAAGTCCTTCGCCGGCGGCCGCCCGTCGAGCATTCTTTTCGGAGATCGCCTGACACCCCGGAACCTCGGGGCGCTCTTGGCCCACTTCGAGAACAAGGTGATGTTCCAAGGCTTTCTGTGGAATATCAACTCCTTCGACCAGGAGGGAGTGCAGCTCGGCAAGGTCCTGACCAACGAGGTCCTCGGCGGAAAGGCCGATCCGGTGTTGTCCGAGGCCGCAAAGCTGTTGGGGCTCTAGACCGCCGGCGGCTATCGGCGCCGGCGGCCGGCCCCCCTCGAGACCACGACCCCGAGCCCGAGGCCGACGGCTCCGGCGATCAGAATGCTTTGCCGAGCGTCGGTAACACCGGTAACGTTCTGCGCGAAACTGCCGACGAGGTTCTCCGGCATGCGCAAGACGGTCTGAATCGGGATGTATTCCCCGGCAACCCGCCCGAATATGAGATAGCCCACGACAAGGCCTACGATTCCAAAGACGACAGCCGACACGAGAACTCGTTTCATCAACTACTCCTTTCGTGATAAGAATGTAGCACGGTAGCAAGTAGTTGGCTAACGGCGGCGGAATCTGGTATTGTAAAAAGATAAAACATTATCTATTTAGGAGCCACCATGGAGCGCTTGTTTAACTTCTATCCCGGGCCGGCAACGCTGCCCCTCTCGGTTCTCGAGAGGCTGCAGAGGGACCTCGTCGATTTTCACGGTCACGGCCTCTCGCTTCTCGAGACGAGCCATCGGAGCTCCGAGTACGACGCGGTCCACAACCGCGCGGTGGATCTCGTAGCCGAGCTCTTGGGTCTTGGGGAAGAGCACACCGTCCTGCTTCTCGGCGGGGGCGCAACGCTTCAATTTGCGATGGCACCGATGAACCTTCTCCGGGAGGGCGAGAGCGGCGACTACATCGTGAGCGGATCCTGGTCGAAGAAGGCGGCCGACGATGCCCGAATCGTCGGTCAAGCCTCGGTTGTATTCGACGGCAAGGAAAGCGGCTACACGACCCTTCCGGACACCGTGACGCCCTCGCAGAATGCGCGCTACGTCTACCTCTGCAGCAACGAGACCATCGGCGGCGTTCAGTGGAAGGAATTCCCGAAGATAGGCAAGCCCCTCGTCGCGGATATGTCCAGCGACCTGATGAGCCGACGTTTCGACCCGAAACCCTTCGGTGTCTTCTTTGCCTGCGCCCAGAAGAACCTCGGCCCCGCCGGCGTAACAGTCGTGGTCGTCCGGAAAGACGTTCTCGCGGAAGCTCCGGAAAAGCTGCCGGCCTATCTTTCGTACGCGATCCACGCCGACAAAAACTCCCTCTACAACACGCCTCCTGTCTTCGCCGTCTGGGCTTTGGCGGAGACCCTCGCCTGGCAGAAGGATCAGGGGGGCCTCGGGGCGATCGAGGAGCGGAACGAGGCGAAGGCCCGGTTGGTTTACGACGCTATCGACGAAAGCGACGGGTTCTACACCTGTCCGGCGGATTCTACCTACCGCTCGACGATGAACGTCGTGTTTACCCTTCCGTCGAAAGAGCTCGAGGCGGCGTTTCTCGAGGGCACAAAGGCCCAGGGCATGGTCGGCCTCAAGGGCCATCGGAGCGTCGGCGGCTGCCGGGCGTCCCTCTACAACGCGCTCCCCTTAGAAGCCGCAGAGCGCCTTGCTGAATTTATGCAGACTTTTCGACGGAAAAATTGACGACCAACATTCTTGGTGCTATCCTTTTAACTGTCAGGAGGTTAATACGGTACGAAGGGTCCGACGCAGTCGGACAGAGCATTCGGCGATTTTAATTGCAGGGAGGTAGCCACGATGGAACCGCCTGTCACGAAACGCCGGTCGAGCCGGCCTATTAACAGACCTTTTTTTGTCAGGCCCCAAGAGGCCTCATTTGCGAGTGAACAAGAACGATAATCGCGTATTGTAAGACTACGCGAGCGTATCGATTCAAATAGCCGGTAGTGAGTACCGGCTATTTTTTTGCGCTGCTCCCACTACGCCATCACAACCGGCTGGTGGGTGGCCTCGATGACATCCCGCCAGAGGCTGCTTTCGGGATCGATGCGATTCCGGGTCGATACCGCCAACTCCATCGGCAAGTGGACGAAAGTGTTGTTGATAAGGCTGATGAGCGTCTTGGTCTTTCCCGCCATTGCCGCGTGGACCGCGTTGTTCCCCAACCGAAAACAGTAGAGGGAGTCCGTCGGCGAGGCGACGGCGCTCCGGATAATGTAGCTCGGGTCGATGTACTTGAGGTTGAAGGGAATCCCCTTTCCGTTGAGATACCGCGATATCTGGTCCCGGAGAAAGACTCCGATATCGCCGAGCTTCTTGTTGCCGCTGGCGTCCTTTCCGACCTTGGCCGCGAGGAGCTCTTGTCCCGCCCCTTCGGCAACCACAATGGCGGCGTGGTTCCGCCGTTCGAGCCGCTTCTCGATATGCCGGAAGAGGCCATTGGGACCCTCGAGCTGAAACTTGACTTCCGGGACAAGTACAAAATTGACTTCGTGACTCGCCAGCGCCGTGTGGGCTGCGATAAAGCCCGACTCCCTGCCCATCAGTTTGACGAGACCGATCCCGTTGATCGCCGAGTGGGCTTCCGAATGGGCGGCGGATACCGCCTCGACCGCCTTGGCCACCGCGGTTTCAAAGCCAAAGGACTTCTGAATAAAGCTCAGGTCGTTGTCGATGGTCTTCGGGATTCCAACGACGCCTATCTTAAGGCCCCGCTTTTCGATCTCTTCTGCCATCGCCAGGGCGCCCTTCTGGGTCCCGTCACCGCCGATGGTAAAGAGCATATTCACGTTCATCCGCTCGAGGGCGTCGACGAGGTCTCCGGTCCGCTCGCCACCACCCCGGGAGGAGCCGAGAACCGTCCCACCGATCTTGTGGATGTCGTCGACGTTGTCGACGGTTAGCTCGATGGCCGAGAAGTTGTTCTCCGGCAAGAGCCCCTGGTAGCCGAATCGAATACCGGTAACCCGGTGAACATCGTAACGATGGATCAGACAGCGTGCTATCGCCCGAATGACGTCGTTGAGCCCGGGACAGAGCCCTCCGCAGGTGACGACGGCGGCGTGGACGTGCCGGGGAGAGAAAAAAATCTTCTCCCGGGGCCCGGCTTTCTGGAGCAGATTCTTCGCCTCGATGGCTTTTACCCCTTCCCGGGCCCGAACGTCGATGTCGTAGAGAACGCAATCGTCGTCTTCCACGTAGTTGGCGATAGCGTCCCCCTGGACGCGGCTGTATTCGATAGGGGACGGAATCTTTGGGGAACCGAGGGTCGGGACGGTAAAGTCGAAGCTCATAAGGGCACTTTAGTGAATTTCCGAGATGCGCTCAACGTCGGATTGACCGGGACACCAAAGCGCTCTACCCTCAGCAGCATGCATGTGGTCGTAGTCGGCGGCGCCGGATACATCGGCAGCCACGTTGTGCGCACCTTTCTCGATCGGGGTTTGGAGGTTACCGTCTTCGACAACCTCTCCAAGGGAAAGCGTGAGAATCTGTTTGCGGAAGCCCGGTTCTTCGAGGGAGATATTCTCGACGACGAAGCTCTCGATCTCTGTCTCCGGGGCGAGACCGGGGCGCCGGTCGACGCGGTGGTCCACCTCGCGGCCCTCAAGGCGGCCGGGGAGTCCATGGAAGAACCGAGCCGGTACGCACTTAACAACATAGCCGGCAGCGTAAAGCTCTTCGCCGCGATGGACCGCGCCGGGGTCTCTCACTGCGTCTTCTCGTCCTCCGCGGCGGTCTACGGAGAGCCGGACTATCTTCCGGTCACCGAAGACCACCCGACACGGCCGGAAAACTTTTACGGCTTTACGAAGCTCGAGATCGAGAGGCTTCTCGAATGGTACCAGCAGCTCGACAGGATCCGCTCCGCCTCATTGCGCTACTTCAATGCGGCGGGGTACGATCCGGACGGCCGGGTCGGGAGCCTTGAAGAGAGCCCGGCAAACCTGGTGCCGGTGGTCATGGAAGTAGCTCTCGGCGCCCGGCCCCACCTCGATATCTTCGGGGACGACTTTCCAACCCGCGATGGGACCGGCGTTCGCGACTACATCCACGTCAGCGATCTCGCAGAGGCCCACCTGTTGGCCCTCGACTACATTCAGAAGGAAGGAAAGAGCCTTACGGTGAATCTGGGAAGCGAGCGGGGCACCAGCGTCTTCGAAGTACTCGACGCCGCCCGCCGCATCTCCGGCCGGGAGATCCCCGGGCGGATCGTCCCACGCCGGGCCGGGGATCCGGCGGAGTTGGTTGCCTCCTCGGAGACGGCGAAGCGTCTCCTCGGGTGGGAACCGCGCTACAGCGACATCGAAACGATTCTAGATACCACTTGGCGTACCTACCGCCGCTTCTTCGCCCCTTGATTCCTCCCGGCGGCTATGCACTCCGATAGTCGCCAAGGAGCCGAGGATCAAGCTCCCCCCGACAAAGGACCGGAAGGTAACCAGGTCGCCGAAGACCAGGTAGCCGAGGACCGCGGCGATGAGAATCCGGGTTGCTGAGATTAGAGAGCCTTCCGACGCGGGGACGTGCCGATAGCCGACGGTCAGAAGGGTCTGGGCGACGAGGGAGCAACCGCTTCCTCCGAGTGCCCAGAGGAGCGCCTCCCGGAGTACCGAGAGGACCACGAGGAAGGAGCCGGCCATGGTGACGATCAGGAGCAAAAAGTAGAGGAGGGGCGATCTCTCCCGATTGAGAAGCGGCGCCAGTGCGAAGACAAAAACCGGTGCCGTCATATTCAGGAGGTTCGTTTTGGTAACCGTGGTAAGCGAAAGCGCGGTAAAGACCAACAGAACCGCCCCGCTGTTGCTCAAGCCCCGGAGGAAGACAAGCACGGGCGATTCGGCACGAGACGTTTCCGATTACGGATGACGAGGGGCAGAATGCCGACGATCCCAATCGCAAACCGGAGAAACGCGGCGGTCGGAGGACTCTTTCCCTCGGCTATCGCGAGTTTCATCAGGACGGTGACGCCGGAGAAGGCAAAGGCAGAGCCACAAAGCATCGATTGTCCGAGTAAGCGCACGGCTTCTTATCTCTCGGGACTTCCACGGTGCCCCGGCGCTACCTCGTAGACCGGACAGTGGTGTCCCGTGCTTTCGAATACGACAAGGCTGGGGAGCCTTCTTGACTTGAGTCCAAAGACCCGGCACCCCCTGGGAAATGCGGTCTCCCAGGTCACGTAGAAGTGCCGGCAGGTCAGGCAGTTCGGAGCGCTCTTCCCGGCGGACGCCGCTTGGGACTCGGGCATCGTTCCGGCTATAGTAGAGCCTCCGGCTGCCCTCGTCAAACAGGGTCGAATATGCTACTCTTTGACCACTGAACCATAGAGCGTATTTCGAGGAGACCTATGAAGATTCACTACTATTTGTCGGTAACTCCCCTCGAGGCGTTAATCGCCTCCCAGCTGGACCCGGAACAATTCGGCTACTACATGTCGATGGGCAAGAAGAACGGCTCTTACGAGCGCATCATGTTCTTCGAAATCGAGGGCGGTTTCGGCGACTACTTTGATTGGAAATACGCGGAAGAGCGGTGCGTTCCTCACGAAGACGGGGCTCCGAAGAACTCCGTATGGGTTTCCGCCTACCGAGCCCTCGAGCACGTCGAGATGGACAAGTTCATGGCGCTCTATCTTACAACTCCCGACGGCCGGAGCCTGAAGATCGAGCCGGGAGATACTTCGGCGAAGTCGGAGAACCGGGGTTACTACGTCTACCAGGAGATCTGCCCGAATACCCCTCTAGTCGTGAGCGCCCTCGACCCGCAAACCTTCGGCAAGTATCTAACGAATCCACAGTACCACATCGCGGTTCCGAAGGTCGTCTTCGCGGACCTCAAGACCGTGGACTTCGATAACTACGAGCGAACCGGGAATATCGGTGGAACCTACGACCGCAATCTCGAGCATCTGAGGGAGTGCATCAAGGACGTCAAGACACAGCCGCAGAAGCCCAACAAGAACGTCGAACGCTCGATGGACTCCTTCTCGTATCAGATAATCGACAGTGGGATCTACGTGGTCACCGGAGATAAGATGGTGAGCTTCCCGATGCCGAGCATGGACGTTCTGCGGCAGGAGCATTTTTTCTGGGCCCGGTCCGCGAGAATACTCTAGTCACTGCCCTTCTCGTCGTCGACAAGACAACACCCCCTGCGGAGGTCCGGGAGCTCTCGGGCCTCGCTCGGGCTGCGGGATTGACTATCGTCGAAACCGTCGAGGCGTCCCTTCGATCGCCCCACGCCGGATTGCTCTATTCCCCGGACTCTGCGCAGCGCATCGCCGACACCGCCGAGGAAGAGAATGCCGAGGTTCTGCTCTTCGACCGGGTCCTTACCCCGTCGCAGCAACGAAACTGGGAACGCCTAACCAAGCGGTCGGTAATCGATCGTCAAGAGGTAATTCTTCGCATATTCTCCCGGCAGGCGGTAACCCGGGAAGCCCAGCTCCAGGTCGAGCTTGCCGAGCTAAACTACTACCTTCCGCGGCTTCATAAGGCCTGGACCCACCTCTCCCGGCAACGGGGGGGCGCCGGAGCGACTCGAGGCGAAGGCGAAAAGCAGTTGGAAGCCGACCGCAGGACCCTCCTGAAGCGAATCCACCGGATAAAGAAAGAGCTCGAGGATGTGCAGGGCGAGCGGGCTCTCCGGCGGAAGCAGCGGAATGGTACCCTCTTGGGCTCCCTCGTCGGCTACACCAACGCCGGAAAATCAAGCCTCCTGAACGCCCTCTCGGGATCCGAAGTGCTGGTTGCCGACCGTCTCTTTGCCACCTTGGACCCGACGACCCGCCGGGTCGAGTTAGGGGGCGGCGCCACGGTGGCCCTTACCGACACGGTCGGCTTCGTCCGACGCCTACCGGAGGGCATCGTCGACGCCTTTCACGCGACACTCCAGGAAACCGTCGTCGGAGACTTCTTGATCGTGGTAATAGACGGATCGGATCCGGAGGCCGAGAGCCACTACCGCACAACCCGGGAGGTACTCTCGGGGATAGGCGCCTGGGACAAGCCCCGGTTGATCGTCGTGAACAAGAGCGACGCACCCTCCTTCCGGCCTGTCCTCCTCGAAGAGGAAGAACGCATCGTCTCGGTTTCCGTCAAGACCGGCGAAGGGCTCGACGCCCTCCGGGAAAGCATCCGGGATATCGCATCCCGGAGCTACCAGCGGATAGAGTGCCTGCTCCCGCCGGGGCGGAGCGACCTCGCGGCCTTGGCCCGGCGAACGGGACTGGTGCACCGGGAAGAGTACGACGCCGAGGGCATCCACCTTACGGCGGAGGTCCCGGCGCCGACGTTACGCCGCCTCGCGCCCTTCGACCGCTATATATCCTTGATATAGACCCGGTGCTTCTTGTACGGCCGGGCGCCGAGGGTCTCGACATCCGAGAGCATCAGCGCGGTGGTTTCGCCGATCTGGGTAAGATCGGCGTGCTCGAATCGGGGACCACCGGCGGTTAGCGTCAGCTCGTGATAGAGCAGGGCGTTTCCCCCGAGACGCTGATACTCCGGAAGAATACCGGCCCCGTTGATGATCAACTGCTGGGTCCGGCGGAACTCCCGTTTAATGTCTATGATCGACCGGAGCGTAAGACGTCCGTCGGAGCGCTGCAGGGCCGCCGATAGATCCGGGAAGGTCAGCAGGTATCCTGCGTAGTCGCCGTCGTAGGTCAGAATCTTGATCAGTTTCGGGTCGGCGACCGACAGCAGGTCGGAAACCAGGCGGGCGAGTTCCGCCTCGGAAAACCGGTAGTTCTCCAAGTTCTCCCCGAGAGTCTCGTTGAACAGCGGGGCAAGCTTCTTGGCTTCCTTCTCGAGGTGCCGCTTGGAGGAGAAGCGCATAACCTTAAAGCGACCCCGCCGCAGGACCGCCTTCGCCAGACGCTCGACCTTGTCGGGAATCGAAAAGGTCCGTGGCGTGAGAGCGTACGAAATAAAATCGACCAGCTTTTCGAAGCCCAGGGATTCGAGGTGCGTCTGATAGTAGGGATGGTTGTAGAGCATCATCGTCATCGCGGCCCGATGCTCGAACCCGTCGATAAGGATACCACTCCCGGAGGGACCGCCGAAGAGCATCGGCCCCTCGAGCTCGTCGAGGCCCCGCCCCTTCCCCCAGGCCGCGGCGCGGCCTAAGAGGACCCGACTGATCTCCGGGTCGTCCTCCATATCTAAGAAGTAGAAATGCGCTCGCGAGCGGTTGTTCTGACTGTTGGAGGCCCGGTTGTCGAAGACGGCGACCCGTCCCACCGGCCGGCCGTCTCCGTACGCGACGAAAAAGGCTCCGTCGGAATGCTCGAAGAAGGGGTGCCGCTTCTCTACGATCTCCCGGACATCCCGCCGGAGTCGGGGAACCCAATAGGGCGAGCCCCGGTAGATGGTGTGGGGAAGCTGTACGAAGTCCTCGATAACTCGGCGGTCTTTCGGTCCGATTTCGAGGACGGTAAACGCGTCTGACATGGGTCGAAGTATACGCACCTTCCGCCCTTTGATAAATCTCTCCGATATGCTATAGTTTGTTTCGGTGAAGGTACCGGAAGTCCGTTTGTACACGCACCGATACCAGTCTCCCATCGGGGAGCTCTTTCTGGCTGTTAACCGCCAAGGCCGAGTGATGCGACTCGGTTTCGAGGATCAGCGTCGCTTCCTTCCCGAGTACACCTTCGAAGAAAACAAATACGCCTGCGGCGAGGTTGAATACCAGCTCGACGAGTACTTTGCCGGTCGGCTCGAGCGATTCACCCTGGAGTTCGCCTTCCGGGGAACCGAATTTCAGCGGATGGTCTGGTCCCGGCTTCTCAAGGTGCCCTACGGAGCAACGACTACCTACGGCGAGATCGCTCAAAAGGTCGGAAAGCGGGATGCCGCCCGAGCCGTCGGAAACGCCGTGGCCGCGAATCCCGTGGTTCTCATCATTCCCTGCCACCGGGTCCTTCCGGCTTCCGGTTCCGTCGGAAAGTACGCAGTGTCGAGTCTGAACGGCCGGGGAAGCACCGCCAAGAAGTGGCTCCTAAATCTCGAAGGCGCTCTGACGGCCGGCCAGCCGGAGCTGTCCCTAATCGCTTGACGGCTACCGCTTTACGAAAATTTGCAGAAGCTGAACGAAGTAGAAGATCTTCTTGTACATGTCGAGGAGCCGGTCTTTGAGGTGGGCTTCGCTCCCCGCCTCGAGCTCCTTCCAGTTGATGACGAGCTGATGGTTCTCTTTTTCGAGATCCTCTAGAAGCTCTTTGACCTGCTTTGCGATAATGATCAGGTTCTGGGCGGCCTGATTGATCATGGTCTTAGCCTGCCCGTTGATCTGATCCACGAGTTGCTTGAGCAGCCGGTTGGAGTTCGCGTCCCGGTCGACCACCCTTCCCATCGCCTTCCGGAGACGAACCCCCAGCTCCCCCTCCTCGCCGAGGCTGTCGTCGAACTGCAAGACCTGGTCGGAAACCTGGAGGGTCTGGTGGTATGCGTCGGAGAAGCGCTTCGCCGTCATGTTGGCGGTCCACTTTCCCCGGACCAGGAGTTGATCCTGAACCACCTCTCGAATGTCTTTCTTGAAATAGTCGAGGAGAAACGCCTTGAGGTAGTTGAGCGCTTCGGTGTGGACGAAGCCGGCGACCATACGCTTGGAGAACATGGCGTTGGCCTTGTCGGTGTAGTTCTTGGTTCGGGAGACCGCGGGGGTTCCGAATACCTGGATCGCCAGCTGATCTATTCGGCCCTTCCGCCGCTCCGACATGATCTTCTGCACCGTCACCTCGGTGGCGCTCTTTAGATTGTTCAGATAGCCCTCGACGATCCGATCCCGGGCGACTCTCGGTGTCGGTACGTACTGGGGATTCTTGTCGATGTGCTGGACCATCATCACGAAGATCCCGGAACGCCTAAGCTCCTCCATCGCGCCCAGAGTCTTTTTCCAGGCCGGGCGGGCGATTACCTCCACCCCTTTGTACGCCTGGAGAATGTCGAGAACCCTGTCCCAGGGAAGGTCCTTCTCCAAGGGGATGGCAACCTCCAGGAAGTCCTTGATATCGTCGGAGACATACTCGCCGTTGATCGCCTCGAACTTGGGCTTGTAGGAGTAGTCGTGCTCCGGAAGCGAGGAGTCGAACTTCTTGACGAGGAAGTAGTAGTCAAAAGCGACGAATCGGAGGAGTATCTGCACCGCGTTGTAGGTCGTGTTGATGGACTTTACGAGCTTTGCGTCGAAGGAGCCGAAGAGGGCCACCATCTTTTCTTTGATCAGAGAGGCGAGGGCCCTGGGATCGATTCCGTCGGCGATCTGCCGGATCTGCTCTTCGGCGAAAAAGTCGCGGGCTTCCCGCTGGGAATCGGTCAAGAACGCGTCGACGGTAATCTGCCTGAGGGCCTGGGACTCTTGGGCATTCTGCAGCAGATTCTGCGCCGGTCCGACAACCTTGTAGATATCGAAAAAGAAACGGGCCAGGGTCGGCTGAACCTGCTCCCCCTTGGTCTTATAGAATTTCTGTTTCGCTTTGGAGAGGTGCTTGGCGATCTGTCGCAGCTGCCGCCGCTTCTCCCGCTCGGGATCGTCGCTTCTGAAGAGGGAGGAAATTAATCGGTCGAGAAAGCTGGACGGTTCCGGCGCCTTCTGTTCGGCGCCGGAAACCTCCTCGATTGGGCCGCCCATACGGCTACACTACGAAATATCTCCAATACCTGTCAATCAGCGAAAGCGGACCGATACTTCCTCCTGAAACTCAACCGAGATACCTTCGGTGTTTTGCAACAACTCCTGCACTTCGATCAGACTGTCTGCTTGATTCTCGATAAGGCGCCGGGTCGCTTCGGGGTCCTCGAGAATCCGGTTGAAGTCGATATCCATTAGGGTGATGGTGTTTCCGTCTCGATAGGCCGCCGTGGTGTCGACGATCGACCCCTGGACTTGGATGTCGAACCCGATCCTCATATCCCGGTAGAACTCTGTCATGCCTTCGAGCTCCTCACTGGAAGGCGCGCCCTCGGCTTCTCCCATATCGAGCTCTTCCGCACCGTCGTCCTCCTCCGACTGGGGCATTGTCACCACAAGAGTGGCCGGGTTACCGCGGTCAAGGGAAAAGGCAACCAACTCTTCGGTGGTCTCGCCCGGATTCCCCGAGGGGACCGAGTCGCCGGGGTTCTGATTGATCCGCAGGTTGTTGATGTCGGTGAAGGCGAAAAAGGCCTTGTACCCCAGGCCGAAGGAGTTGTTTATCTGCTCTACCGACCGGAGCGTCACGCCGGAACCCATCGAGGCGGCCTCCTCTTCCAACTCGCCGTCCTCATAGAGCTCGAATTCCGCCGGAGTGGTCCCGGACATTCCGGCCAGCATTTCGATGATCTCGTGCTTCATTACGAAGGTCCGCTCCACCTGACCCGAACCGTCGCGCTCCACCTTGACCGTGGTCTGAGACTGGAGACAGCCGCTGAGCAGAACGATCGCACCCAGGGCGAGAAACGCGAGGGGAGCCACCTTCTTTAGTCTTCGCATACTTTCCTTCCTTATCTTGAGTAATTCGTGCGTCTTTCCATTGTACCCCCTCGGCGGTTCGGTTTCCACCGAGGAACGGCCTTGCGCTCCGGCGCTTGAAGCAGTCGTCTTGTGAAACTATAGTAGGGCATGCACCAGTTGGCAGAAGAACTCAACAAAACTCTCGGATCGGGCGCCGCGTATCGCCTACTCTCCGACTTTGGACGCCGGATCTACTTTCCCAAGGGCATCGTCGCCCAGTCGGCCGAGGCGCGGGAGCAGAGCTCGGAGTTCAACGCGACCGCGGGGCTCGCCCTTGCCTCCGGGGTTCCGATGACCCTACCGGCCCTCGACGCCCTGCTTCCGGGTATCTCGCCGAAGGAGAGTGTCGACTACGCACCGACCGGCGGGATAAAGGGCCTCCGGGAAGCCTGGAGAAAGGAGATTCTGAGGAAGAACCCGAGCTGCGACGAGAAGACCTTCGGGCTTCCGGTCGTTACTCCGGGATTGACCGCCGGCATATCTCAACTAGCCGACCTGTTTATCGACGAAGGGGACGCCGTACTTCTTCCGGAGCTGTTCTGGGGAAACTACACCTTGATTTTCGCCCAGCGGCGGCAGGGGGAGATGATCCCCTTCCCCTTCTTCTCGGAAACCGGCGGTTTCAACCTCGAAGGGTTCCGACGAGCAGTCGAGAGTCTCGCCGACCGGGATAAGCTCCTGGTGCTCTTGAACTTTCCGAACAACCCCACCGGCTACACGCCGACCCCTGGTGAAGCGAGGGGAATCGTCGAGGTTCTTGCCGAACGGGGCGCCGCCGGCAAGGCGACCCTGGCAGTTTGCGACGACGCCTACTTCGGTCTGACCTACGAGGCCGAGAGCTTTACCGAATCGCTCTTCGGCCTCTTGGCGAAAGCTCAGGAGAACATCCTCGCGGTGAAGGTCGACGGTGCTACCAAGGAAGAGTTTGCCTGGGGGTTGAGGGTCGGGTTTCTGACCTTCGGAGGTACCGGCACCCCTCCGGAGGCACGGGACGCGCTGGCTACAAAGCTGACGGGGAGCCTGAGGGCGGCTATCTCCAACTCCAGCAACCTTGGTCAGCATCTGGTACTCCGGCTCCTTTCTGATCCGGACCATCAGAAGCAGAAGAAGGAGGTCCGGGAGATTCTGGAAAAGCGCTACCGAAAAGTCCGGACTATTATCGCCGAGATGCCCGGGGACACCGGCTTAAGTCCCCTCCCCTTCAATTCGGGATACTTCATGGCCTTTCGGTGTGAGGGGATCTCCCCGGAGGAGCTCCGAAAGGCCCTGCTGCGGAAGGGCGTCGGGACTATTTCCCTCGGAAGCGACATTCTTCGGGTAGCGTACGCCGCCGTGGACGAGGAACTTCTCCCGGAAATCTATTCGAGGATTTTTGCCGCGGCAAAGGAGCTGCGGAAGGGGTAGTCAGGGTTACCTGTCTACCAGGTAGCGTCCCATTTCGGAGACTTCCTTCATCTTCTTGAACACCGGCGTCTCGAATTTGTGCGCCTCCGAGTCGATCTCCACTACCTTCTGAAAGAGCGCGTTCAGAAGGTCCGACAGGATATTCAGGTTGGAGGCGAAATTGTTTACCGCCATCTCCCGGATTACCCGGTCGGTGCCGGCGCTCCCGGGGCCACCGCTCAAGCGGCTCCTGAGATGGGGGGCGACCTCCTTGCGAGCCACGTGGACAAACCGCGCGACGGCGACGATGCGCTCGTAGAGCTCGTCGAAGTGGTAGCCCTGGAGACGGAAATGGCTCGATTTCTCGGTGAGACTCTCGATAAGGTCCCAGGTCCGGGTGTCGATCGAGATTCCGGTAAAGGCCTGCCGTAGGTACCGGTTGTTGATATTCGCGTTAAAATGCGCGTCTATCCGGTCGATGAGTGCGAAGACTTCGCTATCCTTAACCTGCATTGCTATTCCTTATGGTATCGCGATCCTTGGAAGACTCCAAGAGCCTCCATCCGAGTTTCCACATCTCGGTAGAACTGCTGCTTTTCGATATGCTCCTTCGGTGCAAGCCGAATCCGCGGATCGCTGTCGCAGGTAAGCCGCATGATAATCACATCCTTCGGTAGCAGTTGAAGTGCCTCGACCACGTAGGCGAGGTGCCTTTCCCGGGAGGGCACCGTAACTTCCCCGGCGTAATAATCGTGTGCCAGGGCGGCATCGGCCGTTACGTGGACATTATGAATCTTAATGCCCTCGGGATGAAAGCGATTCACGTAGGATATCGTAGAAAGACATTCCTTCATCCCTTCTCCCGGCAGGCCGAACATCACGTGAACCGCAACCTTAACGCCGGCACCGCGCAAGAGGCGGAAGGCCTCTTCGAACTCCGCGAGCCCGTGCCGCCGGTTTACCCGGCGGAGGGTGTCTTCGTCCGCCGATTGAAGGCCCAACTCTACCCAGACGTCCCGGCGGGCCGTTCGGTAAGAAGATAGAAGGTCGACGACGGCGGGGTCGATACAGTCGGGACGGGTCGACACGACGAGCTCCCGGAAGGGGGCGGCCGAGAGGCCCTCGTCGTAGAGCTTCTTTAGGGCCCCGACCGTACCGTGGGTTCCTGAGTAGGCCTGGAAGTAGAGGAGGAACTGTTCGGCCTTGTAACGGCGCCGGAGAAACGCCGTCCCCCGGGCGATTTGACCGGCGAGACTCTCGGCCGGATCGACGAAGGCCGCTCGACCCGCCGTGGCGCCGCAATAGCGGCAGCCGGAGCCGGGGGAATTGTCGCTCCGGTGGGGACAACCTAAGCCGGCGTCCACGGGTACCCGGTAGACCGGTCCGCCGTACTGGCCGCGAAGGTAGGTCGAGTATCGAAGAAAGGGTGCTTTCACGCCGCTTTCCGAGTCTATCGGCTTTTGACTCTCCGGAGAAGCAAAAAAGCACGTTGACTCGGTACTCCCGAGAGACCTAAGATGCGGCCCAACGTGAAGCATCGTTTCTTTGGGTTTTCGCTCGTTATACTGGTCTTCTCTCTGGTGGGATGTGCCTCCCGGACGCAGGAGATTCGCGTGTGGACCGACCGCATCGAGTTGGTTACCCACTCCGAGCTCTTCAACGTCGGAGATTACGGCTTCTACGCGGTGGTCGAATACGTCCCGTCGCCGGCGGAGGCGCTGGAACAGAGAGCCGATCGGCCGGATGTTATCGTCGCCGACTATCTCGGAAGCAGCGAGGTAATGGAGTCGTTCTTAGTCCTCGACCGGCGGTTCCGGCGGTTCTCTCCGGATAGCCGTGACGTCTACGACGATCTTCTGTCGCATGGCCGGCTGAGAGGGAGACAGCGCCTCTATCCCATCTCCTTCGATCTGCCGGGGGTTCTCTCTTTGGCCGAGACGGCGGAAGAGCTACCGGATTTTACAATCGATATCGACGAGCTCCGGGAGCGAGGGGGGGCCTTCAACCAGACGGAATCCGGCCGTCTTACCCGACTCGGGTACTCGCCGAGATGGTCCCGGGAGTTTCTCTACACGTTGGTCCGGATGCTTGGCGTCAGATTCTTCGAAGGACCCGAGGGGCTTCCCGAATGGGACGGAGCCGAGTTGCAAAGCGCCGTCGAGCACGCCAGGGAATGGATCGAAGAGACCAACCAAGGGCTCGAGGCGGAGAGGATGTTCCAAGAGCAATACCTCTACGACCCGATGCCGCAGTTGGTCCTCCGGGAACGGGTTCTGTTTTCCTACATCCGGGCATCGGACTTCTTCTCCATGCCGGAAACCCGGCGACGGAATTTCGACATACGATGGCTTTCCCGAGACGGAAAGATTCCCGTTCTGGAATCGATGGTCTTTGCCGGAGTGGTCGCGGACTCTCGAAACAAACAGGCCTCCCTGGAGTTCGTATCCTGGCTGGCGTCTGCGGAGACCCACCGGGAGATACTGGTTAACGCCGAAAAGCGCAGACTCGGTTCCTTTGGGGTATTAGGAGGTTTCTCGGCGCACCGAGAGACGAACGAGTGGTTCCTTCCGGAGCTCTACCCTTCGCTCCTCGGCATAATGCCGCCCGGAGAGACCCTCTCGTTCCCGGGAACGGTGCCGGATAGCTGGGACCTCCTGAAGGCCCAGGTCGTAGAGCCATGGTTATCCCGGGCTATCGATGGCCACCCAGGCCTTGGGTCTCTCGACAGCCTCGTCGAAAGCTGGATGCTACAGAAGGGCGACTAGCCTTCCGCGTTTGACAAGTGTCGCCTCTCGCCGTAGGATAAAGGCCATAATATAACCCCTCGTGGAGGTACCCTATGGCTACGGTCGAACTCAAGAACATCACAAAGATCTATGACGGCGACGTACTGGCCGTCAAAGACGCAAACATCACGATCCAGGACAAGGAATTCGTGGTTCTCGTCGGGCCTTCCGGCTGCGGAAAGACGACGACCCTCCGGATGGTCGCCGGCTTGGAGGACATTTCCAGCGGTGAGCTCTACATCGACGGCAAACTCGTCAACGACATTCCCCCGAAGGACCGGGATATCGCGATGGTCTTTCAGAACTACGCCCTCTATCCCCACATGACGGTCTACGACAATATGGCCTTTGGTCTCAAGATCCGGAAGTTCAGCAAGGAAGAGATCAAGGAGCGGGTCGACAAAGCCGCCAAGATTCTGGACATCGGGGAGCTTCTTCACCGAAAGCCGAAGGCCCTCTCCGGCGGTCAGCGACAACGTGTCGCCGTCGGCCGGGCGATCGTTCGTCAGCCGAAGGTCTTCCTCTTCGACGAGCCGCTTTCGAACCTCGACGCCAAGCTCCGGGTTCAGATGCGGGCCGAAATTTCGGGCCTCCATCATCGCCTCCAGGCAACCATGATCTACGTTACCCACGACCAGGTCGAAGCGATGACCATGGGTGACAAGATCGTCGTCATGAAGGACGGGCTCATCCAGCAGATAGGCGATCCGCTTACCCTTTACAATTCTCCGGTCAACCGCTTCGTTGCCGGTTTTATCGGGTCGCCTCCGATGAACTTCATCACCGTGCAGATCGACAAAGAAGGCAACAAGGTTGTCGCGAAGGAAGACCGGTTCTCCCTCGACCTCGAGGAGGGCGCCGCCAAAAAGGTCCAGAACCATATTGGAAAACAGGTAGTCCTCGGGATTCGTCCGGAAGACCTGCGATACGACGACAAGGCGAAAGAGGGCACCTTTATTCCGGCAAACGTCGAGGTCATCGAGCCCCTTGGTGCGGAGACCCATCTCTACGTCAGCACCGGGAGCCACCAGTTTATCGCCCGGATCAACCCTAACGTCGATCTCGAGGTTGGAGACGAGGCGCGGTTCGTCCCGGAGATGGAAAAAATAACCTTCTTCGACATGGACACCGAAGTCGCTATCGGACGCGAGGAAGAAGCGCCACAGACGGCTTCGACCTCCTAACAGCTAACAGAGAGACTCGTAACAGAGACTAGTACCCAGAGCGCCGGGGTCAGACCCGGCGCTTTTTTCGTGGTACCGGCTCTTCCGAAACGGCGAAAAGACGGAACTTCGGGATACCTATCGACTATTGCCATTTTACCCCGGGTACCTTATAATCTAAAACCATGCAAAGCGCCAAAATCTCTATGGCACATGATTTGGTTGGTGCCTTGGAGCTGCTGACGGGTCACACCGAGGAAATATTCTTGCGCTTGGGAGATCAGCTTCCGACGCTGATCGACGAAATGCGCAAGAGCCTCGAGCAGTCGCGCCACTTCTCCGAATGCCTCCGTGCTTCCGACGAAGGATGCGGGGAAGAGACGCGGATCGGCGCTATCCTCCGGGAAACCCAGCAGGCGATAGACGCCGGCTCGGAGAAGTTCCTATTGCTGCATCGGCGCGACGAAAAGCTCTTTCAGAACTTGGATCGTCAAATCGAGCGGCTCTCGGATCTCGAGGGACTCATCGGCAATATCCGGGAAGACTCGATTGAGATGGAGCTGGTGTCGCTAAACGCGATGACCGTCGCCCTGAAGGCCGGGCAAGCCGGCCGGGCCTTCTCGTATATCACCGAGGAGCTAAAGCGCCTCTCCACCCAGACGATAGCCCTGACCGAAACCATCACCGAACGAGGGGATCGGCTGTTAAAGGACTTCTATACCTTCCGCTCGTCGGTCCAAGAGGTCAAGGAGTTTCAGGAACAGCTCTTCGAGAACTTCCAACGGCGCCTGGAGGAGAGCTTTAACGAGTTCAACGCGGGGATTGTCTCGATTGCCGGGGTTTTGCGGGAGATAAGCGACAACTCGGCAAAGCTCCAGCCACCCTTGATGCGGATAATGCAGGAAGTCCAGGTCCAGGATATCGTCAAACAGTCGGTGGATCACGTTATCCTTTCCCTGCGGGAGATCCACGAAGACCCGCAAGAGAGCAGCGTCGAGGCGCATCTCGACGAGCTTTCGTTTTACAAGCTGCTACCGAACCTCTGCAGCGTCCTCCTTGACGACATCAAGGAAAAGATCGTCTCCAGCCTCGCGGTATTCCGGGAACAGACCGGAAAACTCAAGAACCACATGGAAGACGTCGAGTCGCAGCGCCGAAGCTTTGTCAGCCGGGTGATAGAAGAAGACACCGGCGAAGGAGGAAACCTTTCGGCCATCTTCGACCGGTCTTCGTCGATGCTGGAGCAGCTCCTCCAAGATCTCGGCCGCTCGATTACGATGAAGCGGTCGATCACGGACCACAGCGCCCGCCTCTTGAAGGAGGTGCGGTACCTCGAGGAGGACTTTCGCTCCTTCACCAGCCTGATCACACGATTCCACAACATCGACGTCGCCTCGCGAATCGAGGTTGCGAAGCAGTCGGTCCTCCAGCGGATGGCCGGAACCGTAGAGGAGATGACGGGCTTGACCCGCCGGATCGAGACCGATGTAAACACCAGCCTCGACTCGACGAAGGAGTTTATCGGCAGCACGAGCAAGACCATAAGCGAGTATCAGGCGGTCTTTGTCGGCGAAGAGTCCTTCGTCGAGAGCTTTCAACAGGAGATTCAGGACAAGTATCAGCAGCTCTTCTCGGCCAAAGGGGAGCTGACGGACGCCGTCGGAGGGTTTTCCCTCTTCACCGAGCGCTTTCTCGATCTGTTCCGGTCGACAACCGTCGACCTCGAGCGTCTCGAGCAGCTCCTGCAGGATATTCAGAACATCAAGGGCAGCCTTGGCGAGCTCCGCCTCCAGGCGGAAGATGAGATTCGGCAGCTTCTCGAGAGCAAAGGTCTCGAAAGCTGGGAGATAGAGAGTCAGCGCCTCCAGGAATTGATCGAGCGCTTCACTATCTTTACCCACAAACAAACCGCCGGAGAGTTGGCGGGATTCGAAGTAGAAGCAGGAACCGATTCGGGAGAAGTAACGCTCTTCTGACGGCGGGTAACAGGGTGTATCAGCATTATCACAACAAGTTCCAGCGAAACGTCTCCATTATCCATCCCGGGGAGTACTACGCGACCCGGGAGCACAGCATCATATCGACCGTCTTAGGCAGTTGTGTCGCCGTGGCGCTCTATGATCCGAAAAACCGCTTTGCCGGGTTGAATCACTTCATGCTTCCCGGGCGCCTGGGACCTAACAATCTCGCCGGGTCGGACACCGGAAAGTACGGTATCTTCGCGATGGAGTTTCTGGTCAACGAGATGATAAAGCTCGGCGCGAAGAAAGGCGACCTGGTGGCGAAAGTCTTCGGCGGCGGCCATGTTCTAAACCGAACCGTCGACAACGGCGGCTCGATTCCGTCGAGCAACGTGACCTTCGCGTTCGAGTATCTTCGGACCGAGGGAATCAAGGTGCAAAGCTCCGATGTCGGAGGGACCATTGCCCGGAAGATCTTTCTCGAGCCGGAGACCTTTAAGGTGTGGCTCAAGCGGATTACCGGAAAGCTGATCGTCGACGTCGAGCAGGAAGAGAAGGAGTACCTGGAGAAGCTCAAGAAACCGGCAAAGCCGGCGGAAGAGGTTACCTTCTTCTAGTTCCCGAAGGGGTCGGACCGGAAGAACTCATCCGGGTCGGTAAAGCTGTCTTCCGAAAAGGTCGACTCGCCGGTTTCGGTGGGTACGCTCCCGGCGTTCCGTACGGCGTAGAGCCGGAAGATATACCGGACGGTCTGCATCCGTCTCGCGAGCACCCGGCGATCCCGCCGGAAATCGGCGAGGAACTCCCCGACGGTCCTGCCGTCCGCCATAGGACGGCCGGCGGCACCGGGAGGCAGGTTGGCTTCCAACTCCGCAAGCCGGTAGTAGACTCGCTCGAAGACAACAAGGACCCGCCGAAGCCGCAGAAGCTCGGCGATAATTTCGCGTTTCTCCCGAAGCTGCTCGGCCCGGCTCCCGACGATTCCCCGGCGATCCTCCTGCATCCATTTGTCGAGGACCGCCCGATTCTCGAGGAGGTCCCGGTAGGCCTGGTTGAATCGGCCCCGGAGCTCGTAGTAACGGCCGGAGTAATACCGGAGGACCCTCAAGGGACTCCCTCGGAAGGCTTCGATTCTCTCTTCGAGCCACTCCCGGCGAAAAGTTTCGATATCGCTCACGGCGATCGGAATATTCCGGAACCGGCCGTCGAAACCCCGCTCGACCGCTTGGTTCGGCATGGCAAAAAGGGTCCCTCCGTCTTCGACCCGGCAGACGACCCGTCCCTCGGAGGCGGTTACCAAGAGGTCGCCGTTTATGCCGACGGCAACGTCGAATTCGGTTCCCCGCACTCCCATGATCGCACCTTGGGTTCGCACTTCTAGCTCGCTCTCCCCGAGAAGCCGGGTAACATTGAGGCTGACGGTACCGGCGAGGAGCTCGATACCACCTCGCTGGTTGCTTTGGAGGGAGGAAATGTCGAGATAAAAGGAAGAGGCGGGATGCACCCGGATCGTGGCGTCTATTCCCGTCGCCGGATCGATCGCCACCTCTACAAAATCGGCCGCTCCGGTTGTTACCTGATCGTAGTTCAGAAGGCGCGTACCAAAATCGACGGGGTCGTCAAGAGCGGTTCCCCGGCGAATAAGCCCCGGGCTCCCTTCGACGTAGACGACCTCGCCCACGGGGTCTTCGGTAGAAAAGGCGAGGAGAGCAGGTAGCAGCAGCAAGGCCGAGAGTAAGAGCGGTTTCATCTTTCGTCCTCCAGAGGATCGAATATATCACGAAGGCGCACGATGCGCTCCGGCGACTCACCGTAGACCAGCTCCCAAACCGCTTCGCTCTCCATGCAGAGATAGATCGGGGCGTCGAACCGCTCGGTGAGGGCTTCGAGGAGCTCACTGTAGATCTTCCGTCTTCGGCGCTGGAGGTAGCGGTACTTCCCGTCCCGGCCGGGAACGAACTCGTCGAAGAGGTAGCCCCGGTCCGGCATCCGGTCCCGGAGAGCCGGGGTAAAGCGAATGGTACCGAGGCTAATCCAGGCAACCGCCGGCGACAATGGCTCGAGAAAGCGCACCAAATCCCGGTAGGCGTCTCTCCATCCCTCGACGGCGATAATCGGGTCGAAATGGAGGGCAAGGCGGTACCCGGCGCCGGATGCCCGGAGCGCGGCCGTTAAGCGGGCCTCCATCGGGGCCGCGGACCCCTGTTCGGCTGCGAGAAGCTCCGGGTTTACCGAGAAGCCGATGACCGCGTTCCCCTTCTCTTCGATGTCCAAGAGATGATCTACAGAGGCTGTCTTGGTCTTGAGCTCTAGGTGCACGTTTGGGACCTCCGCAAGTCCCCGGATAAGGTCCCCGGAGATTCCGGTGAGGGAGTCGTAGAGAAGGCTGTCCCCCACCTCCCCGGTCCCTACCCGAAGGGGCCGGTTCGGATGCGCTCGGGCCGCTTCCCGAATGGCCCGGATCTCCTGCTCGAGGGCTGTGTTTATCGAGATCGGGGCAAAACTCAGATAGCTCCGCATGATGCAATAGGAGCACCCGATAGGGCACCCTTCGTAGATGTCGACGGTGTGGTAGTTGCAGCAGCGGTGGCCCTTGGAGCCGGGGCAGGTGCCGAAGGTCGCCTGGGGCGCTTGGTGGAGGTAGATGGTCCGCATCGTGAGGTCCTCCGGGGGAATCTCGCTCTTATCGGCGATCCGGAACAGCGGAACCTCCGGGAGCGCCGCGAGCAGCCGGTCGGTGTAGACGGATTCCGCCGCAGCATCCTGGAGGTAGATCTTGGTAACCCGGTAGCTCCCGGAACCCGCAGCGAAAGCCTCAGAGAAGGTCAAGGATGGCCTCCAGCCGTTCCCCGGCCCGGCCCAAGGCGGCGAGGCGGGCCGAGTACTCCCGAGAGTCGGCGAAGTCGAAGGAGACCGTGAATCGGCGCCCCTCGAAGTTCGGAGGAGCCTCGAGACGGACGCCGGTCCCCCTGAGATGCTCTTCGGTAAAACGGTTCAGCTGTCTGACCATGCCGGTGAGCTCCGGGTACCGGAGAGCCCGGAGCTGCGAAAGGAGCTCCTCCGGCGCGTCGGCGGTGGCTTCGACCACCCGGATAAGCTCCCGGGGGTCGGAGCGCCGGGAGACCAGGAGCTCCCGGGCGATCAAGAGGAGTTTCCGCCGGTTGCTGTGGCTCAAGCCCTCTCCGGCGGACAAGAGCTTTCCGAGCACCTCGTCCCGGCGGTTGCCCTCGGTAGCCGGAGGGCTCAGGGCTTCGGCGGTCTTGAGGTCGATCGCTCCCCGGTCCAGGGCGCCCCGGAGAAGCGGGGGAAGGGCCCGGTAGCGCTCGACCCGGAATACCAGGCCCCCGTCGCCGACGGCCGCCCGGCTTACCTCCGGATCGACATCGAGTGCGAAGCGCTCGCAGTAGGCGACGATACGGTGCATCTCCTCCCAGGAATAGCTGCCGGTGCGCCCCTCGAGAGCAAGGGCCAAGAGCAGCGCCTCCCGGGGGCCGAGGGGGCGCTCGTGGGCGTAGATCGAGTCTCCGCCCGATCCGGCGACCAACCGGAGAACAGGCCATCCCCAGACGACGACAGGGCCGGGCCCGGCCCCCCAGGCTCCGGCGGCTTCCTCGGAACAGTAGACCACCGGCGGCAGGGTCTCCGGAGGCACCGGTGTCCCCGGATCCGCCGGTGTCCCCGGGACCGGCCCGGCGGCGGGCTCGAAGAGGTCGAGGACGGGTTCGGTTCCGGAAAACAAGGCCAACGGTAGCCGGGGCATCAGCGTTACGGTAACAGTGGAGAGCGCAGGTTGACAACGGCTTTGTCGGAACCGTAGGATGACCCGCGTCTTACCCCATGGAGCAGATCAGGTGAAAAAATCACAGGTAGGTATTGCGCTGGTCGGTTGTGGAACCGTCGGCGGAGCCGTAGCAGAAATTTTGTTGAGAGACCGGGCGCTTTTGAAGACCAAGAGCGGCTTCGATCTCGTTATTCGTTACATCGTGGATCGCAACTTTACCTACGCGCGACATCTGCAACTCGACGACACGCTCTTCGAAACGGACCTCGATCGGGCTTTGGAAGATGACGAGGTTTCGATCGTCGTCGAGTTAGTCGGCGGGACGACGAAGGCCAAAGAGATTATCGAGCAGGCGCTTCAGGCGAAAAAGCACGTCGTCACGGCGAACAAGGCTCTTCTGGCCCATCACGGCGTGGAGCTTCTGGCCCTCGCAAGAACGAACAAGGTGGCTATCGCCTTCGAGGCAAGCTGTGGAGGTGGTATCCCGATTCTCCGGGCGCTCTTCGACGGGCTGGTGGCCAACCGCATCGAGGCCCTCTACGGTATCGTAAACGGTACCTGCAACTTTATCCTGACGGAGATGATCCAGAAGGGCGAGTCCTACTCCGAGGCGCTCTGGGGTGCCCAGAGCAAGGGCTTGGCGGAGGCGGACCCGACCCTCGACGTAACCGGGGTGGATTCGGCCCACAAGCTCGCGATTATGGCGGCTATCGCCTTCGGGCAAAGGGTCGACTTCGAGGCGATTCCCGTCGAAGGCATCGACGGCCTCGACAGTGACGACGTGCTCTACGCCGACGAGCTCGGGTACGTCGTCAAGCTGCTTGCCATCGGGACCCGGATGGGGGACGGCATCGCCCTCCGGGTCCGGCCCGCCTTTATCTCCAAGGACCATCCGTTGGCCTGGGTTTCGGGACCATTCAACGCCGTAAGCGTCTACGGGCACGCCACGGGCCATACGATGTACTACGGCCGGGGTGCAGGCGGGTCTCCTACCGCCGGCGCCGTCGTTGCGGATATCGCCGGACTCGCGGCGGGGTCGATCCAGAACGTCTTTAAGCGGTACGGCTATTGGCCGGACAAGGTAAAGCAGCACAAGCAGATAGCCGTCGAGGAGACGGTAAACCGCTACTACCTTAGGGTGATGGTGGACGACACCCCCGGCGCCTTGGCCCGGATTACCACGATCCTCGGAAAACACGGTATCAACATCTCGAGCGTCCTCCAGGACGAGCTACCGAGCACGACATCGGACCACGATTCCAAGCATTTTGTGCCGGTGGTCATCACCGTGCATCCCGCCAAGGAGAAGAACGTAGCGACCGCGGTGGCGGAAATCGACGCTCTCGACGCAACCGACGGATCGAGTTCGGTAATAACCATTGTCGATGAGCACCCCGAAAGCCTAAGTTAGTCGAAAAGAGAAAGCCTATGAATGTACTACCCTATACCGTGCAGCCGAAGCTGCCGCCCCCCCTGGCGCCGTTACAGGACCTTGCCAGGAACCTCTGGGTTAGCTGGAATCACGATGCGGTCAACCTGTTTATCCGCCTCGACTACGATGCCTGGCTCCGTTCGGGTCAGAACCCCGTCCGGGTACTCGGCATGGTTTCCCAAGAACGGCTCCAGGTGCTCTCCCAGGACGACTCCTACCTTTCGGCCCTCGAACGGGTAGTCGCCCGGTTTGAGGAGTATCAATCTGGGGATGGGTGGTACCGGGGACCCCGGGACAAGACCATCGCCTATTTCTCGATGGAATACGGGTTGGACGTGAGCCTGCCCATCTATTCGGGAGGACTCGGCCTGCTTTCCGGGGATCATCTGAAGACCGCGTCGGATCTTGCCCTTCCATTGGTCGCCGTAGGGCTGCTTTACCGGCAAGGCTACTTCCAGCAGTACTTGAACGCCGACGGATACCAGCAGGAGTCCTACCCGGAGAACGACTGGTACAACATGCCGGTTCGGCGGTGTCTCGACGCCGAGGGAAACGACGTCAAGATTGTCGTCGATATGGCCGGAAGCGCAGTTACCGCCCGGCTATGGGAGGTCATGGTCGGCCGCATCTCCCTCTATCTCCTGGACACCAATATCGAGGAGAATTCAGCCGAGTTCCGGGACATCACCTCGACCCTTTACGGCGGCGACCGGGAGACCAGAATCCGTCAGGAGATTCTTCTCGGGATCGGCGGTATCCGGGCCCTCCGGGCCTTGGGAATCAACCCGGCCGTCGCGCACATGAACGAAGGACATTCGGCCTTTCTCGCGATCGAGCGCGTCCGGGAGCACGTCGCCGAGCACGGCCTTAACCTGTCGGAAGCCGTGCAGGCCGTCTGGCCCACCAACATCTTTACGACCCATACGCCGGTCCCTGCGGGAAACGAACGGTTTACCCCGGAGCTCATGCAGAAGTACTTCGAGAGCGTGGCCCAGGGTACCGGCCTGAGCTGGGAGCAGTTTATGGCCCTCGGCCGGGAGAACCCGGAGGATACCACCGAAAGCTTCTGCATGACGGTCTTGGCGCTAAAGCTCTCGGCCCACAATAACGGCGTCAGCCTCCTTCACGGCGAGGTAAGCCGGCAGATGTGGCGGAGCCTCTGGCCGGGGCTCCCGGAGTCTGAGATTCCGATCTCGAGTATAACAAACGGTGTCCATCCCCGGACTTATCTCTCGCAGGACATGCAGGAGCTCCTGGACCGCTACTTCGGAGCCCGTTTCTACGACGAGCCGGCGAACCTCGAAATTTGGGACCGGATACACCGGGTATCCGACGAGGAGCTTTGGAGAACCCACGAGCGCCGGAAAGCGCATCTAGTCGCCTTTTCGCGTGACCGACTGCGAAAGCAGTTGAGCCGCCGGGGACTTTCGGGGAACCGGCTCTTCCTGGCAAACGAGGTGCTCTCTCCGGACATTCTTACCATTAGCTTTGCCCGGCGCTTCGCGACCTACAAGCGGGCAACCCTGCTCTTCGACGACCCGGAGCGGCTGCTGCGGCTCCTCTCGAACGAAGAGCGGCCGGTGCAGCTTATCTTTGCCGGAAAGGCACACCCCCACGACGATCCGGGGAAGAATCTTATCCGGGAGATCGTGCATTTCGCCGGGAAACCGGAGGTCCGGAGTCGAATCCTTTTTCTGGAAAACTACGACATTACCATCGCCCGGCAGCTTGTCTCCGGAAGCGACCTCTGGATGAACACACCGAGACGGCCGATGGAGGCGAGCGGCACCAGCGGGATGAAGGCCGCCCTAAACGGCGTCCTAAACTGCTCGACTCTCGACGGCTGGTGGGCCGAAGCGTACGCGCCGGAGCTCGGGTGGGCCATCGGTAACGGGGAGGAGTACGAGGATCCGGAGATCCAGAACGAAATCGAGAGCAAAGCGCTCTACGATCTATTGGAACGGGAAATCGTTCCGACCTACTACGACCGCGGCCGGGACGGCCTCCCCCGGGAATGGCTCCGAATGATGAAGGCGTCGATAGCATACATGGGAGCGAACTTCGCGTCCCACCGGATGCTGGTCGACTACTACGACCGTTTCTACGAGCCCGCCCTCGGACACTTCGACCGCGTAACGGCCAACGGTTTCGCGAGAGCAAAGGACGTCGCCGGTTACGTCGACCGGATCAACGCCGCGTGGCACTCCCTTCGATTCGATTACGTGCGGAAGACCGGGAGCGGTGAGATTCAGGTGGGAGACGCGGTAACCGTGGAGGCCGGGCTGCACTGCCCGGGGCTCTCGCCGGAGGACATTACCGTAGAGGCCTTCTACGGCCGCCTCGACGCCCAGGGTGAGATCGTCGAGCCCGAACGGACTCCCCTTACCCCCGTCAACGCTTCGAAGGACCACAAGATAGACTTCTCCGGGACCTTCGCCTGCCGGGTACCGGGACGCCAAGGTGTCGCGGTCCGAGTGCTTCCGAAGCATCCGGACCTGGTTCATCCCTTCCTTCCGGGACTCGTTCGCTGGGCCTAGCGCCGGAGGCTTGTGTCCGAGCGCTCCTATCCGAGGCGTAGAATCGCCAAATGCGGGTCCAGGAGCACCAAGGGAATAACGACGAGGAGCGCCGGGATAAAGTCTCCGGTGCGAATCTCCTTAACCCGGAGCAGGTTCAACCCTATCATCACCACCATGGCGCCCCCGACGCCGCTTATCTCCGAAAGGAGAAGCGGCGTGACGATGGGGCGGATCCAGACCGCTAAGAGGGTCAGTCCTCCCTGGTAGACCACGATCGAGAGAGCCGAGAAGCCGACCCCGATCCCCAGGGCGCTCGCCAGAAGAATGGACATAAAGCCGTCCATCACGGACTTTGTCAGGATAAGCTGATAGTCGCCTTCCGTGCCGGCCTGGAAGGCACCGACGATGGTCAAGGCACCGACGCAGTAGAGCACCGAGGCGGTAAGAAAGCCGTAGGCAAAATCCCCGGTACCCTCTTTGGAGGCAAAACGCCTCTTTAACCAGTTGCCGAGCTTGAGTATTCCGTTCTCGACGCCCCACCAGGTGCCGAGGAGGCCCCCGGAGACCAGCGCAAGGGCCAGGTAGAGTATTCGCTGGGTCTGAAGGGCCATCGAGATACCGATAATGACGGAGACAACGCCGATGCCGTTGTAGACCGTGTCCTGAAAGCTCTTAGCGAGGCGGCTGCCAATGAGCAGACCGAGGGCGGACCCCAGAACTACCGCGAGGGCGTTAACAACTGTTGCGACCATGCCGCGGATTCTACCGGCAAACGGTCAAAGGGTAAATCGGCGTCTTAAGCTTGACCGACTCACCGCCGGTGAGTAGGCTCTACTTCACAACCGCATGGAACAGCAGAAATCAGCCCGCCGATACCCCGGGGCCCTGATGAGCCTCGTCGTTTTTCTTCTTTCGTCTCTTGTTCTCGGATGCTCCACGGTTCCGGAAGAGGTGCCCGAAGGTCTTTCTCAGATGGAGATCTTCCAGCTCGCCCAGGAAGCGTCGGAGAACGATAGGTGGGAGGTTACGAGGCACTACTACGAGACCTTCTTGGAGCGCTTTCCGGAAGACTGGCCCAATCGCATCGCCGCGCGGTACGAGATTGCCTTTACCTACTACAAAGAAGGGGACCTCGATACGGCAGAGCGCTTATTTCAAGACGTCCTGGCCGCCTACGAGGACCCGGACGATGAACGACCACTCCCGGCGTGGCCCCGGGTTCTCTCTGAACGGCTCTTGGAGCAGATCGAAGAAGAACGGAATCTCCCCCGGGCTCGGATGTTCGGCTCCCCGCCCCGGGAGTAACGGACTGTCAGTGGGGCAGAATTATCGTGTTAAGCCTAACGTTATGCTCCCGGGCCGCTTCGTAGACCATTTCTTCGGTCACTGCGCCCCGGGGACGCGCGTGGGGCGGGGCGTCGCCCACTAGAATGACCAGACGGTTCTCCGCCACCCAGGGAAAGTTGACCACCGCCGCGTAGAGGGCTTCGTGGACCGCCTCGGGAATGTCCCGCCCCCCGGCCACCCGGAGGCCGTCGATTGCCCGCTGGACCACCGAAAGGTCGTTCTGGAAGGCGACGGTTCGGGTAAGGTAGTCCTCCATGTAGTCCTTGTAGTAGACAATCCCGATCCGGAAGCGCTCAAAGCCTTCCAATGTGCTTTGGAGCAGGGGAACGAGGCTACGCCGGAGCGCCGGTACGTCGTTTTCCATGCTCTGGGTCGAATCGAGCGCTAAGACCAGGTCGATATTTCCTCCTTCCACCCCGGCGATAATCTCCCCGATTTGATCGACCAGGTCTTCTTCCCCTTCGGAGTACCGGACCACACCGTCGCTCGCCCGGGCAATGTCCTCGTAGCTTCTCGCCGTATCCGGCATGTAACGTTCGTCCAAGGGCGTTTCCGGGGTTACCTCCATCGGCGCCTGGGTAACCCGGAGAACGAAGGGGTTATCCAGGAAGGCACCGGCGTAGCTCGCGTGGGTCGCCTCGAAGGTGCGCACGTTCAGGTATGCGCCGTCGACGATCAGCCGCTCCCCCTGCCGGGACCAGGGATAGCCGTATTCCACCACGTAGGGGACAAAGACGTGGAACGCCTTCCCGAGGTCCGGGTCCGGGGCTGGGGTCGAATCGACGAGAAAGTGCATCTCCGGCGGAAGAAACTCACCGTTCAGAACCCGCCGTTCCTCTCCGTTCAAAGGGTGAAACGTCGGGTTTCGAAAGGCGTAGGTTGCGACTTCCCGCTCCGGGTCCTCGGTGGATTCGGTAACCAAGACCGAGTTGACCCCCGGCTTCTGCCGGATTCGCAAAAGGTAGCCCCCTTCGAGGCTCTGCTCGATAATCAGATCCTCCGGTCCGAGAGAAAGATCCACCGGAAACACGGCGGATGCCAGTAGGACAAATGCCACGAAAAACGCCGATCCTTTCACGTCTTTAAGTATCGACGGGATATCGAGGCCGGTTTAGCTACTGCCCGGTCAGAAAGACCGCCGGAAGGGGCGACTGACCGGGCCCGAGGGATCGGCTAAAGAAGGAAACCCGGTCGGCTAGTCCTCCGAAGAGACCGCAGGGGTCGTCCAAGAAGACCGTCGAGTTGACGAAGAGGCTCCACCCGTCGGGAGATTCGTAGAGAAAGACCTCTTCGTCGACGTTCCGACGAAGAGCAAAGGAACCGCAGTCTACCGTTTCCCAGCCGTCCACCCCGAATACCTCGTCCCGGGTAAAGTAGACCTCCAGACGGTTCTCGTCGAGCTCGTAGAGGGCGTAGGAGAAGGAAATGACGTTCGGCGGCAGAAAGGAAAGTCCCTTCCCGTCTACGGGGCCGCTCAAGAGTATGCCGGCCTCGGGAGGGGGTGGCGGGGGTGTCGGAAGGGCTCCGTCGTAGGAGGGGGGGCGGGGCGCTTCGCCGAAGCCGTCGGGGTCGCCGCCGGCGCCGCACCCCGGGATGACGGCGAGGGTAAAGAGACAGAGAAGAACCCCGGCGAGCTTCGAGGCGCGTCGGGATGCGTTATTCGACGGTAACGCTCTTGGCAAGGTTCCGCGGTTGGTCGACATTGCGGTCGAGCTTTATGGCGCAGAAGTAGGCCAGGAGTTGGAGTGGAACCACCATCAGAAAGGGGTAGAAGAGCTCGTTGGTGTGGGGAACATAAATGGTGTCGTCGGCGATCCGGGCCACCTCTTCGTCCCCGTCGACGGCCAGGGCGATAACCGGCCCTTTTCGCGCCTTTACCTCCTTGAGGTTGGATATGACCTTGTCCCGAAGCGAGTCGTCGGGGACGATAAAGAGGCTTGGAGTATCCTCGTTGATCAGCGCGATCGGTCCGTGCTTTATCTCCGCCGCACTGTAGCCCTCGGCATGGATGTAGGAAATCTCCTTGAGCTTCAAAGCGCCTTCGAGGGCGACGGGGTAGTTGATGCCCCGGCCTAAGAACAGAAAGTCCGGAGCGCCGGCGTAACGGTCGGCCACGGCCTTTATGGCGTCCCTCCGGGACAGGATCTCTTCGATCTGGTCCGGAAGCCGCTCAAGGGCCGTGATAAACGAGAGGCCCTGCTCCACCGAGAGGTGGCGCATGCGCCCGAGAATAAGGGTAACCAGATAGAGTGCGGTCGCCTGGCTCGTAAAAGCCTTGGTCGAGGCGACGGCAATCTCGGGCCCCGAATGGATGTAGACCCCGCCGTCGGACTCCCGGGGGATCGTCGAGCCGACGACGTTGCAAATGCCGAGAACCCGGGCACCTTTTCGCTGAAGCTCTCGCATCGCGTAGAGGGTGTCGGCTGTCTCCCCGGATTGGGAAATGGCGAAGTAGAGCGTGTTACGCTCGACGATCGGGTTCCGGTAGCGCAGCTCAGAGGCCAATTCGGTCGTGCAGGGAATCCGGGCCACCGATTCGAGAAGGTAGGATGCTACCAGCCCGGCGTGGAAGGAGGTTCCGGCAGCGATAATCTTGACCCGCTCGATGTCGAGGAGCTCCCGGCGGCTCATGTTGAGCCCCCCGAGCTTTCCGGTGGCGTACTCCCGGTCGAGGCGCCCCTGCATGGCCCGGCGTATCGACTCCGGCTGCTCGTAGATCTCCTTTTCCATGAAGGTCTCGTAGTCGCCCTTCTCCATCTCCTCGAGCTCCCAGCTGATATAGTCGATCTTCTTATCGACCGCCCGGTTCCGGAGATCCGTCGTCGTATAGCTCTCTGGGGTGATGGCGCAGACCTCGCCGTCCTCGAGGTAGATAACCTGTTTGGTATGGGCGAGAATCGCCGTTACGTCGGAGGCAAGGAACATCTCGCCCTCGCCGATACCGAGAACCAAGGGAGAGCCGTTCCGGGCCCCGACGATCCGCTGCGGCTCGTCTGCGTGGACGACGAGAATTCCGTAGGTCCCCTTTAAGAGAGTGCACGCTTGCTTTACGGCCTGCTCCAGGTCTCCGTCGTAAAGGTCGGCGACCAAGAAGGCGATTACCTCGGTGTCGGTTTCCGACTGAAAAACGTACCCCTGCTCTTCGAGCTTCTCTTTGAGGGATTGATAGTTCTCGATGATGCCGTTGTGGACCAGCGCCACCTTCCCGGAATTATCGACATGTGGATGGGCGTTGATGTCGTTTACTTCGCCGTGGGTCGCCCACCGGGTGTGACCAATTCCGTAGTGCCCCGAGAGCTCGGCGGGGACCCGGACGTCGAGGTCGGCAATCTTGCCGCTGGACTTGATAACCGTCAAAGCGCCTGTGTCCCCGACACAGATGCCGGCGGAGTCGTAACCACGGTACTCGAGGCGCTTGAGCCCTTCGATGA
This sequence comes from Spirochaetaceae bacterium, assembly GCA_046541715.1. Classification (GTDB taxonomy): domain Bacteria; phylum Spirochaetota; class Spirochaetia; order DSM-27196; family PWMO01; genus CAYPUT01. The sequence continues at coordinate 59,969 of JBKHCS010000004.1, forward strand.
GAATCGGCGCCGCCGCCTTCGGGCCGCAGTACCCGATTACACCACACATACAAACACCTTCCTGTTACACGTCTTCGGCGATCGCGGAGAGTCTCTCCTTGCTGGTAAGCCGAAGAGCGTTTCCGGAGATCGACACTACTTTCTTCTCGGCAAGTCCCAAGACCTTTTCGCGCACCTTTTCCGCCGGCACCTCCAGCTCCATCCCGATCTCCTTACAGGCACGGTCGAGAGCCAGGGCTTGCTCTTCCGCCGGTTTCTCGAGAAATCGAAAGTAGAGGTTTGCAGCAATCATGCTTTCTTCGTTCTTCTGAAAGAGTCTCTGAATCTGGTTGTTGGCCTGCTCGACCCGGCGGCAGAGCTTGTCGATGACGTTCATCGCGATCTTCGAGTTCTTCTCGATCATGCTCTGGAAACCCTGGCGGTCGAAGGCCAGAAGCTGGACCGGCGTAACCGATGTCGCGCTCGCGGTCCGCTTGATCCGGGAGACGATCGCCATCTCGCCGAAGAAGTCGCCCTTCCCGAGGTCGGCGAGCACATGTTCCTTCCCATCGATGGAACGGGTAATCCGCACCGTCCCGTCCTGGATAATGTACATGTGCTTCCCTTCCTCACCTTCTCTAAATATCACGCGGCCGGCTCCGAGGCTTTGGCCGTACTTCTCGTAGAGTGGGTTTTCTGCCATGCGGTGAGTATATCCTCCGGGGAGTTCGCTGTCCAGGTTTTGGACTTTTTTGCCACTGGGCGCCGGTCGCCGGCGCCTGAGCGGGACTTCGCCCGACGCATCCGGCGCCAAGATTTGAATCGCCGGGCGTCCCGGCCCCGTTGTAGGGGGTGAGGAGGACAAAAATGATACGGAAAACAACCACCCTGGGCCGTAGAGGAGCGGGACTGCTCCTTGCCGCCATGGTGCTCGCGTCCTGTGCTCCCCTGCAGGAGGCGAAGGACGAGAACTGGGGGGATCTCCTACCCCCCGTCTACCTGGGAATCCGGGCCGTCGGTCCCAATCAGGTTGCCGTCGACTTCGACGAGGCGGTCACCATTACCCCGGAAACCGTCGCCGTAAGCGACGCCCTCGGGGCTGCTTCGGCCCGGGTCCAAGAGAGGTCGGTGATCGTCGAGACGGAGCACCGGAGCGTCCCCGGAGCCGAATACACCCTCGAAGGGCGGGTGGAAGACGGCGCGGGAAACAGCACCACCTTTATCGCGTCGTTCTACGGCTTTAACGACGAAGTGCCGGAAATCCTCATCAACGAGCTGACCCCCCAGGGGTCCACGGGGAGACCGGACGTGGTCGAGCTTTACGTGAAGAGCGCCGGAAATCTCGGGGGCCTCACCCTCTACGAAGGGTCCCCCGGAGAGTGGGAAACCCGGTACGTCTTCCCGGCAATGGAGCTTCCGGCGGGGGCCTATGTCGTGGTCCACTACCGGCCGGAAGGGATTCCCGAAGAGGTAACCGAAATCGACGACCCGGCGGAGTCCGGCGGCATCGACGCCACCGATTCGGCCTGGGACGTCTGGATACCCGGGGGCGATGGGCTTACCGGAAACAACGGGGCCGTGACCTTGGCCGAGCAACCCTTCGGCCGCATCATCGATGCGGTTCTCTACAGCAACCGGACAAGCGCATCGGACACCAACTACCGCGGCTTCGGGAGCAGCCGAATGCTCACCCAGGCCGAGGAGCTCTTTGCCGCCGGCGCCTGGGAAGCCGCCGGTGACGCGATTGCCCCGGAGGACTGCATCGACCCGGAGGACTCGACCGCGACGCGTTCTATTTCGAGAAGCTCCGAAGCGGGCGACACGAACAGTTCGGCCGACTGGCACATCACCCCGACCCGAGGGGCAACCTTCGGGGCGGTCAACACCGACGAGGTCTACGTGCCATAAAGCAGATGGCTTAAGCGTGGTCCTTGAAGAGCGCCTCGAGCCTCGGCTTCGGGGCGGCTCCGACGTGCTGGTCCGCTACCTCGCCGTCTTTGAAGAGGAGCAGCGTCGGAATGCTGATAATATCGTACTGCGCCGCCAGGTCGGCTTGCTCGTCGACGTTGAGCTTGCCGACCTTGACCTTACCGTCGTACTGATCCGCAAGCTCCTCCAGTGCGGGAGCGATCATCTTACAGGGCATGCACCACTCGGCCCAGAAATCGACAATAACGGGAACATCGGACTTAAGAACCTCGGATTCGAAGTTCTCCGTCGTAATCTCTACCTGCATCAGCCGGACCTCCGGGGAAGAGTATCGGTGGAATGGGGCTCTTCCGTCAAACCCCTGACGAAGGTTGTTACCCTTTCGCGGATACCCTCCCGAGTGCCATCGATGACATTCACGATGGCCGACCCCACCACCGCAAGGTCGAGGTGGGTCTTAAGTACGTCGATCTGCTCCCTGCGCCGGATGCCGAACCCGCCCATCAGCTTTCCCGCCTTCTCCCGGGCCCAGTCGAGAAACTCGATCTGATCCGGCCCGATCTCGGTCTCTCTGCCGGTGGTCCCCCGGCGGAGGGCCACGTAGAGATATTCCGGCTTCACCTCTTCTATCAGACGGCGGCGGGCATCCGAGAGGCTCGGAACCACGACGGGAACCACGGCGACGCCGCTAGTGGCCCCGGCAGCATAGAGTCCTTCGTCGTCCCCCGGGGGAAGGTCGGGAACGATAAGCCCCCGGGCGCCGGCCTCCGCCGCCTCTCCGACAAACCGGTCGACCCCCCTGATCATCGGAACGTTGGCGTAGGTCATCAGGAAGATCGGCCGGTCGGTCATGCTTCGGAGGCGCCGCAGAAAGTCGAACCCCGCGGCGAGGGTAAAGCCGGCCTTCAAGGCCACCGACGAGGCATTCTGGATGGCCGGGCCGTCGGCGGTGGGATCGCTAAAGGGAAACTGTAACTCCACTGCGGCGGCTCCCCCGTCGACAATCCCCGAAGCGACCTCCCAGAATGCCTCTGCGTCGGGGTAGTGAGAGATTAGATGGGCCATTACTCCCTGGTAGCTCATAGTGTGGCTGCCTCGCTTTCGAGAAAACGCTTCCACGCCTCGGGCTTCAAAGCCCGGGCGGCGATAAAGAGGTCCTTGTCGCCTCTTCCCGACATGTTGACGACGATCACCTCGTCCCGGCTCATCTTCGGGGCCATCTCCACCACTTGGGCCGCCGCGTGGGCGCTCTCGAGGGCGAATACCAGACCCTCCTTCCGGGCGAAGAGCCCCATCGCCTCGAGGGCCGCGTCGTCGGAGCTGGTGCGAAACTCCACCCGGCCGGAGAGCCCTAAGGCGGCCAGTTGGGGTCCGATGCCGGGGTAGTCCAACCCGGCTGATATCGAGTGGGTCTCTCCGACCTGTCCGTCGTCGTCGACGAGAAAGAGGCTCTTGTACCCCTGGACGACCCCGACCCGGCCGGTGCCCTGCATCCGGCTCGCATGGTCACCGAAGCTCAGGCTACGGCCCCCGGCCTCGACGCCGACAAGCCGAGGTGCCTTCTCGGTAAGGTAGGGCTCGAAGAACCCGATGGCGTTACTTCCCCCGCCGACGCAGGCGACCAGTGCGGTCGGATCGACTCCCCTCCTCTCGAGCTCGCTCTTGACCTCCCGGCCGACAACCGCCTGAAACTCCCGGACCATCGCCGGATACGGGGCCGGCCCGAGGGCCGACCCGATCAGGTAATGGGTATCCGGAAAGCTCTCGGCCCAGTCCCGGAGCGCCTCGTTGACCGCGTCCTTTAGGGTCTTGCTTCCTGAGGTAACCGGAACCACCTCGGCGCCGAAGAGCTCCATCCAGAAGACGTTCGGCTGCTGCCGCCGAACGTCGACCTCCCCCATGTAGACCCGGCACTCGAGCCCCAACTTGGCGCAGACCGCCGCCGTTGCGAAGCCGTGCTGCCCCGCCCCGGTCTCGGCGATAATCCGGTGCTTGCCGAGGCGCCGGGCCAAGAGGGCCTGGCCGATCGCGTTGTTTATCTTGTGGGCTCCGGTATTGGCGAGGCCCTCGAGCTTGATGTAGATCTGCGCCCCGCCGAGGTGACGGGTTAGGTTATCCGCATAGAGGAGGGGCGTCGGCCGGCCGACGTAGTCCCGGCCGATCGAGTCGAACTCCGCCCAGAATGCGTCGTCCCCCGCCGCCGCCTCGAAGGCTTGCTGAAGCTGCTCTATAGCCGGCCGGAGAACCTCCGGCACGTAGGCGCCGCCGAACTCTCCGTAGTAGCTATCGTAGTGTGGCATGGTCTACCTCTTTGAAGAAATCTTTGAGCTTCCCCGGGTCCTTCCGTCCCGGGGTCGACTCCAGGCGGCTCGACGCGTCGATAAGCTCCGGACGGTAGTGGAAGACCGCCTCGGCCACGTTTTCCGGGGCGAGCCCCCCGGCAAGCCAGAGGGGCCGCGGCAGGGCGTCGGAGGAAAGGATTTCGGCGTCGATACGCCGGCCGGTCCCTCCGGCGAGCTTCGGGTCGTAATGGTCCAAGAGCACCCGGGGACAGGCGTAGCGCTGCGCCTCCGCAAGGTCCTCGGGGCTCCGGACCCGGAGGGCCCGGTAGTAGGGAAAGGCTACCCCGCCGCATTCCTCGGGTGCCTCCTCGCCGTGAAACTGCACCGCGTCGAGGAGACCTCGGCGGAGTAGCTCTCCGACTCCCGGCGGCAGCGCTCTCTCCCCCGGCCCGCCGGAGGTCACCACGACCCCGACTTTTAGCGCATCGAGATCCGATAGGGCCTCGAGGAGCTCCGGTTCGGCCCTCCGGGGAGACTCGGCGAATACGAAGCCGAGCAGGTCGGCCCCGAGCCCTGCGGCACGGTGCGCATCCTCCCGGTTGGTAATCCCACATATTTTGACCAGGGGCCGAAGAGGGCCGCCGGCCGTCGCCGCCTCCCTGCGAGCTGCGAGGCGCCGCCAGAAGAAACGCTCCGGCGGCCGGGCCGGGACGGGGGCTGGGCTGTCCAACGGGGCCGGGTTTGCAGGCGGAGCTTGGCTCGCGGCCGAAGCCGGATTCCCGGCCGGGGCCGAGTTCGCGGCCGAAGCCGGATTCCCGGCCGGGGCGGCCTCGACGAGCCGCGGCAGGAGCGCCGGGCGGCGGACCACCGCCTCGCCGACGAGGACCCCGGAGAACCCCGCGTCTCGGGCAACCCGGATGTGCTCCGGGTGGGAGATGCCCGACTCGAAGACGACCTGGGAGGGCCAGTCGATGCCGGGAATCAGGGCCAGGGGCCCGAAGGGGTCCACGGCGAAGGTCTTGAGGTTTCGGCTGTTGATTCCCACAAAAGGAGGCGCAAGCGTGCGGACCTTCGCCACATCGTCTTGGTCGTGGACCTCCACCAAGGCCGTAAGCCCCAACCGGCCGGCGTGGCGGTAGAGGCGACCGAGGGCCTCGGCAGTCAGGAGGGCGGCGATAAGCAAGACCGCGTCGGCGCCGGCCCGGAAGGAGACATCGAGGTCCTCCTCGGTCAGGAGAAAGTCCTTTCGCAGAAGGGCCAGGTCCGGCCGGGCGGCCTTTACCCGAATCAGGTCTTCCAGGCTCCCGGAGAAGCGCCCCTCTTCGGTCAGCACCGAGACTGAGGGAACCCCGGCGGCGGCGTACCGGAGCGCCTGGGCAACCGGGTCCAGGCCCCGGGCGATCTCCCCCGCCGAGGGAGAGGAGCGTTTTACCTCGCAGATAATCCTCGGCTCCCGGAGAAAGGGTGCCACCGGGGCTTCCCGACGCGCAGGGAGGGAGCAACCCTGGGCCGCCCCACGGCGCTCGATCCGCCGGATACGCTCTTCGGCGATCTCGAGGAGAATCCCCAGGGCCCCGGGATCGAGGGCGTCTCGGGCGGCGGATACGCTCATCCGGCTATCCTCGCCCGCTTCCCCGTAGTTACCGCGACGATGCGCTTGAGCTTTTCGTCGACGGCGCCGCTCTCGAGGAGCTCCCGGGCGCGCCGGTAGCCGCCGCGGATGGCCTCGACCACCGCCCCCCGGGTTCCCGGTGCGCCGGTTCCGTGGTTGTAGATCGCAAGCCCGGCCCCGGCGTTCAGGCAGACCGCGTCCCGGAGGGCGGCGGGGCCGCCACCGGCAAGAAGCCGGCGGCCGATTTCGGCGTTCTCCTTCGCCTCCCCGCCGGCAAGCCCACCCTCGGGGTATCGCTCGATCCCCAACTCCTCGGGTGTTACGACGAAGCTCTCGAACGCCCCGGAGTCGTCGAAGTAGACGATACGGGTGTCCGAAGAGACCGAGATCTCGTCCAGGCCGTCGAGACCGTGGACAACCAACCCCCGCTTGAGCCCGAGCATCTGCGCCGCCCGGGCGACCGGCTCGCACATCGCTTCCGAGTAGACGCCGATTAACTGATACGCCGCGCCGGCAGGGTTCGCCAGGGGGCCGAGGAGGTTCATGATGGTCTTGATACCCAGCTGTCGCCGGGGTACGGCGGCGTGTTTCATCGCCTGGTGGTAGAGGGGGGCGAAGAGGAAGGCAAACCCCTCGTCGGCGAGAAGCTCTTCGCTTTCGGCCGGAGTCAGGTTGATGCGCATCCCGAGGGCTTCGTAGAAGTCCGCGCTTCCGCTCTTGGAGCTGATGGCCCGGTTACCGTGCTTCGCCACCGTCGCCCCGGCCGCTGCCGCCACCAGAGCCGCGAAGCTCGAGATGTTAAAGGTTCCCGCGCCGTCCCCCCCGGTTCCGCAGGTGTCCAGTATCGGCCGGTCGGACCGGATAACCGTGCGCTTCTGCTGGAGCACGGCGGCACACCCGGCAATCTCTTCCGGCGCGGGCCCCTTTGCCGCGAGGGCCGCGAGAAACGCGCCTACCTGCGCCTCGCTCAAGTTACCTTCGGTAAGCTCCTGCATAAAGTTCTCGGCCCCCTCCCGGGAGAGGCTTTCTCCCGCGAGGACGCTTCCGAGAGTCGCCGGGTAGACGAAGGGCTCCCGGCGGTAGTGGAGAAAGTTACCGAGAAGCTTCTTTCCGGCCTCGCCGGCGATCGATTCAGGGTGAAACTGGACACCCTCAACCAGGGCCTCCCGGTGGCGAACTCCCATAATCTCCCCGTCGGGGCTCCGGGCGGTTATCTCGAGCTCGGCCGGGAGACTCTCCTCGTCGATCACCAGGGAGTGGTACCGGGTAAAGAGTGCCGGTGTGTCGATGGACCGGAAGAGGCCCCGGCCGTCGAGGTCCATCTTTTGCGTTTTTCCGTGGACTATTTCCCGGGCCCCGACGATCTCGGCGCCGTAGGCGTAGCCGATGGCCTGATGCCCGAGGCAGACGCCGAGGATCGGGACGCTTCCGGCGAATCGCCGAATGGCGTCGACCGACACACCGGCATCCTCCGGTCGTCCGGGCCCCGGAGAGATGATGATGCGGCTCGGTGCGAGGGCTGCTATTCCGTCGAGGTCGACGGCGTCGTTTCGAATTACCCGGACCTCCTCCTCGGAAATCTCCCGGAGGTACTGATAGAGGTTGTGGGTAAAGCTGTCGTAGTTGTCGATGAGCAGGATCATCTTATTCCCTCCAGTCCTACCGACGCCGCGAGGGCGCCGAGTTTCTCTCCCGTTTCTTCGTATTCCCGCTCCGGCGTCGAGTCGTAGACGATTCCGGCACCGGCCTGGAGAACGAGCGTTTCGCCGCGCTTGAAGGCGCTCCGGATGGTTATGCAGCTGTCGAGGTTGCCTCCGGGCTCCATGTAGCCCACGAGCCCGGCGTAGAAGCCCCGCCGATGGGGCTCGAGGCGGTCGATTGTTTCGATGGCCCGGATCTTCGGGGCTCCGGAGACGGTCCCCGCCGGGAAGGTGGCCCGGATGGCATCGATGCCGGTCTTCCCCAGGGCCAAGGTTCCCCGGGCCTCGGAAACGATGTGCATGACGTGGGAGTAGCGCTCGACGGACATATACTCCTCGACGGCGACGGACCCCGGCCGGCATACCCGCCCGATGTCGTTTCTCGCAAGGTCGACGAGCATCAGATGCTCCGCCCGCTCCTTCGGATCGGCTAAGAGCTCCTCCTCGAGGGCCTTATCCTCCTTTCGGTTGGTCCCCCGACGACGGGTCCCGGCGATCGGCCGGATCCGGACCTCGTCGTCCTTTACCTTTATGTGGACCTCCGGGGAGGAGCCGAAGAGTTGATAGTCCCCGAAATCGATGTAGAAGAGGTAGGGGGAGGGATTCGCGCTCCGGAGGCGCCGGTACGCTTCGAGGGCGGGAATCTTCGTCCGGATACGCATCCGCCGGGAGAGGACCCCCTGAAGCAGGTTCCCGGCGATAATCTCCTTCCGGACCTCTTCCACCCCGGCGAGAAAGACCTCGGCCCCGGCGTCGCCGTCTAAGAGCTCGGCGGTGTACTCCTTCTCGTCCGGCTGCAGGTAGTTGAAGTTGAGATCGTTTATCTTCTCCTCGGTCCGGTAGATCTCCCCCTCCAGGTCGATCTGGTGCTCGGCGTAATTCAGCCCGATCAGGTAGAGCAGATCGGTATAGTGGTCAAAGATCACTAGGATGTGGCCGAAGAGAAAGGCGCCGAGGGGAAGCCGTAAGGGGTCCTCCCGGGGCAAGAGGTGGATGGTGTCGCACTTAGCGGCAAACTCGTAGGCCAGGTAGCCGACGCCCCCGGCGGGAAAGGGGAAATCCTGGTGCACCTCGGCGTGCTGGTTGGCGAAGTAGAGCAGCACGTCGAGCATGTCCTTCGCGGTGCTCTTTACCGCCCGGCGCTTACCGTCGACTTCGAGGTGGATGCCTGTATCGTCCTGGATTACCTGAAACGCCTCCCGGACCACCAGGACCGAGTAGCGCTCCCGCCCCTTCTGGTACGACGATGACTCAAGGAGGGCCACGGCTCCCAGCTTTCGAGCGAGAGCGTAGGGGGTAAACCGCTCCCCGGAAAGAACCTTGATGATCGTATCTCTTCGTTGCATTGCTTGACTCCTGCAGCGCCGCCTTACGGCTTAACCGGGGGCCAAAAAAAAGCCGCGACACGATGTGCGCGGCGTTTGGAGGTTCCGCACGGCCCACCGTGAGCGACTCTGATGGGCCTGCGGCGCAAAGGTAGCGTCAGACCCTATTGGGCCACCACCACCGAGTAATTGACTGGAATACGTTATGACTATTCACAACGCCCGTATAATACGTCTCCGGGGGTTGTGGGTCAAGCGTTCCGGGTTAGAATGGTAATGCCGCTTCCACCTCCTGTTCTTCCACTTGTTGCTCTCCCATCGCCTCGCTTTCGTCCAGCGCTTCGACGATAACGTCCGGATCCTCGAGCTCTTCCTCGGCAGGTTTCGCCCCGGTAAAATTCGGCCGGAATTCCACGTGCTCCCCGACTATTTTGACCCGGGAGTGGTTCTTGCCGTCGTTGTCGGTCCAGCGGTCCTGCTTCAAGCGGCCGACGACCCGGACGCCCCGGCCCTTCGAGAGGTACTCCCCGCACTGGTTCGCGAGCTTCGCCCAGACTTCGACGTCGAAGAAGGAAACTTCCTTCTTGCTTTCGGTGTCCTGCCGGTAGAACCGGTTTGAGGCGACGGAAAAGTTGCAGACCGGGGTCCCCTTCGGGGTCGTTGCCAGAACCGGGTCCCGGGTTAGGTTTCCCTCGATAAGTATCGAGTTTAGATTGTTCATCCTCAGTTACTCCTTGTATCAGTAGTTGCGCGCGCACCCACTACTACCGACCTGGAGTCCCTGGTGCTTCATCGGAAAGAAGAATTGTTGCAAAAAGATGCCCCGCCCGGGGTCCGAGGCAATGGGCAAGGCGCTCCGGTGGGTGGCCTTAAAGGAGCTTAAAGGCCAAGGAGAGCATAAGGGTGTGCTCGGCGTTCCGGTTCTTGCCGAGAAGAGGGGCGTAGTAGGCGCTCCGGAAAAGAATGGGCGCCTTGCCCTCCCGCCGGGGAATGCGGGCCTCGGCGCCGATTCCGCCGCGCAAGAGCAGGGAGTCGGTATCGGAAAGCGGATCGAGATCGTCGACGATCGGCGGCGGGAGGTAATCGACCTCCAGAGTCAGCGGCTGGAGGTCCCAGCTCTCGCTGAGCCGCCGGTCGACACCCGCGGCCCCCCGGTAGCGGTAGCGGTACCAGATGGTGTCGAAGGCTTCGACCCCGGTCAGGGCACGGCGGATTTCGTTTTCTTCGTATGCAGAAAGCCCGGCCGAGTCGTATTCCGCCGGGAGAAAGATGTCGAGCTGATGCGAGGTCCTGAGGCTCAGGTCGGGGCTTGGCGACAGGGCAAGATCGAGACCTATTCCGGCCCCCCATGCGTGGAGGTCCTGGTTTGCCGCGACGTAGCGCTCCCCGGCCTGCCGGTTTTCCAGAGCGGTTGCATAGTCCGGCGCCGGCATGGCCAGCACTATGCGGGGCCCCACGGATAGCTCTACGGGGGTTCGTCCCCGGCGCCCCGGCCCGACCAGGCCGTCATCCCCCAAAAGCTCGAACCGGGCGGACAAGACCAGGTCCGAGAGGCGCCCCCGGCGCCGGTTCTCCTCGTCGGCGTATCGGGAAATGATTACGCCCCCGGGGGAGAAATCGAGCCCCAGGGCGACCGCCTCAGAAACGCCATAGACCGCCCAGAGCCCGGCGGCTAGCTGCCAATAGCTGCCCCCGAGGCTCCCGGGCCGCGGGTCGTAATCGAAGCTCCGATCGAAGAGCCCAGGAGCGAGAGAGCCCGAGATTTCCGTCGCCCCGAAGAGCTCTCCGTGGGCCGGAACCGGCCGGGAGAGGTCGACCCGCGATTCGGCGAAGGCCCGCGGCAAGGGACCGCAGATGGCGATAAGAGCGAGCACGAGGCCGCAACTGAGGGTGACGGATCCCGGGGGACGATTCGATACGTTCATGTCCGGAGTCTACCACGCTCGGATAACCGATCCCATAGGGTTATGACGGCGGTTTGAAGCGCCGGGTACAACAGGACAGTTGTATAAGGTACAATGGAGGAGGCAGGTTTTGAGCGTGAACCACGAAACCATCGAGAACGATCTTTCCCAAGCCTTCGAAGTCCGGGACAAAGAGGCACTGAGGCGTTTCGCCCGGGGACTCGAAGATGCGGTGGCGCCTTCCCGGCGTTTGGAAGGAGATCTATCATCTGTCAAGCGGGACACCGACCAGCTTCTACGCGACAGCGAGTCCACCAAACGGGACATGGTCGAGCTCAAAAGTGATGTACGGCTGATCGCCGAGCGGATGGAGCAGGGATTCGCCCGGATGGACGAGCGCTTCGAGGCGATGGACCGGCTGAACATGGCACGGT